>CAINEY010000063.1 GCA_903847945.1 uncultured bacterium | reverse complement strand
GGTCTGTCTTGAAACATCTCAGCCGTGAGGCTCCCCTGTTCACGACCCCACTATAGCACAGGTGTGCTAAAATGAAAACATGCACGACCTCACAGGAACAACGGATCTCACCCTCTTGGCACAACAAGCCCAAGCCCTTATCGAAGACGAAGCCGACGACATCGCTAATCTAGCCAATCTCAGTTCATTGATCTACACCAGTCTGCCGGATCTCAACTGGGCCGGATTCTACCTCTATAAGGAAGGGCACTTGGTTCTGGGCCCTTTCCAAGGCAAGCCTGCCTGTGTCCACCTTTATCTGAATAAAGGCGTCTGCGGCACAGCAGCGGCGCAGAAGAAAACGCTGAATATTCCCGATGTCCATGCGTTTGAGGGTCATGTGGCCTGTGACAGCGCTTCGCAATCGGAATGCGTGGTTCCGATGATCGTGGACGGCAATGTGATTGGGGTCTTGGATGTCGACTCCCCGATTCCCAATCGTTTCGATCATGCCACGCAGCTCTTCCTAGAAGCCATCGTTGATGCCTACATCAAAAACCGGATCTAAACGATCCGGTTTTTTTCAAGTTGTTGGACGATGAGCTCACACACCCGATGGGTTTCCAGGCTGTCCTGAGCCGATGGATCGAAGGGGTTCCCCGTTCGAACACCGTCCAGGAAGTGCGTGATCATCGCTTCGAATCCCCGCTTGGTCAAGGTCGGCTCCCAACTGGAACGGGTAACGATGTGTTGGGTGTCGTGGTGATAGTGTTCTACACTGTCGAGTTGACGCACGATCCACTTCTCCCCATTCCGCATCACTTCCAGCACTTCCTCAAAGACCCCGTTTTTGTAGTTCATGATGCCGATGGCTTGGCTGTGTTCACTGTGGTAATGGGTAACGACTTGTGTCAAGCGATCTCCAAGGTAAGTTCCTCGGGCATCGACCCTTAGAACCGGTTCCCCTAAAAGGAATCGGCACGTATCCACCACATGGATGTAGTCATCAAACACCAAGTGCCGGATCGTATCCCCTTGCGGAATCATCCGGTTCTTTTGAAGCAGGATGAGATCCGGAGTACCCAGGGCTTTGATCTTGGCGACGACCGGCACAAAGCGCCGGTTGAAACCAATCATCAAGGGCACATTCTTCCGTTGAGCCAACTCGACGATCTGACGGGTACTCACTTCATCCAGTGTCGCCGGTTTATCCAAGTGTAACGGGATCCCGGCGTTGATGACGGCTAAGGCGTGTTCCAGATGGGCTTCCGTTGCCGAACACACAAACACCGCATCCGGCTTCATGGCGATCAGCTCAGAAACTTCCGTCATCCCGTGATTCAAACGATACTTCGTCATGACCTTCTTTAAGGTCTCGACGTTGCGAGTGCACGCCAAGACTTCCACATTCGGTAAAGCCCCCAAAATCGGCAGATACGCTTTTTGGGCGATCCCACCGATTCCGATGAGTCCAACTTTGAGGATCCGTTCTTCCATGGTTTTACTCCCAGTCCTTACAGACATCCACCCACAGGGTGGTTTGAGCTGCTTGCTCCAATTCTTGCGGCGATAGTTCAACGGCAGAGTTCGAACTGCCGACAGCTGGAAACACACTCACAAAGCGCTTCATCGACACATCCAAGGCAATGCGTCCTCCCGGATGAACGCCAAAAGGACATACCCCACCGACCGCATGACCCACCAAGGCTTCGGTATCCTGCGGATCCAGCATGCGCGCCTTCATCCCGAAGGTCGCTTTGAACTTGGCGTTATCAATCTTTCCGTCCCCCGCAGTCACGACCAAGAGGTAATTCTCCCCATCGCGAAAGGCCAAGGTCTTGGCGATGCGGTGCGGATCGGTACTTAGTGCCGCAGCCGCCAACTCCACGGTGGCACTGGACACGTCAAAGGTTTGAATGCGGTTTTCAAATTGAAACTGCGCTAAATGGGCTTTTGCCCGATCAAAGGCCATAGAACATCCTCCACAAACTACGCTCATTATACCACCCATAAAAAAGAACGGCAGAGCCGTTCAGGTTGGTTTAAGCGCGCGCTCCCAAGCGATCGTCCATCATCATGATGCCGATCGGGGTCGGGACTTTCTCCAGGCGGG
>CAINEY010000062.1 GCA_903847945.1 uncultured bacterium | reverse complement strand
TTTCCCGCAGTTTGAAGGCTTCGATGTCGACACTGCGCATCGTGTTGGCCAGTGAGATGATGGGCTTGGTGATGCGGGTGGAGAAGAGGGTCGATAAGTAGATGGCCAAGCCGACAAAGCCCAAGGAAATGAAGATCCCGGCTAAAAGGATGAGTCCGGTGTTTTGACTCACCATGGTTTGCGGAACCAGTTTGATCAATTTCAAATCGCCGCCGCGCAGGGTCGTGGTGAACACGAAATTCTTGCCGAGGCTTTGTAGGGGTTCTTCAAAGTCGATTTGATCAAAGTCGCTGAATGCCGTGACATTGCCTCCGGAAAGGATGATCTTGTTGGATTCATCCAACATAAAGAATGTGCTGTCGGCATCGATCTGCAGGATGTTCTGCAGCTGGGATGTGACGGTTTCGTTGAGCCGGATGGACATGTAACCGATGGTTTGACGATCCTCAAAGCGTTTGATGGCGCGGTAAACCGTAACGGAATTCCCGCTGCGTTCAAAGTAAAGGCTGGCGTCTTCCCACGGTTTGAGGTCATCGGTTTCGTTGATGACCCATTGGATCGAGCTGTCGATCGCAAACGACTTCAAGCCGGCTTTGGATCCAACCGATAAGCGATCGATAAAGACCGAGTTGGAGTAATAGAACACGTTCAAGAGGTCTTTCATGTAGGTGTAGGACGCCAATTGGGTTTCTGCGTTCTGATCACCGGTTTTCAGTAAGTTCTCATCCAGATCGGGATAGATGCGGATCGTGTTGAACACGGCATCGGCTTTAAGGACCAGATCATCCACAAACTGATTCGCCCACTGCATCTGGAAGCGATTTGAACTGATGATTTCATTGCGTAAGGTGTTCTGAAGGGTAAAGATCGTAAAAGAGACGATGGAAAGCGTGGGCAGAATGGTAAAGATGCTGATGAGAAAAGCCAAGCGCACGCGAATGCTCAGGTCGTTTTTGATGATTCGACGCACAAGGTTGAACATAGTTTGATTATAACATGAACACTTCTCTGGAAATTTGTCAGTCGATGGGCGAAAACATAAAAGAAGACACCGCTGATGCGGTGTCTTTGGGGCTTATTTGATGCGGTTGAGGTTTTCGGAACTGACGGTGATGGTGACCTTGGGAATGGTCAGGTTGAAGACGTTGAGGATGACTTTGTCTTTGGCCTGATCGATCAGGATGTCGATGAGGGCTTTGGGGTTGAACCGGCTCTCCAGGTGATCGTAGGTGATGACCAGGGTCGTTACTTTGTCTTTGGCGGTGGTTTGGCACAGGGTGGTAGCATTGACCGCGCAGTCGGTGATGATCGTGTAGGTGCGGGCTTGGACTTCGGTGATGTCGGCGTTGTAGGCAATGTCGACTTTGATACCGACTTGCGCATCATCGATCACGATCGTGGCCCCGTTGGCATCGACTTGGTCGATGTTGTCCAAACTGTAGGTATCGGTCACCACTTCCACATTTCCACCGATGGAGAGGCCGATACCGTCCTCATACCGGAACTCCGTGACTTCAAAGAAGAACAAGGCACTGCCGATCCCAATCAGCAGGAAGCTGAACATCAGTCGTCCGAGCAGTCTACGCATGATGGGCCTTCTTTCCAAAGACCGTGGTCCGGATCATGTCGAGGACCGTGGTCGTGGCGACCAAGAGTCCGATGATGATGAGGAAGAGCCCAAAGAAGGCAATCCCCTTCACCAGCAAGGCAATCAGGATGCCCAGGACCACAAAGAGGCCCAAGGCGATCATCACGCCCGGAATCATGCAGACGACCACAAACGCTTTAAACAACAAGATGAAGAAGGATCCGATGGCCGGTAAGATGACCGGTTTCTTTTTCGCCGGTTCACTCACCGGTTCGACCGGCGGGATCGCGGCTTGCGGCGCTTTGGGTAGTTCCGCAACTTTGGGCGTTTCGACCGTTTGTGCTTTGGGTTCGACCGTTACGTTGACCGTGGTTTTGGGTTCAGGGTTGACCTTGGGTTCCGCATTGAACTTCGCTTCGACGATGGGTTTGTCGTTGATGACGATCCCGAAGTCGACGGCTTTCTTCTGGGTGGCTGCTTCGATGGCCCGTTGGATCCCGTAGATCAGGATGATCACCGAGACCACAACTTGGGCCAGTTTGATGAAGATGGACAAGATGGTGCCCAACGCTCCACCCACAAACGGGATGATGCGCAAGATGAGGTTTCCTAAGCCGTCGATCAGCCAGAACGGGATCTGGACCAGCCAGATGGTGATGAGCGTCAGAAACAGGTAAGCAATGAAGTAACCGATCTGATCGCCTTGAAGCGTTCCGACGCGATCGATGAGGGGTTTCATGAAGGCCGAGATCTCATCGATGGCGTTGTGGAGCCACGTTTTGAATTGACCGGTGGAACCTGAGTCGGCGTTGTCCTTGATCTTGTAGGCGCTCAGGATGGCTTTGACGAGTTCGTTGAAGTCGCCGAAATCGGCAATGGCTTGTTCTTCGGTCTTGCCGGAGGCGACCTTTTGGTCAATGTGAGCGGCGTATTCGGAGAGGATGTCTTCGACTTCGTTATCGTCGAGGATGCTGAGGCGGCTTCTCAGTTTATCCAGAAAGGCTTGTTTGGTCATGGTCAGGTTCCCTTCATGAAGTGATTGACACTTTCGGTAAATGCGATCCATTCGGCAGCCAGTTCAGCGAGCTGAACTTTGCCGGAGGGCGTAATGCGGTAATACTTGCGGGGTGGTCCTTCCGCGGATTCCACGATGTAGGTGTCGAAGCAATGATCGTTGGTGAGTCGTTTGAGGAGCGGATAGATCGTGCCTTCGTTGACTTCCACCGCCTTGGAGACTTCTTCGACCAGTTCATACCCGTATCGGTCTTTTTGAGCGACGATCTGCAAGACAATCAGCTCTAAGACCCCTTTTTTAAACTGAGCGTTCATAAGCACCTCGTTCGCTACCAGTCTATACCTACTACCTTGTTATGTCAAGTAGTTATTTAACCTTATTTATTCTGAGTCGGATTGTTGACCTAAGTTAACTCATTAGCAGAAAATATCTTGAATAGTGATTGATTTTCTCCAGTTAATCCATTATTATTGGTTTATCTGGAGAATATATGATAAAAACAACCCCTATTCTCTTGCAAGAGCTCCACGATTACGCCAATCCTTTAGCTAAGATCAGTTTGATGATCAAAAAGAAAGAACTGATCCCCTTTAATCGTGGCTTATACGAAACAGACCGATCGGTACCTGGCTATTGCTTGGCTTCTGCACTCTATGGACCTTCTTACCTATCCTTTGAGTTTGCCTTAGCGCAGCATGGGTTAATTCCAGAAACGGTCTATAAGTACACTTCAGCAACGACGCATAAGCGACGCCGAAAGCTGTTTAATACTCCATTTGGTGTCTTTACTTATCGCGATGTTCCCCAGCGTGTTTTCAGTCTTGAAACACGCCTTCATGAAGAACGAGGTTACAGCTTCATTCAGGCAACTCCGGAAAAGGCCATTTGCGATCTGATCTATACGCTTGAGCCCTGTAGCAATCAAAAAGAGTTATTGTCGGTCTTGTTTGATTTCTACCGTATAGATGAACAACGCTTTCATTCACTAGACTTTACAACCTTAATTCAGCTGTCTCAGTATTACAAAACACGAAATCACCGATTACTATTGGCTTACCTGATCAAGGAGAACAAGCGACATGGAAACCTTACTTCAACAAATGATTAATCTGCATCCGGTGATCACCGACCATGACAAACGCAACGCCATCAAAGAAGTCGTCCAGGAAATCGTTCTGTGCGGTTTATCGCGGGTCGGATTCTTCAAAGAGGCCGCCTTTTATGGTGGCACGGCACTTCGCATTTTTTATGGTTTGGATCGGTTTTCAGAAGACCTGGATTTCTCATTAAGAAGGGTCGATCCGGCATTCAACTTTGAGAAATACATCCCGGGTCTTGAACTTGAACTCCAATCTTATGGACTTAACTTGGTGATCAGCACCAAGGTAAAAAGTCGGGAATCCTCCATCAATTCGGCATTCGTCAAAGGTGAAACGAAGGAACTGATGCTTACTTTCTATCCGGATGAGGTGTTAGCGATACAAATCGGCGGGGGTGAGTTAGTCAAAGTGAAATTTGAAGTGGATATTGCTCCACCGCCTTTTGCACAGTTTGAAACCAAGTATAAGCAACTTCCCATTCCTTACGAAGTCACCTTGTATGATTTACCATCGCTGTTTGCTGGTAAGATCCATGCGGTGTTGTGTCGGTCATGGAAGAAACGTGTCAAAGGCAGAGACTTGTATGATTTCGCCTTCTACATCGCTCGTAAAACACCGGTCAATCTGAAACATCTCAATGCCCGACTAGTCGATTCAGGTTTTCTTCAAGCGCATCAGCAACTCACTCTGGATGTACTCAAGCGCACGTTAATCGAACGGTTTGTTTCGATCGATTATCGTTTAGCGAAAGAAGATGTCCTCAACTTTATCAAGAAACCGAATCAAGTCGAGTTTTGGAGTGAGTCTTTCTTTAGTAGCCTGACCGATGAACTGACTTCAACTTAAGTCGCTTCAAGCTTTGGGATGTTCACTTCCCAGCTTAAAAACCATTCCCGAAGGAATGGTTAGGTTAATAGAGATCGGAATGAGTTCCTGTTCGAGTTAGGTATAAGCATTGATGATCAATGCGATAAATGAGTAACCAATCGGGCTGGATATGACACTCTCGGTAACTATGATACCCTCCAACCAACTTGTGATCCCGATACTTCGGATCAAGTTTCTCTCTTCGTGAAAGCGTTAAGATCACGAGTCGCAGTTCCTCTATGGGTAGTCCTCGCTCCTCGCAAGCTCTCACATCCTTGCGAAATGCTTTACTTTGATCGATCAACAAACTACTTCCCCCACCCTTCATTCGTTCAGATCCCTAAGTCAGTAAACAGCTCTTCGGCCGTTTGCCCTTGACGAGGTAAGCGACCTGCGATTTTCGCATCGATTTCTGCGAGAGCTTCTTTGGTTCTGACGTTGGGTTCAGGTAATCCCACTCTAAACGGAATGGCACTTGTTAAGACGATCTGCTTCAGAAAAATAGAGACCGCTTGAGATGTACTCAATCCCAGTTCAGCCAAGATGGCTTCTGCGGATTCTTTAAGTTCAGGGTTGATACGGACTTGGAGTGTTGTGCTGCGTTCTTTCATTTATTATTCCATCCTTCACCTACATTATAACTTCATATGTATTACTTTATCAATAATTATGGATGAATATCTACTGTTTATTAGTCTTGTTAACCTTATACTTCACTGAACAGCTTTCTCCTACTCTAAGAAAAACCATTCCCGAAGGAATGGTTAGTTAACTTTTTGAAGGTCGCTTAGGCGTTGATCCATGGGGGGATGGGTGTAATGCAGGGCCACATACACGGGATGCGGATTGAGGTTACTGAAGTTCTCCGCAGCCAGTGTCTTTAACACCTGCCCCATCGTTTCCTTGGAGGTCATCTGGACAGCATACGCATCGGCTTTGGTTTCGGCGATGCGGGACAAGGCATTACTGACAATGCCCAAGAGTAAGCTCAAGGGTTCCACCAGGATCGAAAACAGGATCAAGGCAAACCCGAAGTGAATCCCTTCAAACCCAAAGGGGGTGAAGAGTTCAGGAACACTTAGGATCAACGTAATCAGGGCAATATAATAGACCATCATCCCGTTTTGGATAGCCATTAATCGCAGGGTATCCTTGTGTTTGGCGTGACCCAGTTCATGCGCCAAAACCGCTAAGATCTCCTCATGCGACATTTTAGCGATGAGGGTATCGTAGAGAACGATCTCCCCGACTTTACCGAATCCGGTGTAGAAGCCGTTGAGCTTGGTTGAGCGTTTGGAGGCATCCATCTCAAAGACCGACTTGACCTGGAATCCGCACTTGTGTGCCAGTTCATCGACTTTGGCTTTGAGTTCCAGATCAGCGACCGGTTTGAGTTTATTGAAGAAACGCACAAACACTTTCCCCACCACAAACATCACCAGCGTTACCACCGAGGTGAACACGTAAGCCCAGACCGCAAACTCCAGGATGGCGTTCTGGAAAGCCAGATACAGGCTTTGAAGGGCCATGAGGAGGAGTCCCCCTAACACGATCCCTAAAACCAATCCTTTGACCTGATCAATCCAGAAGGTCTTCACCGTAGTCTTATTGAAGCCGTATTTGGCTTCGATCGTAAAGGTATCAAACCATTCAAACGGCAAACCAACGATCAGTTGAAGACCCATGAAGGCTCCGATAAAGACTAACGTCGAAACGATGGGGTTCGTACTGATGGATTCACTGAACGTGTTAAGGAGCGCAAACCCCCCCCAACCTAAAAATCCAACCAGGATCAGCGTGAAGACAGCTTTCTGGATGAGTCCCAGTTTCAGCTTCTCCATCGAATACGCCAACCATTTTGCGTAAACCGCGTCATCATAGATGCCTTTAACGGCTTCGGGGAGTGGCTTGGTGCGTTGCGTGTAGTTGAGCCAGGAAACATAAACATCAAAGCCTGTCATGATGAGGATGAATGCGATGAGTACGATGACCATAGGGATCCTTTCGTCAGAGGTTTTTAACTAGGAGTATCGTATCATACCGAAGCGAGAAACGACGGGTAAACCTAAGCCCAGCTTATGTCGGGCTCTTTACTTCGATTTAGGGACAAAGGAGAGATGCAGTTCCATGTCCATGCCTGAGGCCAACTTTTGAAGTAAACGTACCGTGGGATTCGCAATTCCACGTTCAATTCGACTGATATCGGCCTGATTGACACCGGTCAACGAAGAGAGCTCTTTCTGTGTCAGCTTCTTCATCTTTCGCGCATCAATGACTGCTTGAATGATTTCGAATTCTGTTTCAAGCGCATCAAACTCGTCCTTAAACTTCGGGTTTTTCAAACGCTGTTGGAGATCGTCTCGGTAGTTTCTAGTCATGTTTTCCTCCATCTTTTTTTACTTAATCGAATGATTGAATAAAAATCGTGCGGTACTCTTCCGCCAGTGCGATTTCTGCTGTCGGTGTCTTCTGAGTCGTCTTCACAAACCCATTGGTAAGAATGATGCGTTTCCCTTTAATAAAGAAATAAAGGAGTCGTGTTCGCTCACCTTCGGTTTGACATCGCAGTTCAAACACGTGTTGGTTGAGTTTCTTACTGTGCGGTTCCCGGAGTGTCGAACCATTCACAGCAAGTAGTTCGATCGTTCTTAGAATCTTTGCCTGCATCTTAGGGGTTTGTTGGTCTATGAAGTCACTGATTGGACATTCACCATTGGCCTTAATAAAATACTCCACTGTAAATCGATCCATCCACCCATCCCCCGATAAGACTCCATTATATGGTATATATACCATATATTCAAGGTGTCCAATTTACCTTTAT
>CAINEY010000061.1 GCA_903847945.1 uncultured bacterium | reverse complement strand
TGAGAGGACTCTGAACACTCCTCTCACCCCTTGAGAGGAGATCCAATGTGACCTTAAGCAACAATCTGTTTTTCAGTAAAATCCTCTACAAAGACATCCATAATCTCGATAATTCCATCTTCGGAAATTTGAATGATGTCTTAATCGACGCTCGTGCCAATAAACCTATTTTGAGCGCCATTGAAGTCAAGAGCGGAAAACGCACCTTCTACATCAACTGCGAATCCTTAGACATCTTCCGCTCCACATCGGATCGTTTCGTCTTGAAATTAAGTTCCCCGCAAATCACGTTCACGTCAGCGCCGGAGAACGCAATTTTCTTAGCTAAGGACATTCTGGATCGTCAGATCATCGATATCAACGGCCGTAAAGTCGAACGCGTCAATGACATCCGTATTGGCCTTATCAATCAGACCTGGACCGTGATTGCTGCCGACATCGGACTGCGCGGCTTGATGCGCCGTTTGGGCTTGGAGTACGTCGGGATCGTCCTGGCTTCCCTGGCCAAGAAACCTTTCCACAATAAACTGGTTGTGTGGGATGAAGTGCAACCCCTCATCTCCAATCGCGATAATCTCAAGTTAACTCAGCCTTACACGAAGCTGACAACGCTGCATGCGGCCGATATCGCCGACATCATCGAAGACTTGGATAAACAAGCCCAGATCGATGTCTTCAAGAGCTTAGAGCCTGAACAAGCCGCCGATGTCTTAGAAGAAGTCGATGCCGAAGTTCAGATCGCCCTGTTGGAACAGTTGCCCATCGAACAGGCCGCCGACGTCTTGGAGATGATGCCGCAGGATGAAGCGGCCGATATCCTGGAAGAAGTCACCGATCAAACAGCGGAGAAGCTGTTGATCGAAATGGAAGAACACATTTCCGAAGAGATTCGGGAATTAATGGAATACGATGATCGCACGATCGGCTCGATGATGATGACGGACATGATGGCCTTCGATAAAGACGAAAACGTCAAGTCTGTGCTCAAACAGTTGCGTCGTGAACAACCCGACGAAGACATCACCAACTTCGTCTACGTCATCAGTGAGAAAAAGCTGGTGGGAGTGGTGTCTCTGATCGATCTCATCCACGCCAAATCCAACCGCGTCTTGCGTTCCTTAATGAAGACCGATCTGGTGGTCCTCAAAGACACCGACAAGATCGAAGAAGCCTTGGAACAGATGCAAAAATATAACCTGATGATCCTGCCGGTTGTCGATGAACAAGAAGAACTGGTCGGCATCGTTTCGCTGATGGACATCGTCTACGAGTACATCAAACTGAAGAAGGTGGATGTGTAATGGGCCTCAAGAAACGCTGGAAGAAGCTCGTTTATATCTTCGGGATCATCGGTCCGGGCATCATCACGGCTTCAGCCGGGAATGACGCCGGCGGGATCGCGACCTATGCCACCGTCGGTGCCTCTTACGGGTATCGGATGCTGTGGGGATTGATGCTGATGACGATTGGGTTAGCGGTGATCCAAGAGATGAATGCGCGGATGGCTGTGGTGACCGGTAAAGGACTCTCGGATCTTATTCGCGAGAAGTTCGGAGTCAAACTCACGTTGTTTGCGATGACGATTCTGTTTGTGGCCAACTTCGGGGTGGTGCTGGGGGACTTCGCCGGGGTGGCAGCCTCCATGGAACTCTTCGGGGTCTCCAAGTACCTCTCCGTTCCAATTGTTGCCTTCTTTGTCTGGATCCTGGTCTCCAAGGGTTCCTACGTCAAAGTCGAAAAAGTATTGATGCTGTTTACGTTTGTGTTCTTTGGCTACATCATCACTGCATTCCTGATCCGTCCGGATTGGAACTCGGTCGCGATTCAAGCCATTACCCCGTCCTTTGACCTGGAGACCGGGTTCGTGCTGACCTTCATCGGGCTAGTCGGGACGACCATTACACCGTACATGCAGTTCTACCTTCAGGCTTCCATCGTGGATAAGAAGCTGGGACTGAAAGACTACAAGTACGAGAAACTCGATGTGTACCTGGGATCCCTTTGGGGCAACATCGTTCAGTTCTTCATCATCGTGTGTACCGCAGCCACCTTGTATGTGGCTGGCACGCACATCGATTCAGCCGCAGCCGCCGCTTTAGCGCTCAAACCTCTAGCCGGCGAGTATGCCTTCATTCTGTTTGGAGCTGGGCTCTTTGGGGCCTCAGTCCTGGCGACCGCCATCATCCCCTTGTCAACCGCTTATGCCGTCACGGAAGCGTTCGGATGGGAAAGCGGGGTCGATTACTCCGCCAAAGAAGCCCCGGCTTTCTTCGGGATCTACACCTTCATCATCGTCATTTCGGCGGCTATGGTGCTCTTGCCGAATCTGAACCTGATGAACCTGATCCTCAGTACGCAACAGATCGCCGGGGTCCTGACTCCGGTCATCCTGACCTTCATGATCCTCTTGGTGAATGATAAACGCATCATGGGAACTTACGTCAACACCCTCTGGCAAAACGCCATCGCGATGATCACGGTCATCCTGATCGTTTTGATGACGGTGCTGTTGGTGGTTCTGCAGTTCATGCCGTAAAAAAACGAGTCAACGTGAAGTAGTAAAGTAAAAGTAGACATTCAAATAAAAACGATGTCTACTTTTTTCATAGGAGGTAACCGATGGGACGAGCAAAAGGTGGAAGAAATCGCAGGTACACATTTGAGGAGAAGCTAGCCATTGTCAAGCGAAGTC
>CAINEY010000060.1 GCA_903847945.1 uncultured bacterium | reverse complement strand
CGCTAATCTTGAGGTCACGGAATGAAGCAAGGGCTCACCTGGATCAAACGTCAGCTCCCGATGGGGGTCGATCTGGCGTTGGTTCTGCTGACCTACGCGATCGCGATCCTTATCCGTTTTGATTTCTCTGTAACGCAAGTGGACCTTCAAGGTCTGGATGCGTTTGACTATTTTCAATTTCTTTTTCGTCAATCCCCACTGATCCTGGTGCTTTACTATACCGTCTTTAAACTGTTGAAACTGGATCAGACGATTTCCGGAATGGCTTCCGTCTATGAAGCCACCCGCGTCATCATCGCGGCCGTAATCGGTGCCACGCTGTTCTTTCTGATTTCACAGTTGGGGTTCATCCAACGCATGCGCTTCGGGATTTATCCGATCCAAGCCCTGTTTCTCATCCTACTCTTGGAATTCGTTCGCTTCTCGCAACGCTTGACCTCGCTGGTCACCCAACGCAATCGGCGCCAAGGGGACGAATTCGTCAATACCCTGATCATCGGAGCCGGAGCAGCCGGACACTTGTTGTACAAGGAAGTCAGCACCAACTCCCGCTATAAAAACAAAGTCATCGGGTTTATCGATGATGATCCGTCCAAACAAGGCAAAGCCATCAGTGGAATCCAAGTATTAGGTACCACCCATGATTTGGCTCGCTTAGTGGAAACCCATCAGGTGGGGATGCTGTATGTGGCCATGCCAAGCGTGGCTTTACCGGTCCAGAAACAGATCATTGCCCGGTGCTATGAAACCAAGTGTAAAGTGCAGGTCCTGTCATCCACCGAAGACATGATGAGTTCCAGCGGGATCCGCAACTCTCTGCATGACCTCAACATCGAAGACCTTTTAGGGCGTGGAGCCATCCATCTGGACAACTCGGCTCTGGATTCCTTTATTCGCGATAAAGTCGTCCTGGTGACCGGGGCTGCCGGTTCCATCGGTAGTGAATTGGCTCGCCAGATCTACAGTTATAAACCCCGGGTCTTGATCCTGTTGGATGTCAACGAGAATGGACTCTATGACTTGCATCAGAATTTCTTGATGGCCAAGAAGAAAGAATCCGTTACGCTGATTCCGCTCATTGTCAGCATCCGTGAAAAAGAAGAGCTTGATGCCGTATTTTCGACCTATAAACCGGAAATCGTGTTTCATGCGGCAGCCCACAAGCATGTTCCGCTGATGGAAGACATGCCGGCGGAAGCCATTCGCAACAACATCTTCGGATCCCTCAACCTGATCGACTGTGCGATTGCCCACAAGGTTCAACGCTTTGTGACGATCTCTACCGATAAAGCCGTCAACCCGACCAACGTCATGGGTGCTACCAAACGTTTTGTCGAGCAGATCATCCAATCGATCGATCCCTCCATTGAAACCAAATTCATGGCGGTTCGTTTCGGGAATGTCTTGGGATCCAACGGATCCATCATTCCGCTCTTCAAGCGTCAGATCGAGAACGGAGGACCGTTGACCCTGACCCACCGTGAGATCATCCGTTACTTCATGACCATTCCCGAAGCGGTCAGTCTGGTGCTTCAAGCGGCCGTCTACGCCAAGGGCGGG
>CAINEY010000059.1 GCA_903847945.1 uncultured bacterium | reverse complement strand
TCTTCTACAATCAGCATAGATTACAGCAACAACTGAAAGAGCTGACGCCGCTTCAATATCGGCTGTCAGCTCTCACTTAAGTCTTTTATTTATCGTGTCCGTTTTAAGGGAATACGTTCAGATGGCTGCACTTTTTTGGGTTGAAGCATGATACGTCCGTTTTTCCTCATACATCTTCGCATCGAGGTCACTGACCAGATCGACCATCGGGGGAAGCTGTTTCATCGACCAACTGTTGATTCCGCAGCTGAGGCTGACGGTAAAGTCATACCCTAAGCGCTGGTTGGCAAACATCAGGTTATCGTTGATCTTATCCTTCACGGCTTGGAGTTGATTGGCGCTAGATAGAACAGCTAAGATCAAAAACTCATCCCCGCCCAAACGGAAGACATGATCGGTTCGATAGACACTGCGGTTCAAGGTATCCGTGACTTCCAGCAGCACTTCATCCCCGACTTTATGGCCATAGGTATCGTTGATGGATTTAAACGCATTGACATCGATCATGATGCCCCCCAGGATCTTGTCGGGGTATTCTTTTCGATAGGCTTTGAGAACTGGGGCCAGTTTGCGTCGATTGGCCAAGCCGGTCAACGCATCGGAATCCAGGTTTCCGCTGAGGATATCCACGTAGATGATCAGTAGGGCAATGGTCACCATATTCCAGACCACCGCCGGTCCATAGAAGAAGGTTTGAATCAAACCTCCCACAAACGGTAAGATTCCAAACACTAAGAGCGCCTTACGTTCGGCATAACGCAGATGCTTCCACCGGTAAACCACGATGCCTAACGCAGCGATGAAGTAGCCATAGGAGGTCAGAACGAGCACCCAGAATCCCTCCCCGCGCATGTAGAGGCCATTGGCGTCAACGGTGAAGAGGTAGCCGGTCCAACAGCTGGCAATGACCAACAACGCATAAATCATGTAGGGGATCATGATGGTGATCCACAAACGATGGGTGAGAGCTTCTTTACCTTTGACCCAGTTGAGCACGAAAGCGACGTAGATGGCCGATACTGCCGGATTAAACAGGTAGAAGACGGTGGACAAGCCCAGAATGATCTCCCGTCCGACATACCCGGGGTGTTCGATGGTCAGATTGAGCACCATTTCCAAAAACACCAGCACGGTATTGGAAAGCAACATCCCTGTAAACAAATCCGTGCTGAGACGGCCGGCGGGATGTTGGTGCTGGATGCGTAAAGCGATGATGACCAGGATCAGTAAACTCGTGATGTTGACTTGAACGTAGTAGAGATCGGAGAGGGCCATATTCTAGGGACTATTATACGGCAATTCCCAAACAAATCACTATGAAGATTGTTTATTATTGTCGATCAGGTATGCCATTTGACAAGTTCACTCATCTGTACTACACTGATAGTACAGTTAGCTGTAAAGGAGGACTGCCATGATCGTAGTGAACGGACAGAGCAGTACACCCATCTATCAGCAGATCATCGAAGGGGTCCTGGCTCAGATCGCCAGCGGACTCTTACGTACCGATGATCCTTTACCGGGTATTCGTACCTTGGCCAAGGACTTGGGGATCAACCCCAACACCGTAGTCAAAGCGTACGGAGAGCTGGAAAAAGACGGATTGGTGTATTCATTGACCGGAAAAGGGTATTATATCCGTGATACCCGCCAGGACCTCAGTGCCCTGATGAACGACAAACTCAGTGCACTGCGCAAGGACATCGAATACGTAAAGCATTTCGGCGTCCCCGCCCAAACCTTGATCGACATGATCACATCCATCTACAAGGAGAACCGCCGATGATCACATTGACGCAAATCAGAAAATCCTTTGACCAAAAGAAAGTGCTTGAAGGCATCGACTGGGAGATCCCCAAGGGATCGATCTACGGCTTGGTCGGCCCCAACGGAGCCGGCAAGAGTACGTTGCTGCGCTTAATGAGCGGAGTCTTACGTCCCGATCACGGCGCCGTGACCGTTGACGGACAGCTGGTGTACGATAACCCGGCCGTCAAAGCCAAGATCATGTTTGTACCGGATGACCCGTTCTTTCTGACACAGACGAATCTGAAGGAAATGAAGGCTTTCTATAAGCTCTTCTACCCCACCTTCAACGAAGAACGCTATCAACGCTTACTCAAACACTTCCGCTTAAGCGAAACCGACAAGGTCAATGACTTCTCCAAAGGGATGAAGCGTCAAGCCAGTGTCATTCTGGCCTTATCGACCGATCCGGAAGTCCTCTTACTGGACGAAGCCTTTGACGGTTTGGATCCGGTCATGCGCTTGATGTTCAAGCGATTGATCACCGATGAACTGATCAATCGGGAAATCACGGTCGTCATCTCTTCGCACAACCTGCGCGAACTGGAAGACATCTGTGACCGCATTGCCCTTTTGGATCATCGCACCATCTCCATCCAATCCGAGATCGAAGAACTGCGTACGCAGTATCACAAGATCCAGATCGGGTACACCAAAGAACAACCCGCCGACCTCTTCGATGCGATCAAACCCTTGCATCTGGAACAACGCGGACACGTCTTCCTGATGATCATCAAGGGAGACATCGAATCCATCCGCAAGAACATCCAAGCCACCAAACCGGTGCTCTTGGAGGAAATCCCGATTACGATGGAAGAAGTATTTGTTTATGAAATGGAGGCAAAAGGCTATGGCCAAGCGGTTTAACTTACGGCTTCAACCCGATTACCTGAAATTTCTGTTGAAACGGAATGCGCGTTACATGGGCATCATGAGTGCCGCCATGGTGACGTTGTATCCGATCCTTGTCATTACCGCCAAGATCCTTTCCCGCGGAGCCATCGATAACGATATCCGGGAAGTCGGGGTCTTCTTCAACCTGTTCTTGTTGCTCTTCACATCGGTGATGATCCCGCTTCAACTGTTGGGTTATCTCAATGTGAAAAAGAATCTGGATGTTTACCATGCTTTGCCGATCAAACGATCTGAGTTGTTGCTGACGACCCTGTTGGCAGCCCTTATTGTTGTCGCTGTTCCGTTTGCGATCGGGTGGATCTCCGGTGGACTCATCACCCTGACCGACAGCTTTACGTTTGTGAAACTCTTCGAACGCGGCTTTGCAGCCTTGATGATTGCGTTTGCGATCGTGACGGTCACGGTCTTCACGATGATGAACACCGGGACTTCGCTGGATGCGTTCCTGTATTCGATCGTCTTGAACTTCTTGCCGATTTTGGCCTTTGGAGCCTACATCCTGTTTGTGCAAACCATTCTTCTAGGCTTCGATCTGGGAGACCTCTACAAGATCATTGGCATTATCTTCCCCTTCTACGCCCTCTTTGAAAGTGGCTTTGAGATTCCGTCCCGTCTGTGGGAATCCGGTTGGCTCAATGGAGCGTATTGGTTACTGATCGCCGCGGTCATCACGACGATCAGCAGTGCGTTCTATCAACGCCGCAAATCGGAAAAGGCGGAGAACCCCTTCACCAATAAGCTGTTCTTCCCGACCGTTTCCGGCTTAGTCATCTCCCTCTTCATCGTCTTCCTCTACTGTGTCGTTTACAGCATGAACACGCTGATTACGTTTGCCTCGTATTACGATCCGATCAACTTCATCTTCCCCTTCTTCTTCAGCTTAGTGCTGTACCTGGTGATGGATGCGATCGCTCAACGCAGTTTCAAACACTTAGGTAAAGCGTTCCTAAATTACCTGGTGATTGCCCTAATCAGCTTCGGACTGCTGATTGGCGGACTGCTTACCAAGGGATTCGGGTATGCTTCAGCCTTGCCCAATCGCGACAACATCGCTTCCGTGGAGGTCTTGATCAACGACTACTCCGGTTACATCCTGAATCAGCCGGTCAGTCTCGACTACATGGAATACAGCCCGATTACTCCGACGACGCTAACCTTGACGTCGGACGAAGATATCGATACGATCCTCGCCATGCATGAGATCATCGTCAACGAATACCGTTGGATCGAGTACAACTACAAGTTCGCTTCCACCAACATCGTCGATGTCATCGAATCCGTGGATGGGTACACTCCTTCATACGAGCCCTTGCCGTTTGATCTCCAGTATGAAGAAACCCTGACCTTCAGAGTCACCTACACCATGAACAATGGTTCAACCATGTCGCGTTCGTACTCGGTCCCGGTCCAATGGGCCAAGGTCCTGACAGAGCTCAACAACTCGCCGGATGCCTTAGCTCTCACAGCACCGTCCATCGCCAACATCGAGACTTACAAGACCGTTTATAGATCTGTGTGGAATTCGGCGGACGCTTATAAAGAAGTGCGTGCTTCCGACATCAACCTCGCGCAGTTGCGCAATGCCTATCTGCAGGATCTGGCTAAACTCAGCGACGCTGCGGTGATGGCTGCCGATCGTGTGTACCGCGGGTCCTTCAGTCTGACCGTGTGCAAGAATGAAACCACCTGCCTCTCCGATACCTTCGTGTTGGATGATCGTTTCCCCAAGACCATAGCCTTGGTGGAAGGATGGGCCGCCTTGTCGGACATGAACCTCGAAAGAACCTTGCCCACCGCCTCGATCCTGATCCTTCCGCAAGCCCAAAGCGGGTTTGCTTCCCTGCGCAGTCCGCTCTTCCATGTGGGCTTTGCGCCGGAACGTTACGTTTCCGTTTATGACATGCTCGTCAATCCCAATCTGACTACGGAAGAAGATCGCGACATGGCTTACGGCGTCACTCCGTTTACGTATGTCCTATTGACTCCTGAACAAGTCACGCAGATTCAACCGTATCTAGTTGCCCGCGGTCATTCGTCGGCAGCACTAATGAGCCTTCAGAACAACCTGAATCTGGGTAACCTCTTGGTGGCCACCGAGTATGCCGATGAGGTCGAACTGATCATCGCCGGTAACCAGCGCTTCACAGCCACTGATCCGTATCAAGTCTTTGAGAATAATATTCCGAAGTAAAGAAAAGCTGCTCAAGTGAGCAGCTTTTTTATCGAACGACTCCGTTTTTAAGTTGATGGAAATGCAGGAGTTCCAAGGCATCGCCATCTTCACCCACCAAGAGCATCCCTTGCGAGAGGACCCCGCGCAGTTTGACTGGCTTGAGGTTGGCAACCACGACGACCTGTTTTCCAATGAGGTCTTGAGTTGTAAACTTCGGACGCAAACCACTAACGATCTGACGGGTTTCCGGACCGATCTGGACTTGCGACACCAGCAGTTTATCCGAATCCGGATGGTTCTCGCAGCTCAGGACCGTTCCGATGCGCAGATCGAGCTTCGCGAAGTCATCGATCGTGACTTCAGGCTTGAGCTCGAGTTTGGCCGGAGCCGGATTGACCTTATCCATGACTTCATTGACATCAAGGCGCTGGAAAAGGATGGTGGGTTGAGTCGTAATCTTCGTTCCATCGACCAAGTTCCCAAACGTCGTCAACGTATCCAAACTGCGTGCGGAAGTATTGAGCTGATCCAGAATCTTGGCCGAGGTTTCCGGCAGATACGGCGTCAGGGCCACCGCCGCAAAACGGATGGCTTCACAGAGGTTGTAGATGACGGTCTTTAAGCGCGGGAGATCCTTGGGGTCTTTGGCTAAAGCCCACGGCGTCGTCTCATCGATGTATTTGTTGGAGCGACGCAAGAGGTCAATGATTGCGTCGATGGATTCCTGCACGCGCAGGGCATCCATGCTGGTTTGAATCTTCTTGGGCGTTTCCAAGGCCAAGGCCATCAGTTCTTCATCCGGGAAGGCAATGGCTTTGGGATTCTCCAAGACTCCGTCAAAGTACTTGTTGGCCATGGTAAGGGTCCGGTTGACCAGGTTGCCTAAGATATTGGCCAAGTCAGCGTTGATGCGTTCCACCATGAGGTCATACGTTAAGGTCCCGTCTTGGGCAAACGGCATTTCGTACAGCATCAAATACCGTACCGCATCCACCCCAAAGAGCTTCACCAGATCATCGGCGTAGATCACATTGCCTTTGGATTTGGACATCTTGCCTTCACCGACAAGTAACCACGGATGACCGAAGACTTGTTTCGGTAAGGGTTGACCCAAGGCCATCAACATGATTGGCCAATAAATCGTGTGGAAGCGCAGGATGTCTTTACCGATCAGATGCAGATCCGCTGGCCAGAAATCCTTGTAGCGCTGACTGTGGTTGCCATTGATGTCAAAACCTAAGCCGGTGATGTAGTTGCTTAAGGCATCGATCCACACGTAAATGACGTGCTTGTCGTTGAAGGTGACGGGGATGCCCCATTTAAAGGACGTGCGTGAAACCGCCAGATCCTGCAAGCCCGGCTTGATGAAGTTATTCAACATTTCGTTCTTGCGGCTTTCAGGTTGGATGAACTCGGGGTGGTCTTCGATGTGTTTGACTAAACGGTCGGTGTAATTGCTGAGTTTAAAGAAGTAAGACTCTTCTTTGGCTTTTTGAACGTCACGTCCGCAGTCCGGGCATTTCCCGTCAATGAGTTGCGATTCGGTGTAGAAGGATTCGTCCGGGACGCAATACCAACCTTCGTATTCTCCTTTAACGATGTCGCCCTGATCGTAGAGTTTCTTGAAGATGTCTTGAACGATGCGTTCATGGTCGGGATCGGTGGTGCGGATGAACTTGTCGTAGGACGTGTTCATCAGGTCGAAAAGCCCGCGGATCACGCCGGCCACTTCATCCACAAAGGCTTGGGGGTCTTTCCCGGCTGCTTTGGCCTTTTCTTCGATCTTCTGGCCGTGTTCATCGGTACCGGTCATGAAGAAGACGTTGTAGCCTTCCTGACGTTTACGGCGTGCTATCGCATCCGCGAGAACGATCTCGTAGATGTTGCCAATGTGCGGCTTGCCGGACGTATAGGCAATGGCTGTTGTCAGATAATAGTTCTTGTCGGTTTTCATACAGTCTCCTTTTGAGAAAAGAAAAGCGTCCGCTAAGGACGCTTCTGCGTGGTACCACCTTAGTTCACCCTGACGGGTGCCCTCGATCCGATATCGCTGGAAGCGTCAACGGGAATTCAGCTCATGGGATCTGGGTTGTGTTCGGCTTGCACCATCCGCCGACTCTCTAGGCACAACGATCAAATCTGACTGCTGAGGTTGATGTGTGCCCATATTATAGGGAGAAGAACGGGAATTGTAAAGGAAGGAGAAATCACGGCGCATTAAAAAGCTCCCTTTTGGGGAGCTGTTTGATTAGTAGTTCTTAACGTCCATCGAGAAGTAAGCTTGCGGATTACCACAGACCGGGCACAGTTTCGGGGCACTGGTCGCTTCCACCTGATAGCCGCAAATGTCGCATTCCCAAATGACCTTTTCGTCTTTGGTGTAGACCTTGCCTTCTTTGAGGTTCTTTAAGAGATCGTTGTAGCGGTTTTCGTGACGGTTTTCGATGATGCCGACTTGTTCCATCAGATAAGCAATCTTATTGAAGCCTTCTTCTTTGGCCGTCGCGGCGAATTCTTTGTACATCGTCGTCCATTCGTAGTGTTCACCGGCAGCTGCATCCACCAAGTTCACAGCCGTCGTGGGCACTTCTCCGCCATGCAGGGCTTTGAACCACAAGAAGGCGTGTTCTTGTTCGTTGCGGGCGGTTTCTAAGAAGTAGTCTGCCATTTGGTGAAGACCTTCTTCACGAGCCTTGGCGGCGTAGTAGGTGTACTTGTTGCGAGCCATGGATTCGCCGGCAAATGCGGCTTCCAGGTTCTTTTCGGTTTTGGATCCTTTGAGTTCCATATGTGTTCTCCTTGTCTCTTTCATTATACAAAAAGTCCATGTGAATACATGGACATAATGTGTAAAGTAAGGCTTTTTTAACGAGAGAACGGTTTTTAGGACACGTCTCCGGTTTTATGGTAGGCGTTGTAAAGATCGTGTTTGTTGAGTCCGGACTCTTCGGCGACTTGACGGATGGCTTGAGAAGCCGAGATGCCGCTGTCGATATAAGCCTGAATGCGTTCGTTGATTTCACTGAGATCGACCACTTCCGGTTTAGGATCGCCGTTGCCTTCGACAATCAGAACCAGTTCGCCTTTGAACTCCTCGTCCAACTCGGCGAGTTCGCTGAGGGTTCCACGCAAGAACTCTTCAAACTTCTTGGTGAGTTCACGGGCAATCACCGCTTTACGATCGCCTAAAAGGGGAATCATCTTGGCTAAGGTCTTCTTAATGCGGTGCGGGGCTTCATAGAAGATGAGCGTCATCGGATAAGCTTTGAGCTGATTGAGGGCTTGACGGAAGTCCTTGTCGGTACTGGGCAAGAACCCGTAGAACAGGAAGGGTTGTGTGACCAATCCGGAGGCAATCAAAGCATTGAGGGCTGCGCTGGAACCGCTGACGGGAATGACGTTGTAGCCGGCTTGAAGGACGGCTTGAACGACCATATAACCCGGATCGCTGATGAGCGGATAACCGGCATCCGACACCAAGGCCACGTTTTGTCCTGACTCCAAGAGTTTGAGAATGCCTTGGGCACTTTCTTTCTCGTTGTAGGCGTGATGACTGATCAGGCGGGTTTCGATCTGAAAGTGCTGAAGCAGCTTCTGGGTGTTGCGCGTATCTTCCGCCGCAATCACCGACACACTCTTAAGCACCTCGATGGCACGCGGGGTCATTTCGGATAGGTTTCCGATGGGGGTAGCGACCAGGTAAAGGCTGGTCAAATCATTTTGAAAGCTCTTCTGTCTTCTCATTGGTGCGCGGGGTATAGTCCTTGAACGCTTCATCGAAGCCCAAGAACAGGGATTCTTCACGGTTTTCCAGCTTCGCTTGACGGGTCAAGAGGTTGATCGAGGTGACCCGGTAACGCTTACCGTTGTAGTCGATCTGCTCGTTCATCTTCGGACAGCCTTCTTTCATGCACTTGTAGTTCTCATCTTCGTACTTGAGACAGCACATGAGTTTTCCGCATTGACCGGAAAGTTTCTGGATGTTGAGGGCCAGGTTCTGGTTCTTGGCCATGTTGATGGAGATGACATCAAAGTCGGATTTGAAGCGCGAACAGCACGTTTCCTGACCGCAGGTTCCGATACCGCCGATCACTTTGGCTTTATCGCGGGGACCGATCTGACGCAGTTCGATGCGGCAATGCAAGTGCCCGGCCAACTCTTTAAGCAGGTCTCTGAAATCGACCCGTTCATCAGCCACGTACACGACCACGATCTTGGATCGATCCAAGGTGTAATCGGCACTGACCAGGGTCATGTTGAGTTTGAGCTTCTTGATGTCGGCTTCAATGATCTTGACGGCTTCCTTGGCGGCTTCGGCGTTGCTGTGGTGCCGGTTGATGTCGCTGGGCGAAGCTTTGCGCAAGATCGGTTTGAGTTCCGAGGGGATGTTGACGTTGGCTGTTTCGTGAGCCGGCGTCACAACGGTTCCTAACTCAACACCGCGGGACGTTTCCACCACCACGGCGTCATTGACGGCTAAGGTGGCGTCACTGAATCCAAACGAATAGGCTTTCTTATTGCCTTCGAAACGGACGGCATACACATAGGGATAAGGATGACTTGTTTCAGTCATGGGTAACCTCCTTGAGGTGATAAAGGACAGAATCAATGAGCAGGCTCAGATTGGCATTGGCATTGATTTTATCCTGGGCATCGTTGAAGCGGTGAAAGGCGGCCATCGGATCGATCATCGGCCGTATGGCATTCATGCGTTGTTTCCACACCGGAGACGGGGTTCCGTCATGAAACAGCATGTCTTTGAAAAACAACATCCCGATCTTGAAGAAGTAGGTCAAGCGTAAGCGATCGAGTGCAGCCGAATCCTTGGTGCGTTCCCCGTCTTTCTTCTTGGCTAGAAGTTGAGTCTGCAGATACAGCTCCCCGCGATAGGGTGCCCGGGCATACTCTTCGATAAAGATACCAAAGTGGTCCAACGCGGCTTTGAACTCGTCGTTATCGCGCAGTTCTTTCATGCCTTCGACGTTGTTGACGAGTTGGGTCAACAGGTGGACCTCATACGGATCTCCGCCTTCGGGTCCGGCTTCTTCCATCAGATCCTGACGGCTTTGCGGTTTGAAGGCCAAGACTTGGCACCGGGAAACGATCGTTTCCAAGAGAGCTTCAGGATGTTCGGAGATGAGCACCGCGTACGTATCGTTTCCGGAAGGTTCTTCCAGAAACTTTAAGAGGCTGTTGAGGGCTTCCGGCGTGGCATTCTCCGCACCGTTGACCACGTAGATCTTCTTTCCGTAGCTTTCCAGTGCTGTTTTTGAGAACTGTTCCTGAAGGGACAACACGGCTTCTTTCTTGATGGTGCTTTGGGTTCCATCCAAAACCACCAGATCCGCAAAGTGCCCGTTACTAATGCGTTGACACACCTCACAGGTTTCACACGGCCAGGGATTACGATGAGGGCAAACTAAGGCTTGCGCAAACAACATCGCCGCTTCACTCATGTGCGTTCCCTTGGGTCCGGTAAACAGGTAGGCGTGCGAGGCTTGTTTGTGCTTCAGCGCATTGTAAAGCACGCGAAACACGACTGGTTGGCGGGTTTCCAGAAGCGATCTAGTCATGTGCGTTGACCGCACGCAGGACCACCGCTAAAGCATCCTGTTGAACCGCAGAGACTTCCCGGTTAGCGTCCACCACGACAATGCGATCCCTAAACCGTTCGCGCACCAAACGATATCCGTCCACCACGCGTTGATGAAATTCCACCGCTTCCCGATCCAGTCGATCCAGGAAATGACGATCCCCGATGCGATCGAGTCCGGATTGCGCATCCACATCCAAATACACGGTGAGATCCGGAAGATGGTTATCGATGGCGAAGGCATTGATGGCGTACACTTCCTCAAATCCGATCTGACGGCCGACCCCTTGATACGCCAAGGACGAATCGATAAAACGGTCACAGATCACGATCTGATTGGCGTTAAGCGCCGGTAAGACCTTTTCTACCAAGTGTTGTCGGCGGCTGGCCGCATACAACAAAGCTTCGGTTTTCACGTCCATCGCGGTGTTCTTGGGATCCAAGATCACCTTGCGGATCTGTTCGGCGATATCGACACCCCCGGGTTCACGGGTGTGCACCACGGAATGTCCCATTGAACGCAGTTGTTCCACGACGAAAGTGCTGACCGTGGTCTTTCCGCTGCCGTCAGGGCCTTCAAAAGTGATGAACAGACCGTGCTTCATAGGGTTCTCCGTGTGTTCATTATACCAAACCCGCCCCCGCCCCGACAAACAACCTTGTGGTATACTGAACCCATGGACCTGCATGAAACCCGACTCGATTCCACCCTTCAATACACCGGACGCATCATCTCCGTCGTTCATGACCGCATCCGCTTACCCAACGGGGATCCGTCGATGCGCGAAGTGGTGCGCCATCCCGGCGGGGTCTGTGTGGCTGCCCGCGATGAGCACGGAAACTGGCTGATGGTCGACCAGTTCCGCTATGCCTTCCAAACGGTCCTCACGGAGTTCCCGGCCGGTAAACTGGAACCCGGCGAAGATCCGCTGGATGCCGCCCAACGCGAACTCATCGAAGAAACGGGCTACAGTGCCCAAGAAATCATCCCTGCCGGTCAACTTTACCCTTCACCCGGTTACCTCAACGAGATCATTCACCTCTATATCGCTCCGAAAAGTACGTTTGTGGGTCAGAAGCTGGATCACCACGAGTTCCTCAATGTCAAAACCATGACCTTGGATGAACTCAATGCCTCGGTAATGAATCAAACCCAAACCGACGCGAAAACCATAGCCTTGATTTGTAAGTTGAACCTGCTTAATCTAGAATAAAAACCCTCGAAAGAGGGTTTTGTGTTATAGGAGCTGAAGTAATACTACGGCTTGGATCCCGAGGATCACGGGGACTCCGATAAAAAACAACGGCTTTGCGGTTTTATGATGAAAAACAAACATTCCAAAGAGAATTCCCAAGGATCCACCAAACAAAGCCACACTCAGCAGCGTTGTTTCGGAGATGCGCCATTGATGATGGATAGCCCGTTGTTTATCGAATCCCATCAACCCGAAACTGATCAGGTTAAAGCCCATGAAGGCCATCATTAGTTCAAAAGTCGGCATGTATCTCCTTGGTTTTAGTTAACGCTTTGCTTGACTGTTCTTATAGTAGGGGTTAAGCGTTTGAATGTCCATCCCGTTAAGTGAAAAACCACCCGGATCGGTGGTTTTTAAACATAGTGTTAAGCGTTGGCGTTCACAGAGACTGTCCGTTTCGTTCGCGAGTGTATGATTAGCCGTGTTTTTAGTCCACCATAGATCACAAAGAGCGCCACCGCAACGATCTTGTTTTGTGGGGTGGTCCCGTTAACGATCAAGTGAATCAGGATCAATCCATAACTGAGGTAAGCCCATTGTTGAAGTCGTGTCCACGTTCTTGGTTTCATGCGTTTTCGAATGACCATGTAGCTGGTGATAAAGAGTGGGATCATGATTACAAACGCCGCGACACCGAAAACCGGAATGGCACGTGTTCCGCTAAGCACTTCGAAGGCGTAATTGAGCGGATGGGCAATCAACAGCACAAAGCCCAAAATCGAGTAGATACCGCGTACACTCTTCAGTTTACGCGTCAATTTCCAGCTCGGATCCAACGCTCCGGTCAGCATGACCACATACAGAAACGCAAATCCCAGCATCCCTTTGACGATCGGGGTCATGATCACAAGATCCTGGCCCATCACCCCAGCCAACGTTACGCCCCACACCCCGATGTACAGGGCCAGGCGATGTTTCAATAACCAAGGGGTCATCAGGTACGCAACCCCCATCAATAAAGCAATCAAAATCGGACTCAACATGTCATTTTTCCTCTCTTGGGGTAAGCCACGCCATGAGTGCATCAACAACCTGACGATCTGCAGCTTCATCGTGCGCAAAGACCAGCGCACTCAACATGGTGCCGGTGATCACACGCATTGCTATATCCGGATCGATGGTCAGTTTTACCTGTTGGATTTGGAGTTTAACTTCTTCCATCAGGGTCTCCATCAACCGGATCTCCGGTTGGGCAGTGGCATCAAACAGAATACGAAGCACCCGTTGATGTTCCCGAACGAAACGCAGCCGTTCCATCAGGTGCTGACGCAGATCCGAGGTGTTGCGAAGTTCGCGGTGCGCCGAGATGACCGGCTCAAACACCGCATCGATCAAGGCTTGTTTCGTCTCGAATGTTCGAAAAAGTGTCATCTCCGAGACCTGGGCTTCGCGAGCAATCACCTTGGTGGAACTGCCTTTGATGCCTTGGTGGGTGAAGCAGTCAAGAGCTGCTTCCAATAAACGCTGACGGACGCCTTCCGGTTGTGGGCGTTGAATCCTGGGCATGGTTACCTCTATGTTAGTGTTCACTAACATTATAGACATCCTTTGGGTTCTGTCAAGAAAAAAAGCATCCCCCACGGGATGCTTTGAATTAAGCGATGAGGCTTTCCAACCAGTTGGGATCTTTATCGACTTCCAAGAGGTCAGCGAGGGTTGAGGCAATGTTAGCTAAGCCGAAGTTGCCTTGTTTGAGGTTCACGTCCTTCCCGATGATAAAGAAGGGAACCGGGTTGAGGGTGTGGGAGGTTTTCGGCTTGGGCGTGGCGTTGGGATCTTTGGATTTTTCGTACATCTCATCCGCATTGCCATGATCAGCCGTAACGACGAGGATCCCGTTGACCTTCTTGATCGCTTCGATGACTCGGGCCAATTGGAGATCGACGGTTTCGACCCCAATGATCGTCGCCGCGTAACTTCCGGTATGACCGACCATATCGCCGTTGGGGTAGTTGGCTCGCAAGAAGCCGTACTTACCGGATTCGATGGCTTTGATGAGTTCATCGGTGATTTCGGCGGCTTTCATCCAAGGACGTTGTTCGAAGGGAACCAGGTCGGATTTGATCTCGGCGTAGGTTTCGAGGACTGTGTCGAACTTTTCGGTGCGGTTACCGTTCCAGAAGTAGGTCATGTGACCGAACTTCTGCGTTTCGGAAATGGCGTATTGGTTGATCCCGTGTTTGACGAGGTGTTCGGATAAGGTGTGGGTAATGCGCGGCGGGGAAACCAAGAACATCTTGGGAATCTGAAGGTCGCCATCGTATTGCAGCATTCCGGCATAAACGACCTTCGGGACTCTGACGCGATCAAACTTCATGAAATTGGACTCTTCGAAAGCACGGGAGATTTCCAAGGCACGGTCACCGCGGAAGTTGAAGAACACCACGGAGTCGCCATCATTGATGGTTCCGACTGGTTTTCCGCCTTCAGCGATCACAAACGCCGGCAGGTTCTGATCATTCACTTTGAGTTCATCACGATAGGTGGTCACGGCTTGGGCGGCGGAGGCAAACTGACGGCCTTCGCCCAACACGTGGGTCTTCCAACCGATTTCCACCATGCCCCATTCGGCTTCGTAACGGTCCATGGTGACTTTCATGCGTCCGCCGCCGGAGGCAATGCGGGCATCAAAGCTTGCATCGTTGAGCTGGCTCAACACGGCTTCGATCTTTTCGAGGTAGATCAGTCCGCTGGTTTCAGGAACGTCACGGCCATCCAAGAGGACATGCAGGCGAACCTTACGGATGCCTTCCTTCTTGGCTTGTTTGACCAAGCTGATCAGGTGATCGATGTGGGAATGCACATTACCATCCGACAGAAGTCCGATGAAATGCAGCGTGCTGGATTTGGCGTTATCAGCCACGCTGCGCCAGGTCGGGGATTGATAGATCTCCCCGCTTTCGATGGCGGCATTGACCAATTTGGCGCCTTGGGCGTAGATCTGTCCGCAGCCGATGGCGTTGTGCCCGACTTCGGAGTTGCCCATGTCGTCATCCGACGGTAAGCCTACGGCAGTCCCGTGGGCTTTGATGGTGGTAAACGGAACGGTTTGTTCGAGACGATGGAGGGTGGGGGTATGGGCGGCTTTTACGGCATTTCCGTAGGTGCTATCGGTGTAACCGACGCCGTCCATGACAATGAAAATCACAGGTCGTTTCATAGAGTCTCCTTTTTGCCCACACATTCTAACACGCTAGGCGTTCTTTTTATAGGGATATGCGTGGATGAAAAAACGGGCATTGCCCGTTAATCGCCGTTTTCGTCCACGATCGAGTAAATCTTCTCCCCGTCCTTGGACAGCATGTACACCCCACGTGCGTAACTGATGATGTAATCCTCATCGTTGAGTTTGTTGACTTGGTCTTGCAGGACTTGGTTCTCTTCTTCCAAGGCACTCAGTTGAGCCCGGACTTCGGTCAGGGTCTTGTTGAGTTCGATGGTAGTCAAGACTTCATTGATGACCGGAATCAACAGGATGATGCCACCCACAACAAACAACAGGGACATCGTGAGGTTTTTGTATTTGAAGCGCAAACGTTTTTTCGTCATGGTACCTCCATTATAACGGGTTCAAGCGTGGATTCAAGGTGTTTGAGGTGTTTCCGGGTAGATGCGTTCATCGATGAGGATCTCGTAAAGGGTCATCGATTGAGCCTTCTTGATGGAGTCGGCTAGTTCCAGGACTTTGACTTTGAGATGGCGATGACCAAAATAAAGGTCAACGGCATCGCCGACTTTGACGTCCGCGGCCGGTTTAGCGGCTTTTCCGTTGATGAGGACCCGTTGTTGGTCGGCCAAGGCTTTGGAGACGGGACGGCGTTTAACGAGTCGGGCAATCTTAAGGTATTGATCAATGCGCATGGGGGTTCCTAGGCGGGATGTTAGCCGCGGCTTGAAGGACGGCTGTGGCGGTAAAGAGCCAGTCGTCCTCGGTTTTGGGGAGATGGAGTTCGATCTGTCCCAAGGTGTACTTGAGTTGAACGTTGGGAGAGATGGCCGAAACGGTTTCGAAGAGTTTGACCCCATCGATGGAGTCGGACCAGGCTTTGGTGAAGCGTAAAGTCATCTGATGCTTGTGTTCTTTGGCTGAATCGACTAGCGGGGAGTTGAGTAAGAGTTCCCAGCGTTTCTTCTCGAAAAGCAGTTCAACGGAACGCGGGAGTTTCCCGTAGAGATCGACGGTGCGATCCTGAAGGGCTTTGAGGTCTTTTTGGGTGTCGGCCTTATCGATGGTTTGGTAGAGGCTCAGTTTTTCAAAGTCTTTGGGTTCGAATTGTTGCGGGATGTAGCCATCAATAGCCATGGGGGTTCGAACTTCCGGTTCTTTGTCTTCCACGACGATGCCGGTTTTCTTTTCCTTGATCGCCGCTTCCAGCATCTCGATGTACATGTCGATGCCGACGGTATCAATGAAGCCGCTTTGGGCATCCCCCAACATCTCCCCGGCCCCACGAATGGTAAGGTCACGCATGGCGATCTTATACCCGGAGCCCAGTTCGGTGAACTCTTTGATCGACTGTAAACGTTTAGCGGCGATCTCCGAGAGCTGTTTCTTGGGGTTGACCATCAGATACGCATACGCCAAGCGGTCGGATCGGCCGACTCGTCCTTTGATTTGATAGAGCTGAGCCAAGCCAAAGGTATCCGCCCGATCGATGAGGATCGTGTTGGCGTTGGGGATGTCGATGCCGGTTTCCACGATGGTGGTGCACACCAAGATCTGGACCTGGTTCTCGGTGAACTTCATCATGACGTCCTCGATCTCATCGCGATGCATTTGTCCGTGAGCGACGGCGATCTCGATGTCGGGGAAGTCTTGTTTGAGGCGATAGGCTTCCGTGTGGATGTCTTCCACGCGGTTGTAGAGGTAAAAGACCTGGCCGCCTCGTCCGAGTTCGCGTTGAATGATGTCTTTGATGAGGGGTCGGCTTTTCTCGATGACGTAGGTCAAAACCGGTAAACGGTTGAGCGGCGGACTGTCGAGTTGTGAAAGAGCACGCACGCCCACCAAGGACATCTGAAGGGTCCTTGGAATAGGTGTCGCACTTAAAGACAACACATGGACTCCGGTTTTGAGTTCTTTGATCTTCTCTTTGTGCTCGACCCCGAAGCGTTGTTCTTCGTCGACCACCAAGAGTCCCAGATCCTTGAATTTAACGTCCTTAGAAAGTAAACGGTGGGTTCCGATCAACACGTCGATTTGACCGTGTTTGAGCCCCTCCAGGATCGTTTTGACGTGGCTGTCGGGGGTAAAGCGGTTGATGAGAGCGACGTTGATGGGGTAGTTCTTGTAGCGGCGGGAGAAGGTGTGGTAGTGCTGGGCCGATAAGACGGTCGTTGGGCACAGGAAAGCCACTTGCTTGTGTTCCGTGACGACTTTAAACGCCGCACGGATGGCCACTTCGGTCTTTCCGAAACCGACATCGCCGCACAAGAGCCGATCCATGGGAACGGGCTTGCGCAAATCGGCTTTAATGTCGTCAACGGCTTGCGACTGATCGGGTGTCAAAGGATACTCAAACTCGTCTTCAAAGGCTTTTTGAAGCTCGCTGTCGGGTCCGAAGGCATAGGCAATGGCTTGTTCACGGGTGCCATACAAGGCAATCAAACGTTCAGCCAACTCCAAGACGTTCTGTTTGAGTTTGGCTTTGGTCTTCTTCCATTCGTTACTGCCTAAGGTGTGCAGTTTGGGAACGACCCCTTCTTTGGAGACGAACTTACGGACGAGCTGAAACTGCTCCAAGGGAACATAGAGGGCCGCATTGGCTTTGTAGACGATGTGTAAATAATCGCGATGACGGCCTTCGAACTCGCGGGTGATGATGCCCAAGTACTGACCCACACCATGCTGATGATGAACCACGTAGTCCCCGGGTTGAAGTTCCTGGTAAGATTGCAGGGTTTGGGCTTCTTTGAACTTGGTGGAATAGCGTCCGATGAAGACCTTGTGATTGAAGAGTTCTTTGGAGGAGTAAACAACAATGTGCGCATCCAAGAGCTCAAAGCCTTCATCGAGGTCTTTGTGAAGCAGGATCAACTTGATGTCATCGTTGGTTCCAAAACGCAGTTTATACGGAATGTGACGCTCTTGCAGATGCGGAACCAGTTCTTTGATTTCGGCTTCTTTAAGACAACAGACCACGGTTTTGGTGAGGAGTTGTTTCTCCAAGAGCGAGACATGCGTCGCCAAGGTTTGAACCGGCACATCCAGTTCACGAAACGGCAAGTGCACCGGGGCTGCTTCAAAGCGTTTCAACGCATTAGTACGATGTCCGGCTAAGGTTCGTGCATAATCCGCATAGACGTCATAGAAGGGTAAAGCCTGGTGATCATCAACCAGTTCTTTGAGGTAATCGGTGGTTTCGGTCACCAAGGTCAGGCGATGTTCCTGAAGGTCTTCTTCGGTGGAGAGGACGATCAGCGGACTCTTCAGATAATCGGTGAGGGTTGCCGTGTCGGGGCACAGACAACGGTACCGGTACAAGTGGTTCTCTTTGACCCGTAACCGCATGAGTTCCAGATCTCGATCGATGAGTTCCTGAAGGCGCAAGCGATGCGATCCATCCAGAACCTTGTCGAGGCGTTGATTGAGTTTGGCTTCAATCGCTCCGATCTCCATATCGGTGAAGATGAGATCACTGGCCGGATCGACATCCAGATTCGCGACGGTTTCCAACGAACGTTGGGTGGATAAGTCAAAAGTTCGGATGCTTTCGATGAGGTTATCGAAAAACTCGATCCGGATCGGTTCATCGCGATTGATCGGGAACACATCGATGATCCCGCCGCGATGCGCCATGGTGGCGGGTTGATCGACCTTGGCGGTTTCGGTATACCCCATCCGGCGCAATTGTTCCAAGAGGACCTTGGGGGCGATCGTTTGATCCGTACGGATGTGCAGGGTCAGTTCGCTAAAGGTCTTTGGGGTGGGCAGATACCGTAAAAAGGCACCCAAATGCGTGACAATGACGTGCGGAGTGCCGTCGATGACTTTCGAAAGCGCATCGATGCGTCCGACATTGAGTTCAGGAGAAGCCGCGATGGCTTCGACCCGTAACGATTCTTCACTGGCGACTAAAAGGGCTTGATCCCCCAACCACCACTGCAGTTTCGCGTGTAGGCGCTCCGCTTGATACAGGTTAGCTTTGACCCAGACAAGGGTTTGGGGTTTCGCTTTAAACGCTGTTGCGGCTAAGATGGCTTCTTGAGTCAAGGAGACATGGGAAAAGGTCACGTCGGCACGTGAAAAGGAATCGATAAGGGGGTGGGCGATTAAGCGGTCGAGAAAGAAGTTCACGGTTTGTGGTGCTTGTTCATGAGGTCGACGAAGGATATTGTCCCAAAGTCGATCATGATGGCTTGAGCCTTGCGTAATGCGTCGATGACGTGCGGTTCTTCAGCGGCGGTAAAGCGGCCGAGGACGTAGTCTTTGGTGTCGTAGAGCGGGTTCTTGTCAATGCCGATCCGGCAACGGGCGAAGTCTTGGGAGCCGAGGTGTTGGATGATCGATTTCATCCCGTTATGGCCTCCGGCACTGCCTTTCTCCCGCAAGCGGATCTTGCCAACCGGCAGATCCAAGTCATCGTAGATGACTAAGAGATCACTTAAGGACAGTTTATAGAAGTCCATGACTAAGCGGACGGCTTCTCCGGAAAGGTTCATGTAGGTGTGCGGTTTGAAGAGGAGCACGGTTTCGCCGTTACGTTGCCACGTGCTGAGTTCACCTTTGAATTTCTCGGTGATCGAAAGCTTCAGATCGTTGATCTGCGCATTGACGGCCATGAATCCCACGTTGTGGCGAGTCAAGGCATAGGTTTTACCGGGGTTTCCCAATCCGACAATCAGTTTCATACGGTCTCTTTATTATACAAGAAAAAGGCTCAGCGTGAGCTAAGCCTTGTCTTTGACGTAAAGGATTTTTAAGCGACGGTTACTGCCTTCGCCGATGCTTTCGGTTTTGATGTGCGCCATCCCGCTGAGGTGCTGGTGGATGACCTTGCGTTCATCGTTGGGCAAGGGATCCAACACGACGGCGATCTTGGTGCGCAGGACGTTTTTCGCCATGCGGTCGGCCAAGGCACGAACCTTCTCATAACGGTCTTGTTTGTAACCGTTGATGTCGACCAACACGTTGACTTTCGATTTGAACTGCGCATTGACCGCTCCGCGCAACACGGTGTTGATCGCATGCAGGGTCGCTCCGCTGCGTCCGATGAGGATGGCGTTGTTTTCCGCATCCAAGAGGACATTGAAGGTTCCGTCCTCGAGCGTCACGTTGACCTTGACGTCCAGATCGATGTTTTTGAAGTAGGTCGCCAGGTAGCTTTCGATGAAGGCCACGATGTCTTCAGGACCTTGAACGTCGATGATGACGGTCGTACTCAGGTTGAGAAAGCCGCCCTTCTCTTCGGACTTGGTGTAGCGCAGGGCTTCGACGGCTACGCCTTTATCCTGTGCGGCTTGCGCCAAGCATTCGTCCAGGGTTTTTCCGGTGTAGCGTTTCATCAGTTGACCTCGGGATCAATGTATTTCTTTTGGATGTAGAGCGTCTGCAGGGCTTGACCGGCAGAGCTAACCAGCCAGTACAGGCTCATGGCGGTGGGCCAGCTGAAGGCAAAGACCAGGATCATCCCCATCGACGTATACATCATCATGTCGGTGTTGGGACCTTTGGTTTCTTTTTCGCCCAAACGGATCGGGGCTTTTTTCTTGCGTTGCTTGGCCAACCAGGTCGGCAGTTTCATCGACAAGAACTGGGTCACGCCCATCAAAACAAAGATGACCACAAACAGCCATTGGCCGTCCGTGATGGCTTGTTGGGGCGAGTTGGACAGCGCATACCCAAACAAGGAGCTGTTCTTCACGGCATCCGCGTGTTGAACGGCTTGGTACATGGCGATGATGACCGGGAACTGGATGAACATCGTTCCAATGGCCGCAAACGGGTTGATTCCGTGATGGGCATAGAGGGCATTCATTTCCTGCGACATCTTCATCTTGGATTCGTTGTCGTTCTTGCCGGCGTATTTGGCTTGGATCTTCTGCAGTTCCGGATTGATAAACTGCATCTTCTGCGAAGCCACGGTCGATTTGACGGTCAGCCCGAAGGTGAGCACTTTCACCAGCAGCGTAACCAGCACGATCGCCCCGGTGACGGTCACAAACGGCGTCAGGAAGTTGACGGCTTGGGCCAGCGGGTACACAAAGAGGGCTTCGAACCAGCTGTTGGAACCGGCCCACATGTCGGGGATCCACGGCGTCTCCAGCGTGATGACGAAGTCTTGGGCGATACAGCCGGTCAAACCGAACAAGATCACCAAGGCTAAGAGGATTTTCTTATTGAACAGTCGTTTCATGCGTCTCCTTTATCGATAAAGCACTGGACTTTAGTCGGATGGTGGTAAAGCTCTTCGCGAGGTCATGTTCATTCTCCGCAAAAGCTTGTTTTAAGTATGCCATTCTCACCAAGATTATACAATCAAATTTCTCATCAAAACCCGTGATGTGCTGCACCATCATCCGCACCTGGCGTTTCACCTTATTGCGGACAACGGCACCCCCGAGTTTCTTGCCGACGGAAATGCCGATCCGGCTGATCGCTTCCGCCCGCGGGGCATAGTAGACGCTGAAGGACGGGCAACTCACAAAGCGCTTCTGATTCATGATGCGCGTGAATTCACGGTTCTTCTTGACGCGGTACAGTTTTTTCATAACGATAAAAAAATCACCCGATGGGTGACTCTTTTAAGCGGTTAAGACCTCTCTGCCTTTTGCACGCCGACGGGCCAATACCTTGCGGCCACCCGCAGTTTTCATTCGTGCTCTGAAACCGGCCATTTTCTGATGCTTACGTTTGCTCGGTTGATAGGTTCTTTTCATGTTAGAGCCACCTCCACTTCTTTCTTGTTACGATAGAGCAATGCTTTAAGATTATAAACAATATCCTTATTAATGTCAAATGATAATTCACACGGACTTCCGTGGGTCATCCAAGGCTTGTTTAATGAAGAGCCAGAGGGTAGAATAAGCCCATGTCCACCCCTGTTCTGATCTCGTTTTTAGCCTATGCCTTCACCACCGCGCTGACTCCCGGCCCCAATAATTTTTTGACGCTCAATACGGTTGGCCGGTTTGGGATCAAACGCAGTGTGCCGATGATGGCGGGGATCGTCAGTGGAATCGCAATCATCATGCTGATCACAGCCATCCTTAGTTCCTTATTGGCGGCGTGGATCCCGCAAATCAGTGTGATCGCCCGCTATCTCGGGGCCATCTATATCTTGTATCTGGCTTATCGCATCTTCACCAGCCCTACCCCTTCCGTCGATCCGACCCAGAAGGCCCCGCGCTTTGTCACGGGCATGGGCTTACAGTTTCTCAACGTTAAGATCATCCTCTACGCCATCACCTCCCTCAACAGCTTCGTGTTACCCATCACAAGCGATCCTTTTGTGGTAAGCGCTTATGCTGCGTTATTGACTTCAATCAGTGCGATCAGCCTGGTGATATGGGCTGGACTTGGAGTCCTTCTGACCCAAATCATGCAGAAGCACACCCGGATCATCAATACGATCTTGGCGTCGATTCTGGTTGAAAGTGCCATTACCTTGTTGTTCTAAGTTGTCCACAATCGTAGACATCCAACTATCCACGGTTTATCCGCATCGTTGAGTAGGCAGTTATCCCCAGTTTCGTGGAGTTGTGGAAAACGTGTTTATGCCTTTTAAATCAAGGCGATTTCACGATTTGTCCACGGTGGATTTCACGAAACTTTCACTTCACTGTCCACAGTTGTCCTGATATCCCCAATCGGGATAAGTCTTCTCCACAAAACCAAATTCTAAAAAGATGGGGATAATTGTGGATAACTCACAAATCGCTTGATTTTATCAACCGTTCAGCCCTGTCGCATTGTGGATAACCGGTTCTGTAAGTCTTTTCATCGTTGCACAGGGTTCAAAGTTGGTAAAATTGAACTACACGAAGGGTATGGGTTGTATCAATGACAAGTGTTGAGCATTATTTTCATGACATTTGGACCAAAGCCAAAAGCGCGCTTCGCGAAGATTCAACGATCGACAAGATCGTTTATGACACGTATTTTGATGAATCGAGCTTGGCTTTTTTAAACGACGAAAAAGCGGTCATTACTGTACCGAGTTTTGTGCAGAAGACTGTCTTAACGCAGAAGAAGAATCTGATCAAGGACATATTGGAGAGCTTGGGGTATGTGGTCAGCATCGAAGTGCTGTTGAATGATGAGTTTAGTCCGGCCCAAGTGATCGATACACAACCCTTTAACGACAATGTTCGTCCGGAATACACGTTTGATAACTTCATCGTCGGTCCCAGCAACAAAGAAGCCCATTCGGCGGCCTTGGCTTGTGCCTTTACACCAGGGCGTTTCTATTCCCCTTTGTTTGTTTATGGCAATTCCGGTCTTGGAAAAACGCATTTATTGAACGCGATCGGAAATTACATCAAGAAAAACCATCCGGATCTAAAGGTTTATTACACGTCGGGATCGGATTTTGTCCAAGCCGTCGTGGATTCCATCGCCAGTAAGACCGATTCGATCGATAATTTCAAGAAACGGATGTTTTCGTTGGATGTGTTGTTGCTGGATGACATCCAATTCATCGCCGGTAAAGAAAAATCCCATGAGATATTCTTCCACGTCTTTAATGAACTGGTCTCCAATAAGAAACAGATCGTATTGACTTCTGACCGGGACCCCTCTGAAATCAAAGGGTTAGAGACCCGTTTGATCAGCCGTTTCTCCTCCGGTTTGACCGTTGGGGTCGATTCTCCGGAGTTTGAGACTGCATTAGCAATTCTTAAAGCTCGCTTAAGTACCCAAACCATGGATGGGATAGGGGTGGTTGAAGATGATGTGCTTAGTTACATCGCTACCAATTTTTCTAAAGACGTTCGTAAGCTGGAAGGCGCCCTAAATCGGTTGTTGTTCTACGCCGTACAATTCTCTGCCGGTGGCAATATCGATTTTAAACTGGCAATGGGAGCCTTCAAAGGGGCTGCCTCAGTCGCGGATAAAAACGAAGTGTCACCAAATAAAATCAAACGAATCGTCGCAGATTACTACGGGTTGACCCGCCAGCAGCTTATCTCCAACTCGCGGACAAAAAATATCGCGACCGCCCGACATATTGCGATGTACTTATGTCGAAAGTTATTGGATCTGCCCTTCATCAAGATCGGCGAAGAATTTGGCAAGCGGGATCATTCGACTGTGATGAATGCCTGTGAAAAAGTAGAAGGGAATATGAAGAAGGATCAGCATTATAAATCGATGATTTTAGAGCTCGAAAAGCAGATTGTTCAAGGCTAAAGTCCCTCATCAATTCACTATCTATTCACCCTAAAAAGTGTTAAAATAAGTGTAAATAAAAGGACTTTTCGCACTTATCCACATTTCCACACGCTTAATAATAATTACCTAAAAAAAGTAATTATGAAGGAGGACCTACGATGAATTTCAAGATTTCCAAGCGCATCCTGTTCAATGCCTTGTCGGTGGTTGCCCGAGCCATCTCTGCCAATTCGCCGTTGCCATGGCTGACAGGGGTCAAAATCGAAATCAAAGACGGGGAGTTGATTCTAACCGGCAGCGATTCCGACATTTCGATTCAGAAGATCATCCAGAAAAATGAAGATGATTATGTCTTTGAAATCCAAAAAGAAGGATCCATCGTGATCGAAGCTAAATACATCCTGGATATCGTACGAAAAATCGACGCGGATGAAATCACGGTTCAAGTTTTAGATGGTAATTTAACCAAAATCAGCGGTCATTCCGCGGAGTTCAACATCAACGGGATGAAATCCTCTGAATACCCGTCCATCGACTTCACGATGCCGACGAAGCAGTTTGAAATCCATGCGGATCAACTCTTAAAAATCATTACTCAAACTTCTTTTGCTACCAGCGACAAAGAAACGCGTCCGGTATTGACCGGCGTCAACTTCAAAGCCGACGGCCCCAATCTGGAGTGTGTAGCAACCGACAGTTTCCGTTTAGCCAAGAAAATCATCAAACTCGACGGCGATAATCATTTCAATGTGACCATTCCGGCCAAAACACTGGGTGAAGTGGCCAAGACCATCGATCGCGATACTAACGTGCTGATTGCCATCAGTGATAAAAAGGCTCAGTTCTGGATTGATAACACCGTGATCCAGACTCGTTTGATTGACGGATTGTATCCGGAAACCTCTCGCTTGATTCCCACGGAATTCATGTATGAGCTGACGTTGGACGCCCGGGACATTCTCAATGCCATTGACCGCGCTTCATTCATCAAATCCGAAGGGGTTTCCATCATCAAATTGAGTGCTTCCGGCAAAGAAATCCTCATTTCCAGCAAATCGCAGGAAGTGGGATCCTCGCTTGAAAAACTCAACGCTATCCACTACAAAGGCAACCCGCTCGAGATTTCCTTCAGCGGTCGCTACGTGTTTGATGCCGTTCGCGTACTCAACGGCACGGTCGTCAAGATCGAATTCAGCGGGGAAATGAAACCCTTCATCATCCGTAATGCCGAGGACGACTCGGTTCTGCAACTCATTCTTCCGGTCAGAACCTACTCGTAAACGTTATGTCTGAACCGTTCCTGTTGCCGGAAGGCACAGCGTTAGTCATTAATTTCAGCGTGATTGGGATTGCCCTGATTTTAGCCCTGATCGGCTACTTTCGGGGTTTTGTTTCTCAGTTCTATGACCTAATTTTTTTGATCATCGGTTACCTGTTGGCTTCATTGTTGGCAGGTCCCTTGGCCCTGCAAGTTCCCATTCTTCCGCCCAGTGTGGATTTTACCTCGATTCCGTTTGTGGGCAGTGTGTTGAAACTATGGATTGACACCTTGATTTGGATGGTGATTCTGACTGTCTTGTTCTGGGTCCTCTCCTTGTTGGCTAAACGCTTCATTTTGCGGAAAGTCCTGCATTACGAGAAGAAAGTTCTTATCGATCACATCGCCGGAGCGGTTGTCGCTTTGTGGCCGATCCTGTTGATGGGTGTCGTCACGGCACTGATGCTCAGTATACCGTTTATCGGCAACGGGAAAGCTGTCTTGGCCCAAACCGTCTTTAGCCCCTTTGAACCGATGGCTCAAGGGGTGGTGGATCAGTTTGTTGAAGCCAATCCGGTGATCTCACTGATGGAGAAAATCCAAAACGGTGAATCGCTGACCGAGGATGATTTCGTCACCATCGAAGCCACGTTGATCGATATGGGCTTCCCGCAAAACGTGACGGATGTGGCCATGAAAGTCATTACCGGCAGCGAAGACGATCTGACCGAAGAAGATATCCAAGTCTTGAAGGACTACGCCGAATCCAATAACGTCACCAAAGAGACGATTTCCGGGTGGTTGACCGAATTTGGCTTCACACAGGAGCAAATTGATGAACTCTTAGGGGACTACGCACAACCCTAAAAAACGCGTCTATTGCCTTAAAAACGCCTAAAGCCCTGAAAAAGGGCTTTTCTTATGGTATAATTAAGGTGGAAAATTCCTGAAAGAAGGCTGCCGATGATTCATTTGAAGACACCCTACATCACCTTGGGTCAATTGCTGAAAATCACCGATTGGATCAGTTCCGGCGGCGAAGCCAAAACAGCGGTCAAAACGCTGAAGATCAGTGTCAACGGTGAAAAGGAAGATCGGCGCGGCCGAAAACTTTATCCCGGAGATACGGTCGTCATTGAGGGAAAGTCGTACACCTTAGGCGTATGAGGATTACACGGCTGTCCCTGCATGGTTTTCGGAATTATGCCGATGCGACCATCGTTTTCTCGGATTCGATCAGTGTCCTGGTCGGGGATAACGCCCAGGGGAAGACGAATCTTCTGGAAGCGGTTGTTTTTTTGTCGACAGGGCGATCGCATCGGGTCAGTGATGAACAACACTGCATCCGTCAGGGTCAAACCTCGGCCATCATCCAAGCCCATACGGAGAATGCTTCTCCCTTGGACTTAAAAGTCGTCTTACACGATCAAGGCAAGAGCCTCTTCCTTCAGAACCAATTGGTCCGTAAAAGCAGCGACTTCATCGGTAAGCTCAACGCCGTCTTGTTTTCACCGGGCGACTTGGAACTCTTCGAAGCCTCTCCGCGCTCCCGTCGCCGTTTTCTGGACACGGAGATCGGTAAAATCAACCCGGTCTATGTGGATGCCTTATCCAAAGCCAATCGCTTCCTGAAGGACCGCAATGCGAGTTTAAAGGCACCCGTGGTGGATGAGGTGATGGTGGAAGTGCTGACGGAACGCTTAGTGGAAGTCTCTGTTGATGTCATTCGTCTGCGCAGTGCCTTCACACAGCGCCTTAATGCGCACCTGACCTCCTACTACCAAGCCTTAGCGTTATCCGAGAGTGTCATCGGGATCACCTACAACGGCGTTACCAACTTTGATCCTCAAACCGCGGATCGCTTGCGTGAACTCTATCGCAAGAACCGTGATCGAGATCGTTTCCTCAAATCCACCTCGGTGGGGATCCATCGTGATGACTTGACCTTTATCCTTGATGGGCATCCCGTCGATGAGTGGGCTTCCCAAGGGCAACGCCGGCTCATCGTCATCGCCCTCAAGTGTGCCTTGGTGGCCGTCATCGAAGAGATCACCGGGGAGAAACCCATCCTTTTACTGGATGATGTGTTCAGTGAATTGGATGCTTCCCGCCGTAAAGCCTTGTTTACCACGTTGCACCGCAACACCCAAACCCTGATCAGTACCACCGATCTGCATCACGTCAGTGACTGGCTGCACGACAGTGTCACGGTTTATACGGTCACCGACGGTCACGTCGAAGAAAGGAATCGCTTATGACCCAACGCGTCGAACATTCATACACCGCGGACGATATTCAAGTCCTGGAGGGCTTAGAAGCCGTCCGCAAACGTCCGGGGATGTACATCGGGACCACCTCACTGAGGGGTCTGCATCACCTTGTATGGGAGATCGTCGATAATGCCATCGACGAAGCTTTGGCCGGCTATGCCGATCGCATTTTGGTGACCGTCGACAAAGACAACATCGTGACCGTGGAAGACAACGGACGCGGAATGCCGGTCGGTATCCATGAAAAAACAGGCAAGTCTTCTGTCGAAACCATTTTTACCGTGCTTCACGCCGGAGGAAAGTTTGGTGGAGGCGCCTATAAAGTCTCCGGGGGTCTGCATGGGGTCGGGGCTTCCGTTGTCAATGCCTTGTCGGAATGGCTGGAAGTCAACGTCCACCTCAATGGCAAAGAGTACTTCATCCGCTTTGAACACGGCGGCCATGCGGTGGCGGATCTCAAAGAGATCGGAAAAACCGATAAACACGGTTCCATCGTACGTTTCAAAGCTGATCCGACGATCTTTACCGAAACCTTGGTTTACGATCACGACACCTTGCGCGATCGCTTACAACAGCTGGCCTTCCTCAATAAAGGCATCTCCATCACCTTTGACGATCAGCGTTTCGAACACAAACCGACCGAATACCTCTATCGGGGCGGTTTAAAAGAATACATCACCTTCCTCAATAAAACCAAAGATCCCATTCACACCGACGTGATTTCCACCGAAGGTGAAAGCGACGGCATCCAAGTCGAAGTCGCCCTTCAGTACAATGAAACCTACATGCCGAATGTGTACTCGTTCTGCAACAACATCAACACCCATGAAGGCGGAACCCACGAAGAAGGTTTCCGTTTGACCATGAACCGCATCCTCAACAAGCTGGCTCGGGACAAGAACTACCTGAAGCCGGATGACGACAACTTCCAAGCGGACGATATCCGCGAAGGCTTGACCGCGATCGTCTCGGTCAAACACCCCGATCCCCAGTACGAAGGACAAACCAAGACCCGTTTAGGCAACGCCGAAGTCAAGAAAGTCGTTTCAGACCTGTTTGGGCCGGCCTTCGAACGGTATCTGTATGAAAACCCGTCCATCACTAAGATCATTCTCGAAAAGATCCAGATGGCGGCTTCGGCACGCATCGCGGCCCGTAAAGCCAAGGAATTGACCCGTCGTAAAGGGGCTCTGGACTTCGCGTCATTACCCGGGAAATTAGCCGACTGTTCCAACCGCAATCCGGAACTCTGTGAGATCTACCTCGTTGAGGGGGATTCCGCCGGCGGCAGCGCCAAGAGCGGCCGTGACCGGGAGTTCCAAGCGATTCTACCGTTGCGCGGAAAGGTCATCAACGTCGAAAAAGCCCGTTTGACCAAGATCTACGACAACAATGAAATCCGGACCATGTTTACAGCCTTTGGCTGCGGATTCGGGGAAGAACTCGATCTCTCCAAACTCCGTTACCACAAGATCGTCATCATGACCGATGCGGACGTCGATGGTGCTCATATCCGAACCTTACTCTTGACCTTCTTCTACCGCTTCCTGCGTCCGGTCATCGAAGGCGGGTACGTGTATTTTGCCCAACCGCCGCTCTATCGCATCTCCAAAAACAAAGTCGACAAGTACTGTTACAGCGATGCCGAACTGGAAGCCGCCAAGAAAGAACTGGGCGACAAGTTCTCCATCCAGCGTTACAAAGGCTTGGGGGAAATGGATGCCCAGCAGCTCTGGGAAACCACGATGGATCCCAAAGTACGCATCCTCAACCAAGTCACCATCGACAATGCGATGGAAGCCGACATGGTGTTTGACATGCTGATGGGGGATGAAGTCGAACCCCGACGCAACTTTATTACGGAAAACGCCCATTTCGTCAAGAATTTGGACATCTAGGGAGGACCCATGAGCGACCAACAACACGATAAGATTCGCCAGGTCAATATCTCCGGCGAAATGAAGACCTCCTTCCTCGATTACGCGATGAGCGTCATCGTGGCCCGAGCCTTACCGGATGTCCGGGATGGACTCAAACCCGTTCACCGCCGTATTTTGTACGCCATGAACGATTTGGGGATCACCTCCGATCAGCCCCACAAGAAATCCGCCCGTATCGCCGGGGAAGTCATCGGGAAGTATCACCCCCACGGCGAAGGCAACGTTTACGACTCCATGGTTCGCATGGCTCAGGATTTCTCCTACCGCTACCCTTTGGTGGACGGTCACGGGAACTTCGGGAACATCGACGGGGATTCAGCCGCGGCCATGCGTTACACCGAAGCCCGCATGGCTAAGATCGCCATGGAGATGGTGCGCGACATCAAGAAAGACACCATCGACTTCGTCGACAACTACGACGCCGAAGAAAAAGAACCGGTCGTCTTACCGGCCCGCTTTCCTAACCTCCTAGTCAACGGTTCCACCGGGATCGCCGTCGGGATGGCCACCAACATTCCCCCGCATAACCTTGGGGAAGTCATCGATGCGGTCAATGCGGTCATGGATAACCCCGACATCACCACCATGGAACTCATGGAAACGGTGATCAGCGGTCCGGACTTCCCGACCGGAGCTCTTATTTTAGGCCGTTCCGGCATCAAATCCGCCTTTGAGACCGGCCGTGGATCGATCGTAGTCCGTTCCCGGGTGGACATTGAAGACCTGCCCAACGGGAAGAAGCAGTTCATCGTGACGGAAATCCCGTACCAGGTCAACAAATCCGAGTTGATCAAGAAAATCGCCCAACTGGTCAACGACAAGGAAGTCGAAGGCATTACCGATCTGCGCGATGAATCTTCCGAACGCGGCGGGATCCGCATCGTCATCGAACTGCGCCGTGACGTGCAAGCCGAAGTCATCCTCAATCAGTTGTATCGGATGACGGCCCTTCAGACGACCTTCGGGGTCAACATGCTGGCGCTGGTCAACAACGCCCCCAAACAGCTCAGCCTCAAAGAAATCCTCCAATACTACATCCTGCACCAGGAAGAAGTCATCCGTCGCCGCGTCAAATATGACTTGATGAAGGCGGAAGAACGGGCCCACATCTTGGAGGGCTTACGCATCGCCCTCGATAACATCGATCGCATCATCGCCCTCATCCGCGGTTCCGCCAACAACGACATCGCGATGAACGGCTTGATGACCGAGTTCAAACTCTCCGAGATCCAAGCCAAGGCCATTCTGGACATGCGTTTGGCCCGTTTGGTGGGTTTGGAACGCATCAAGATCGAAGAAGAATACACCGCTTTAATGGCGGCCATCGCCGATTACCGGGATATCCTAGCTAAACCGGAACGCGTCAACGCGATCATCCGTCAGGAACTCTTGGACATCAAGAGCCGCTTCGCCGATGAACGGCGCAGCGAGATCGTCGAAGCCGATACCGACATCGAAGACGAAGACCTCATTCCGCGCGAAGACGTGATCATCACCCTGACCGCCAACGGCTACATTAAACGCACCACCGTCGATACCTACCGCACGCAAATGCGCGGCGGAAAAGGCGTCAAGGGCATGACGGTCAATGAAGAAGACGTGGTCGATCAGTTTTTGACCATGTCGACGCATGATCACTTACTGTTGTTCACCAATTACGGGAAAGTGTATCGCTTCAAAGGGTATCGCGTTCCCGCAGCCAGCCGTATCGGGAAAGGCTTACCGGTTCAAAACCTCTTGAACCTCGACCAAGCCGAGAAAGTCCGGGCTCTGGTGTCGATGAGTCCCGAACACGACCGCAGCTTCCTCTTCTTTGTGACGAAGAACGGGCTAGTCAAACGTGTCGAAGCCGTCGAGTTCGACTCGATTCGCCAAACCGGGAAGATTGCGATCTCTCTCAATGAGGGGGATGAACTCATCGCGGTGAAAGCGACAACCGGCGGTGACGAGATCATTATCGGCGGATCCAACGGGAAAGCCGTACGCTTCAACGAAAGCGACGTCCGTCCGATGGGTCGTAATGCGGCTGGGGTCAAAGGCTTTACGACCGACGGTTGTGATGTCGTCGGGATGGCTACAGACAAAGAAGGCCAATACATCCTCTCCGTGACTCAGTTGGGTTATGGGAAGAAATCCCCCTTGACCGATTACCGCTTGACCAGCCGTGGAGCCAAAGGGGTCAAAACCATCAACATTACCGATAAAAACGGTCCGTTGGTGGTGCTCAAAGCGGTCAACGGCGACGAAGACCTCCTGATGGTCACCAACACCGGCACCATCATCCGCATCAACCTCAGCCATGTCGGCGTCTATGGACGGGATACGCAAGGGGTGCGCATGATCAACATCGATGAAGGCGGTTCGCTCTCCATGGCAGCCGTCGTCGAATCCGAAGTTCAAGAAGGCAGCGAATAGCTGCCTTTCTTTTGGCTCTCCTTGACAGTTGGGGGTGGACACGCCTACAATAAATGCATAAAACGTACAGGGACCTTGTGGTGTCGGGTTAGTTTAGCGAAGCGGCGACGTGGTGAAAGCCGTGCGATCCGTTCCATGTTCCACCCCTGAGTGAGCGTTAATCCGCTCCGGGTCAGACCGTTATCTCCTTCGAGCGGATTGTTTCACGTGAAACAGTCAACGAGGGTGGCAACACGATGAATCGTCCCTTACCGGGCGTTTTTTTATTAAAGGAGGCAATAGCCATGTTGGATATCAATCTTATTCGTAAGAACCCCGATCTTGTCCGGGAGAATCTGCGCAAGAAGTATCAGGATCACAAGTTACCGTTGGTGGATGAGGTGTTGGAGCTCGACGCCACGTTCAGAGCGACCAAAACCAAAGCCGATGAACTGCGTGGACAGCGTAATACCCTCAGTAAGCAGATCGGGGTATTGATGGGCAAAGGCCAAAAGGCTGAAGCTGAAGCCGTCAAGGCTCAAGTGGCCGCTGTCGCCAAAGAGTTGGCTGATCTGGAAGCCAGCGAAGAGCCCCTTCAACAGGAAATCCGCCAACGGATGTTGATGATTCCCAACATCATCGATCCCACGGTTCCGTTGGGGAAGGACGACAGCGAGAATGTTGAACGGTATCGGGTCGGAGAAGCTTCAACCAAGCCGTTTGAGATCCCGTACCACATCGACATCATGGAAAAACTGGCCGGGGTTGACCTGGACAGTGCCCGTAAAGTCTCCGGGAATGGTTTCTATTACCTGATGGGTGATGTTGCACGCCTGCATTCCGCGATTTTGAGTTATGCGCGTGACTTCATGATCGATAAAGGCTTCACGTACGTCATTCCGCCCTTCATGATCCGTTCGGAAGTGGTGACCGGGGTCATGAGTTTCACCGAAATGGAAAACATGATGTACAAGATTGAAGGGGAAGACCTCTACCTGATTGGCACCAGTGAACACTCCATGATCGGTAAATTCATCGACACCATCCTCGAAGAAGACCAATTGCCCTACACCTACACCTCTTATTCCCCGTGTTTCCGTAAGGAAGTCGGTGCGCACGGGATCGAAGAACGCGGCGTTTACCGGATCCATCAGTTCGAGAAGCAGGAAATGATCGTCGTGTGTAAGCCGGAAGACAGTCAGAAATGGTTTGAGTTCCTGTATACGACCACCGTTGATTTCTTCCGCAGTTTGGACATTCCGGTGCGTGTGTTGGAGTGTTGTTCCGGGGATTTGGCTGACCTCAAGAGCAAATCCGTGGATGTGGAAGCCTGGAGCCCGCGCCAACAGAAATATTTCGAAGTCGGGAGCTGTTCGAACCTGACCGATGCCCAGGCACGTCGCTTACAGATCCGTATCAACGGGAAAGACGGCAAAGTCTTTGCACACACCCTCAACAACACCGTGGTAGCTCCACCGCGCATGCTGATTGCGTTCTTGGAGAATAACCTGAATGCGGATGGATCGATCGCAATCCCTGAAGCTTTACGTCCCTACATGGGCTTAAAGACCGTCTTAACACCTAAAAAGTAACGTTTCACGTGAAACATGGCCCGTTTTGGCCAGTGAGGAGGTTGTATGCAAACCAAATCAACAATTGATGCACTTTATGCGCAAGTCATCGCGCGTAACCCCAATGAACCCGAATTCCATGCGGCTGTCAAAGAAGTCTTGGAATCCTTGGTGCCTTACCTGGAGAACCATCCTGAAATGCTTGAAGCCCGAATCCTGGATCGTTTGGTGGAACCGGAACGATTTATTCACTTTCGTGTCGCGTGGGTTGATGATCACGGGATCGTGCGGGTTAATCGCGGATTCCGGGTACAATACAACAGTGCTTTAGGCCCCTACAAAGGCGGATTACGTCTCCACCCCAGCGTCAATGCCTCCATCATCAAGTTCCTGGGCTTTGAACAAGTCTTCAAGAATGCCTTAACGACACTGCCGATGGGCGGAGGTAAGGGCGGATCCGATTTCGACCCCAAAGGAAAGTCTGACGGCGAGATCATGCGCTTCTGTCAGGCGTTCATGAGCGAGTTGTATCGTCACATCGGAGCCGACCTGGATGTTCCTGCCGGGGATATCGGGGTTGGAGGCCGTGAAATCGGCTACCTCTACGGCTACTACAAGAAGCTTGCCAACCTGCATACCCAAGGCGTGCTTACCGGAAAAGGTCTACACTTCGGTGGATCGCTGGTTCGAACACAAGCCACCGGATATGGACTGGTCTACTTCGTTGAAAACATGGCTAAAGACCGAGGAATCGACTTAGCCGGTCAAACTGCCATCGTTTCCGGCTCCGGGAATGTGGCTATCTACGCCATCGAGAAGCTACAACACCTCGGTGTTAAGGTCGTCGCGTGTTCGGACAGTTCTGGATACATCATTGATGAACGAGGAATCGACCTCGATCTCCTCAAAGACCTGAAGGAAGTTCGGCGTGAACGCATCCAGGCGTATACTCAAGCCGTTCCCTCAGCAACCTTCTTCCCGGGATGTGCCGGAATCTGGACGATTCCCTGTACGATTGCGTTGCCGTGTGCCACACAAGGGGAATTGGACCTAGAGGCAGCCCATGCCCTCATGAAGAACGGGGTCAAACTCGTCGCTGAAGGAGCGAACATGCCTACAACGCTTGAAGCTACCGCGTATTTCCTCGACCATGACGTCTACTTTGGACCAGGAAAAGCCGCTAATGCAGGGGGTGTAGCCACTTCAGGGCTCGAAATGAGCCAAAACAGTCTGCGCTTGAGCTGGACCTTCGACGAAGTCGATCGACAACTCAAAGCCATCATGAACAGCATCTACGCCGCCGCCAAATCTGCTGCGGTGACCTATGGTGATCCGGATAACCTGGTTCTAGGGGCCAACATCGCCGGATTTGAACGGGTCGCCAAGGCGATGATGTCGGAAGGCGTCATCTAGGGTTGCGACACCTCGCAAAACCTCGTATAATAAACGTGCTGCCGCAATGAAATCCATCGAACCAGGTCAGGGTCGGAAGACAGCAGCCTTAAGAGGCGCTTTCATGTGCGGCAGCCTTTTCTTTCCATGAACCATGACGAATGGATGCGCCTGGCGCTAAAAGAAGCCGAAAAAGCCTTAGCTCTCGATGAAGTTCCTGTCGGAGCTTTGATCGTGAAAGACGGGGAAATCATCGCTAAAGCCCACAATCTGCGCGAGACGGCGCAAGTGGCCACGGCTCACGCGGAACTCCTGGCCATCGAAAAAGCGTGTAAGAAGCTCAAGAGCTGGCGTTTAGAGGGGTGTATCCTTGTGGTCACTTTGGAACCCTGTGCCATGTGCACCGGAGCCACCTTGTTGTCACGGGTCGATGGCATCGTGTTTGGGGCCTATGATCCCAAAGGCGGATGCATGGGAACGGTCACCGATCTGACGACCCTCAAAGCCTTCAATCACCAACCGTGGGTGATCGGTGGAGTTCTCGAAAACGAGTGTGCCCAATGCCTTACCGACTTCTTCAAAAACAAGCGAAAAGCCCCGACGCTCCCGTAAAACCGGGGCGTTTTTTGATATAATAGAACCACGAAGGATGGCTGCCATGAGCTATAAAGCGCTGTACAGAACCTACCGCCCGCACTCGTTTGACACGGTGGTGGGTCAGAAACACATTGTCAAAACCCTACAAAATGCGCTGAAACAGCACAAAGTTTCGCATGCCTACCTGTTTTGCGGTCCCCGAGGAACCGGAAAGACCACCGTGGCTAAGTTGGTGGCTAAATCTGTCAATTGTCTCAACCCGGCCGAAGCTCCGTGCAATCACTGCGAACATTGCCAAAGCATCCAACAAGGCATTCATCCCGATGTGATTGAAATCGATGCTGCTTCCAACAACGGTGTCGATCAGATCCGTGATCTCATCGAGAAGGTCAAGTACGCTCCCTTACAAGCCAAATACAAAGTCTACATTATCGATGAAGTCCACATGCTTTCCCAAGGGGCCTTCAATGCCTTGCTGAAGACCTTGGAAGAACCCCCGGCTCATGTGATCTTCATTTTAGCGACCACTGAACCCCATAAAGTGTTGCCTACCATCATTTCCCGGTGTCAGCGCTATGATTTTACCCGGGTCAGCCAGAAAGACATTCAAGCACGAATCGAAGAAGTCCTGCGCAAAGAAGGCATTCAGTTCGATGAGGAAGCCACACGCCTGATTGCCCAGTTGTCAGATGGGGGCGTTCGAGATGCGCTGAGTATTTTGGAACAAGTCATCGCCTACAGCGAGGATCATTTGTCGGCGCAACACGTCAATGACATCTACGGGATTGCGACCACGCAGGATAAACTGCTGTTGTTGAGTGCGATCCAGCAACAAGATGTGCTTCAATTGATGGACGAAATTGAGCAAATTACCCAGAAAAACATCGATATCCGCCGTTTGACCAACGATTTGATGGAACTCTTAAAAGAATCCGTCATTTATGCGTACACCTCGGATGCAACGTTGCTTCAAAAACTCAGTGTTGACGAAGCCAAAGCCCTCAACGCCATTCCCAGTCCGATTGCCATCAAGATGATCGATGATTTGATGGAAACGGCGGAGAAATACCGCAGTGCGTCTGATGTCCTGTCGTACTTTGAGATCGGTTTATTGAAACTGATCGGACGACTCACGACCAACGGATCAACATCAGTGGAAATGGCGCCGGAAATGGTTCAAAAACCGGTACAGAAATCTCAAAAATCCGTCAGCGTCCCTCAAGAGATTCAACCTACTCCCCAAGCAGCGATCCATGAACCGGTGATGGAAGAGCTTTGTGAGGAGACCGAAGCAAAACAAGAGCCGGAAATCGTCGTCGAAGGGGACCAGGCCGTTTTCAACCTCGGCGAAGAAGAACCGGTTGACCGTAGTCGATTGGATACGCCGGATCTTTCCGACGAATTCATCATTCAACTGTTGGTGAATGCCGAAAAATCACTCCGGATATCGGATGCCGAAGCGTGGAAGAACACCTCGCCGTTGGCACTGGATCCGTCATTCATGAAGAGCTTGACGTTGATCGCTGAATCGACGATCCAAGCCAGTGGTAATCAGTTTGTGTTGGTGTCGTTTGAGAATCCGCTGCGGGTTCACGCCATCAACGACCCCAAAAACATCGAAGATTTCGCCAAATTGACTGAACGATTATTGAATCGGAAGGTGCGTTGTTTTGCGGTGAGTGCCGCCGAGTTCGAACGCATCAAAACAGAGTTCGTTCGTCAGCATAAAGGTGGAGTTTTGCCAAAAAAGACCGAAATGGACCTTTTTCCAACTAAAAAAGGCCGAAAAAAGCAAACCGATCCGCTCGTTGAAAATGCCGCAGGGTTCTTCGGAGACGAAAATCTGGTGATTGTCGGAGGCGAAGAATCCTGATGTACCCCAAAGCACTGCAGAATGCGATCGACCAATTGCGCAAATTGCCGGGGGTCGGACAGAAGACAGCTGAACGGTACGCCATGACGCTCTTGAACCTCGGTGACGATGACATCAAACAATTCTCCGAAGCGATCTTGCACGCCAAACTGACGCTTCATCCGTGTCCGATCTGCGGAAATCTGGCCGAGAAAGAGAAGTGCGATGTGTGTTTGGACCCCAAGCGCGATCAAAGCGTGATCTGTGTCGTTCAAGACATCCGTGATGTGGCCGCCTTGGAACGCAGTCACGAATACAAAGGCCTCTACCATGTCTTGCGCGGAGCCATCTCGACCCAAAAGGGCATTCTCCCGGAAGACATCAACCTGGAAAGCCTCCTGCCGCGCCTTGGAGCGACAGTAAAAGAAGTGATCATTGCGACCAATCCGACATTGGACGGCGAAACCACCGCACTGTATCTGGCCAAACGACTCGAATCCTACCCGTGTGACGTCACGCGTCTGGCTCATGGGATCCCCATGGGCGGACACGTGGAATATGCTGACGAATTGACCCTCATCAAAGCCATGGAAGGCAGAAAGCGAATGAAATGAAAACAGACATTGAAATTGCACAGTCGATCCCAATGGAACCAATCGATAAAATCGCGATCAAAGCAAAAATCGATCCTGCATACTTGGAACATTACGGAAAAACCAAGGCTAAAGTCAGCTTGGATATCAACCGAACCTTGGATCATCTGCCCAATGGGCATTTAGTCTTGGTCACAGCGATGACCCCGACCAAAGCCGGGGAAGGGAAATCCACGACAACGGTTGGTTTGGTCGATGGATTAGCTCGTTTGAATAAACGCGTTATCGGATGCATGCGTGAACCGTCCTTAGGACCGGTGTTTGGGGTCAAAGGCGGTGCGACGGGTGGCGGTTTCGCCCAAGTCGTCCCGATGGAAGACATCAACCTTCACTTCACCGGGGATATTCATGCCGTCACGACCGCCAATAACCTGATCAGTGCCATCATCGACAATGCCCTCTATCAAGGCAATGAACTCGACATCGATCCGGAACGCATCACTTGGAAGCGGGCCATGGACATGAATGACCGCGCCCTACGCCACATCGAAGTCAGTCTCAATGAACCCAAAGCCGTCGTCCGTCATGACGGGTTCAACATCACAGTCGCCTCCGAAATCATGGCGGTGTTGTGTTTGTCCAAGGACTTGGAAGACCTCAAGACCCGGGTTGGACGCATCATCGTTGCCTTCAACCGTGCCGGTCAACCGGTCACGATCAATGATTTACGCTGCACCGGATCCGTGGTGGCTCTTTTGAAGGAAGCCATCAAGCCCAATCTGGTTCAGACGCTAGAGAAGAACCCGGTTTTTGTGCACGGGGGTCCCTTCGCCAACATCGCCCACGGTTCCAACTCGATCATTGCGACCCGCATGGCCTTAAAACTGGCGGACTTCGTGGTGACTGAAGCCGGATTCGGCAGTGACCTCGGTGCCCAGAAGTTCATGGACATCACCTGCCGGGCCGGGGAGTTCAAACCGTCGGCTGTCGTGCTGGTGGCTACCGTCCGTGCCCTGAAATTACACGGGGATGAAGTCTACGAGAACCTGAAGACTGAAAACTTACCGGCCTTAACGAAGGGCTTAGCCAACTTAAGACGCCATACCGAGATCCTCTCGACCTTCAACGTCCCGTTTGTGGTCGCCTTGAACCGCTTTTCGACCGATACGAAAGCTGAGTTGGATGCGGTGAAGAACTGGTGTGAAAGTCAACGGATTCCCTTTGCACTCAACGAAGCGTGGGAAAAAGGCGGAGCCGGAGCCGAGGATCTCGCAAAGATCGTCTTGAATCTGGTAAATCAGGCGAACGGCTATGCGCCGCTCTTGAATCTTCAAGATCCGCTTCAAACCAAGATCGAAACCATAGCCAAGACCATTTATGGGGCAGCGGATGTGGTATTCAGTGATAAAGCTAAAGAACAACTCGCCCAAATCCATGAACTGGGCTTGGATGGATTGAACGTCTGCATCGCCAAAACGCAGGCTTCCATTTCGGATGATCCCAAGAAACTGGGGGATCCCAAAGGTTTTACCCTCAATGTCCGGGAAATCCGCTTATCCGTCGGAGCCGGGTTTGCGGTGGTTATTGCCGGAACCATCATGACCATGCCGGGTCTTTCCAAAGATCCTGCGGCTTACCACATCGATATCGACGCCCAAGGACGCATTTCCGGGCTCTTCTAAACCATGTCTTCGATTGCCTACGTGACCGACAAACACATGATTGAGTTTCATCGCCTGAGCGGGAACACGACGATCAATTTTTGGCGGCCATCCAGTTCCAAACGGTTCTCGGATTTCAACTCCGGCGACCTGTTGTTCTTCCTGGCCAAAGGCACCGAACATCCCATCACCAAAGAAAAAGGCCTCATCGGCTACGGCCGTTTCGCCGAGGCTTACCGGTTATCTTTGAAGTCCATGTGGAAGTCGTATGGCACCCTCAACGGTTACCACAGCGAACAGGCCCTCAAAGAAGCCATCCTCAAAGTCTCCAAAGACAAGAACTTGACGCATCCGTTCAGTTGTTTAAAACTGACCAACATCGTCTTCTTCCAAAGCCCGGTCTACCTCAGTGAGATCGGGATCCAAGTGACCCCCAATCTGGAGAGCTACCTGTATCTGGATAAGGAAAATCCGGAAGCCACGATGCGGATCTTGGCTAAAGCCAATGCGGTCGGAATCGATGCCTGGACCGCAGCCGTCAGTGATGAGGCCCCATCGGAGGATGTCTTCGTAGAAGATCTCATCCGCCACACCCTTACACTGCGCCTCCAACAGATCCCTGCGCACATTTCCCAGACTGAGGAACGTCGATCTCTAAGAATCTTGTCTGCCCATCAAGCCGCGTCTCCCCAAGCTCATTGGCTGGATGACCGGAAGCACGAACTCTTCGTGTTCAAACAAAAAACACTGACGCTGACCTGGGCCATCCTCAGTGAGAAACGTGATTTTGAATCGAAACTCGTAATGAGTCTAGGGAAACTGCAAGCGATCCGGATCCTCTCGCAACAGATGCCGGCGTTTGCGGGATACAAGCTCGAATTTGATCTCCTGTTGGATCAGGAACCCGATCCGCAATGGGTAAGTCTTTTCAGCGAATGCTCGGCCCGCTTGATCCAAATCCCGAAGCGTGCGCCGCTTGAACACAACGCCTAACCTTTGCGGGGGCGTTTTTAGTCCAATTTAAGTCAAAAAGAGCCAAGATTTCTTGAAATTCAGCCAATCCGGTGTAATCATCGCCGGTGACTTCATACTCCAGCTCATAATCCGTGATGCCATGGTAATGATTCACATCCAGACACAGATCACCGTGCCTACATTTGACGATGCTACGCTCGGTTTTTAAGACTCCGATCGGCATCAAGGGAGATAGGATGCCCCACTGAGCCAGTTGGGCTTTGACAGAAGGGTCCAAAAAGGCCGATGTCGGATCGTTGACCTCAAAGGTCAATTCATCGTTGGCATTTCCGTTCTTCCGCTTAAACGTCAACTCCGCATGATCCGCATAAACCCGGATCCGGGCAGAAGTGTGTTGAGCCTTAAGAGCCAAGTCCGCCGTATCAAAATAGTGATTGGTTTGAATCACAGTGGTCTTGGGATTGAAGTGGGCTTTGATCGTGTGGAACTGTTCCGCACTGACCAAGAGCTTATATTCGCATTCACGGTTTTGGTGCATAGGGAGACTCCCTAATCATGATACAATAAAAACAGAACTGAGTGTGCCCCATGCCGAAATTCAACCTGATCACCAAAGGTGACCGCCAAAGCGAAGGCGTCGCCGCTACGCTTCGTGAAGCGCTGCTCCAACGCGGTATGACCATCGATCCCGAGAACCCGGACATCGTGATCACCGTCGGTGGAGACGGCACCTTCTTACGAGCCATTCATCGCCATTTGGATGACCTTGACCGGTGCGTCTTTATCGGGATGCATACCGGAACTCTGGGGTTTACGACCAACTACGCCACCGATGAGTGGGATCTCTTGGTGTATGATCTCACCAATCACACCGCCCCTATCGTCACGATTCCGTTACTCAAGGTGGACGTGGAAACGGAGAACGGGTCGATCACCTATCACGCCGTCAATGAGATCCGTGTAGAAAACATCATCCGCACGCAACTCCTCAACGTCACCATCAATCAAACCTTCCTTGAAACCTTCCGCGGAACCGGCCTGTGCATCTCCGGTCAAGTCGGTTCAACGGCGTATAACCGATCTGCCGGCGGAGCGATCCTTCAAGAAGGTTTGGATTTGCTTCAAATCACTGAGATCACCGGAATCCATCATCGGGCTTACCGTTCCTTGGGGTCACCGTTGGTTATCGCCAAAGACAGCGTCATAACTTTGGACAGCGATGATTTCCATGGGGCGCTCTTGTGTTACGATCACGAGTCTGTCAAGCTCGATCACGTTCGCAAGATCACGATCCGTTACGCCAAGCAAAAGGCGCAAGTCATGACCCGCGCCGATAAACACTATTTCGATCGAATCAAGAACCTGTTTTAATAGGTTCTTTTACTTTTGATGCGATGACTCATCACGAAGAGCACCGCCAAGGCCGGAACAAACGACAAAAGCGAAGAGCCTCCCGCCGAAACAAAGGGCAAGGTGATCCCGGTAATCGGGGTCAAACCAATGATCATTCCCATGTTTTGAATCTGTTGGAAGAGTAGCATTCCCAAGACTCCGGCAATCAAATAGCGTTCCCGGGGTTTTTTATAGCTCAGCGCAATGGCGGCAATCTTCAGATCCAAGAGCATTTCCAGCAAGAGCAACACACTGGCTCCGATAAATCCGAAGTTCTGGGCAAACACCGCAAAGATAAAGTCATTCTGCGGTTCAATCAGACTGACCACCACCGATTGAAGCCCGTGCCCCCACCAACCCGCCGAACCAACGGCCAAAAGAGATTGGTAAAGCTGTAAGCCGTAGGACGAGATATATTCTTCGGTTCTAAGCCACCCGTAAACCCGATTCAAGCGATAGGAAGCGCCGACCAGGTTGATGAGCACCGACTCAAAGTTAAAGAACAAGAACAATAACAATCCGACAAGGGCAATAACGGCGATCAGACTGTACAAGATCCATTCGCGACGGATCCCGCTGATGCCCAGCATCACCGCAATCCCCACGATGATCACCAAGGGAATCCCGGTATCCGGTTGAGCTACGATCAAGACCAGCGGCGGCAAGGCCACGGTCAGGATCTTTACAAACAAACGAACATCTTCTGCATAGGTCATGGCCCGTTTTTGTTCATTGTGCTGGTGGATGATGTTGGCACATAAGATCAGGACCACGATCTTCATAAACTCCGAGGGTTGAAGCGTTCCTAAACCCGGTAGAGTGATCCATGCTGTCGTTCCATTGACCGGAGCAATGAGTGGCAGGTCAAGCACATACTTATCGACCAGCAACAAGACCAACAGTCCCATCAAGACCCAATACGCGACGATGGCTCCGGTAAACAAGCGATCGATTCCGGCCCAAATCAGTCCACCCAACAAGATGACGGCGATGATGATCCAAACGACCTGCTTAAGGATCAGGTCGATACCGCTGCGCCAAAAAGGTAATAAGGGTAAGGCTCCGTAAATCGCCAAAAGACTGATGGCACTCAGACTTAAAAGCAAGACAATGAGTCCATAGTCCGCGTTGATTTCGAGAGTTTTGGGGGTGCTGCGTCGAGTGGTCATCCGTTGTGTCTTTCGTTGAATCGGGTGCACTATAATGGTATCATAGAAAGGAGGTTTCCTATGCGAAGATGGCGAAGATACATCAACCTGGTCAGTTTCCCGCTTAAGATTTTATACGCCGCTTCGGTGCTTTTGGGATTGAGCGGCCTCCTGTTGAATCCTAACTTTCAATTGCTGGTTGGCTCGCATCCGTCGTTGGATATTGCTGCCGAACTGGTCAAATACATTGCTGCGTCGATCATCCTGATTATTCCCATTGTTTTCATGATGCGAATGGTCCATCGCCGCGGTGAAGATCCCGGGATCATCATCATCGGACTCGTGGGTTATTTGACGTTCCATGTCAGTACGATGTTTATTCAAACCGGATCGGTCAATCCCACGGTCTTTCGGACCTCTATGGGGTTGATGTTGGACTTGTCGACACTCAAAACCATCTCCTTGACCTTGGTCAATCCCTTGTATACGGGATTTGTCGGGGCATTGCTGGTGGCTGGAGTCACGCGTTTGGCTCAACACTTCTCCAAAGATCGGACCGGACACGGTTTCTTTGGTTTTATTGACGCGCCTACCGCGATGGTGATTCTGACGCTGGGATTGAGCTTAATCAGTGGAATCGCTTTTGCGTACGTCTGGCCGCTGGCCGTCAGCGCCATCATGGGTGTCTTCAACTTCATTGCCCGAGACCTGAATAATCCGGTCAACCTCTTCCTGTACGGAATCGTCGATCGATTGGCGGACAATGCCGGTCTCCATCTGATCATTCGTCGGCTCTTCTGGTTTGGGGAGCTGGGCGGATCCTGGTCGGATGCCTTCGGGGTCAACTTCTTAGGGGATGTCGCGGTTTGGACCGGACAACTCAAAGAAGGCATCATCAATGCGGGAACCGGGCGTTTGATCACCCCTTACTACATCCTCAATCTGTTTGCGATGCCGGCTTTCCTGATTTCCACCTATCAGACCTTCACGGATAAACTGGAGAAACGCAAAGTCTTTGCGTTCTTGGTGTTGGCCGTTCTGTTCTCGATCCTCTTTGGGACCTTGATGCCCATCGAGCTCTTCTTACTGTTCTCGGCTCCTTTGCTCTTTGTCTTTCATTTGACCATGACCGGGGTGCTCTTTGCGTTCTTCTCGGCCATGCGCATCAGCATCGGCTACAGTTACACCGGCAATGCGATCGGGGCCGTTCCAGGGAGTTTGTTTGATTTATTGATCCATGTTCGTACGCCGGGCTTGCAGCGTCCGCTACTGATTCTGTTGGCGGTGGGATTGTTGACCGGTTTGATCTATTACGCCATGAGCAGTTACTACTACCGCAAAGGTGCCATCAACTTCATTACCGTGGATGAGAAGAGCAGCATGGTGAATGAACTCTTGGATTGCATCGGCGGTTTGGAGAACATCAAACTGATCAATTCCAGCATCCGTACCTTAAGTGTTCAAGTCTTTGATCGAAACAGAGTCGATTTCCACAAGATCCGTCATCACTACATCTCCCGGATCGTGGAATCCAAAGCCGGATATCAGTTGACCTACGGATCCGGCAGTCACATTCTGTGGTTGGCCATCCAACAGCGTTTAAAAGACCTTGCCTACACCGAACGGGCTTAGCCCGTTTTTCTCACGATGGAAAAACTCACCCCGATGTTGAAACAATACATGGATGTCAAACAAAGCGTGCCGGATGCACTGGTGCTTTTCCGTTTGGGGGACTTCTATGAACTCTTCTTTGAGGATGCGAAAGTTGCTTCCGCAGAACTCGATCTGGTGCTCACCGCACGAGCCGCCGGAGAGATGGGAAAAGCCCCCATGTGCGGGGTTCCCTATCACGCCATCAGCGGTTACGTTCAAAAACTCGTCAACAACGGTCATAAGGTCGCCATCGTCGAACAACTCGAAGATCCGGCCTTAGCCAAAGGACTCGTTAAGCGTGATATCGTCAAGATCGTGACTCCGGGAACCGTCCTGGATGAAATCAGCGATGAAACGGCAATCGTGCGCTGTGCCGCCATTGAAGAGTACGCCGGTAAACTCTTTATCGTCATGACCGAGTTGGCTTCCGGAGAACTCTTGGCTCGTTCAATCGTTCGCAACATGAATCAACTTCGTGATGTGATCCTGCATCACGCTATCAAAGAAGTTGTGGTGCCTTCCTCACTGTCCCCAGAGACCTTGAGTACGCTTCAAGCGTGTTCCATCACCATCTCCACCCTCGACCAAGCCCTCCTTCAGGAATCGTTTGAAGGGTTGGCCCGTTCGATCCTCGATCCCATCAAGCGACAAGCCTTAGGTCGTCTTTTAACCTACCTCAGCGCGACCCAACGCCGAGCCTTAAGTCATCTGCGTCCGGTGAGCGATCTCGATGAGAACACGGTCATGCGCTTGGATTATGCCACCACACTGAACTTGGAGTTGGTGGAGCCCTTACGCAACGGCACCAAGAAAGAAACCCTCTTTACCTTCCTGGATCAGTGCCAAACGGCAGCCGGCTCTCGTCGATTAAAGCGCTGGATCGTAACACCTTTTGTTGATCCGGAAGCACTCCAGACCCGACAAGCTCAAGTAGACAGTCTGGTGAAGGCTTTCCTCGATCGGGAGAGTTTACGGACGGCTCTGAAATCGTGTTACGACATCGAACGCATCTGCGGGAAGCTGGCCTATGGTTCAGCGACCCCTGTCGATGTGTTACGTTTATCAAAAACCCTCAACCAAGTGGATCTCATCCTCGATCTTTTAAACGAGAAGGTTTTCGCATCAGTAAAAACTCTCAATCGCCTGCATGACCTGCGCGATCTCTTGAGTATGGCCATCGATGAGGAAGCCCCGCTCCAACTCACTGCCGGTCCGGTCTTCAAACGTGGCTACAACGCTGAACTCGATACCTACCGCGATCTTCAGGACCACAGTGCGTCGTGGCTGGTGGAGTTTGAAACGGCGGAACGGGAACGCACCCAAATCAAGAACTTACGCGTCGGGTATAACCGCGTCTTTGGCTACTACATCGAGATTTCCAAAGGTAACTTAGGCTTAGTCAAAGACGAGTTTGGGTACTTCCGCAAACAAACCCTCAGCACCGGTGAACGCTACATTTCGCCGGTCCTTAAAGAAAAAGAAGAAGCCATACTCAGTGCCAACGATAAAGCCCTGCGCTTAACCCAGCGCTTGTTTGCGGAACTCGTGGACCTCATTACGTCAAAGCTCGAAGCCCTTCAAACCCTCAGTGATGCGTTGGCGACCATCGACGTCATCGCGGCGTTAGCGCAAGTCAGTCATCGCGGAGATTACGTGAAACCGGTTTTCCATGATGGATTTGACCTCAAGGTCAACGACGGCCGTCATCCGATCCTGGAACGGCGTACGGCGTATGTCGCCAACGGCATCGATTTCGACGTGCAAAAACCGATCCACTTATTGACCGGTCCCAACATGGGCGGTAAGAGCACCTACATGCGTCAAGTGGCGCTCATCGTCATCATGGCGCAATTGGGGATGTATGTTCCGGCGACGTCTGCCAGTTTACCGATCGTGGATGCGATCTATACCCGCATGGGCGCCAGCGATGACATCCTGGAAGGCCAATCCACCTTCATGATCGAAATGATGGAAGCCAATACGGCGCTTCAACACGCGACCTCCCGTTCCTTGATCCTCTTCGATGAGATCGGACGCGGAACCTCCACGTACGATGGGATGGCCTTAGCCCAAGCCATGGTGGAATACATCGCCACCGCCATTGCCTGTAAAGCCATCTTCTCGACCCATTATCACGAACTCACTAACCTCGATACCTTCTTGCCTGGTGTGCTCAACACCCATGTGGAAGTCATCGAAGACGATAAAGCCGTGCATTTCCTGTATCGTGTCAAACACGGGAAAGCCGATAAGTCCTATGGGGTCAATGTGGCCCGTTTGGCGCATCTTCCCGAGAGTGTCCTTGACCGGGCGGCTGTTCTTCTTAAAGAACTGGAATCCAAGAAACGCGTCGTCCAGCAAACCCTCGACATCGTCGAAGTCGTCCGAGTTCCTCGACCCGTTCAAGCCTTCCTGGATCGCTTGAACACGATGGATCTGGATCAGACTACCCCACTGGAAGCCTTAAGGGTCCTATCGGATGTGAAAGCTGATCTGAAAGGGAAACCGTAATGGGCAAGATCCATCGTTTGGATGAACATCTCGCCAACATGATCGCGGCCGGCGAAGTCGTGGAACGACCCATGGCGGCCCTGAAAGAGTTGGTGGAGAATGCGTTGGATGCACAAGCCCATCGCCTGGAGATCCGATTGGTCGATGGCGGGATCGAACGCTTGGAAGTGCACGATGACGGGGAAGGCATGGATACCGACGATCTGCGTCAAGCCTTTGAACGTCATTCGACATCTAAGATTCGTTCTCCGTTTGATTTATTTGCGCCGAAGACCTTGGGTTTTCGGGGTGAAGCCCTGCCTTCCATCGCTTCCGTCGCCAAAGTCACCGCCACCAGTTGTGACGGAAACGTCTCCAACCAACTTCAAATCAGTTATGGAACCCCCGTTGCTTTTCGTCCGGTTTCGCGTCCTCAAGGCACCTCGATCATTGTCGAAGGGCTCTTCCGCAAGACTCCAGCCCGATTGAAACATCTTAAATCCGTCGCCTATGAAACCAGCCTGTGTGTCGATCTGATCGAAAAGATGGCCTTGGGACGACCCGATGTAGCCTTTAAACTCATCGCCAATGACGAAGTCCTGTTGAACACGACCGGACGAAACGATCTCTTGGAGACCCTGGCGATGACCTATGGGAACAAACTGGCCCGACAAGCCCATCCGTTCTCGGTCAGCGATCACGATTTTACCGTCAGCGGATTATGGATCGAACCTCAGGAAAACCGGGCCAACAATAAGAGTATCCTGGTCTTTCTCAATCATCGCCTGATCCGATTCTTTCCGCTTCAAAAGGCGGTCACGGAAGCGTACGGATCGTACTTGCCTCCGCACCGTTATCCAATTGTTGTGCTTCATGTCAACGCGGATCCGAGCTTAGCAGATGTGAATGTTCATCCGTCCAAATGGGAAGTGAAACTCTCGAAAGAAGGTCAGTTGTGCACGCTTGTGGCCGACCATTTGGTTCAAGCCTTACGCACGACCTTCCAAGCCAAACCTTTATCGCGTCCGGTCATCGAAACCTTCTCTGAACAAGTCCCCCTGTTTGACGTGGTGCGAGGGATCGAACCGTTACCACCCTTGGTGGAAGTCAACGAAGCGAGTCCGACTTATCGTCATCCAACCTTTCCGGTGTTGGATGTGGTAGGACAACTGCACGGACGTTACATTGTCGCCAGTGATCCGGAGACCTTGTATTTTATTGATCAGCACGCGGCTAAAGAACGCATCAACTTCGAGGCTTTGATTGATCATCTGGACGATAAAGTCTCCGCTACACAGGAACTCTTGGTTCCCTTAACCGTTCAACTCAAACCCAGCTTTATTCCAAAGATCCCGGACTATCTCAGTGCGTTAACTGCCATCGGTCTCGAAGCAGAGCGACTCAGTGAGACTCACTTGATTGTGCGTCGAGTTCCCTTGTGGCTCAAAGATGGAACCCAGGAAGCCTTTATGGCTGAACTGGTGGAACGCTTCGAGGAAGAGAAGACACTCAGTTTGGCGAGCTTGCGTCATGCGGCCTTAGCCACGACGGCTTGTCATAAATCCATTCGCTTCAATCAACAGCTAACATTAGTAGAACTGCGTCACATTGTGGAGGAGTTGAGTCATTGTCAGCAACCTTATTACTGTCCCCATGGACGTCCCACCTTGATCAAGATCAACGCTGAAGAGCTCTGGAAGGATTTCGACCGATGAACAAGGTCTTGGTTATCGGAGGGCCTACAGCCATCGGGAAGAGCGATTTCGCGGTGGAGTGTGCCTTGCGTTTCAACGGGGAAATCATCAACGGAGATTCCCAACAAGTCTACCGTGAACTGTCCATCGGTAACGCCAAAATCAGTCTCGACGAGCGCCGAGGTGTTCCACATCATTTATTGGATGTGGTGCCATATTCGGAGAACTACGATGTGGCTCGCTTTCAACGGGAGTGCCGAGAGGCCATTCACGACATCAGTTCACGCGGAAAACTGCCGATTGTGTGCGGAGGAACCGGGCATTACCTAAAAGCCGCCCTCTACGATTACGATTTTCCGGAAGAACGACTGTCCATCGACGACCCTGCGGAGCTCAACAACGACCAGCTGCATGCCCAGCTGATGGCTCAGGATCCACAATCGGCCTCAGCCATTCATCCCAATAACCGTAAACGTGTCCTGCGAGCGCTCGCTATGGCGCACTCCGGGATCACGAAGTCAGAGCGTCTGGCTACTCAAAAAGGGCATCCCATCGTCGATCTGAAGGTCATCGTCTTGGATACCGAGCGGCGTGTTGTGGCCGATCGCATCGCCCAACGGGTTGAGAAGATGATCCAGAATGGACTTGAAGAGGAGGTTCGCCGCTACTTCAGCGATCCGAAGGCACAATCCTACCACTCGTTCTTAGGAATCGGGTATAAAGAATTCAAGGGATACCTCAGTGGACAGGCAACACTGGAGGAGGTCAAAGAAGCCCTCATCGTCCATACCCGTCAATATGCCCGCCGTCAATTGACCTGGTTTCGCCATCAGTTTGACGCCACCTGGATCGACATCCAAGATCCGCAGGCCAAATCCCTTGCCTATACCGCCATTGAAAACTGGCTGAAGGAGAACGCATGAAAAAACTGGTTGTTGCCGGAGGATGTTTCTGGGGGGTTGAAGAGTACTACCGCCGTCTTATCGGAACCCATGAAACACGGGTTGGGTATGCCCAAGGCATCAAACCCGATCCGACGTATAAGGAAGTCTGTACCGGATTAACCAATCACGCCGAAGTGGTTGAAGTGACGTATGATGAAACGGTTTTGCCGTTGGAGAAAATGCTGGAGCATCTCTTCCGCATCATCGATCCGACATCCCTTAACAAACAAGGCCATGACATCGGGACCCAATATCGGGTCGGGGTTTATCCCATCAGTGAGGAAGATCTGGCGGCGGTCAAAGCTTATGTGGCCAAGCGTCAAGCCGACTATAGGAAGCCGATTGTGTTGGAAGTGGAGTTGTTACGGGACTTCTACGATGCGGAAACGTATCATCAGAAGTACTTGGTTAAGAATCCCGGTGGCTATTGTCACGTCAACATGAACCTCATCCGTCCCGAAGAACGCAAACCCAACCGATAAGACCTGTAAGGGTCTTTTCTTTTAGGAAGACCCTGGGTTGACTCGTAAAGGGAAGGGATGTTGAACCTCACCAATCTCAGTAAACGTTATGGAAAGAAACAAGCCTTGCATCCCCTATCCTTATCCGTTCATCCCCACCAGATCTTGGGGGTGTTTGGGCCTAACGGATGCGGAAAGAGCACGCTCTTTCGCTTGATCATGGGGATTTTGGAACCCACGACCGGGTCGATTTCGTTCAAGGGAGTTCCAGTCGAACACAGTCGAATCAATTTTGGATATATGCCTGAACAGCGGGCCATGCTGATTGATTTGACGATCCGTAACCATGCCTTGTATATCGGACAATTGAAGTCCACCGAAGTGCCAGTTCTGCACCGACGCATCGAGGAACTCGCCAAACGCTTTCAATTGTCAGAAGCCTTGGATCGACCGATCCGGCACCTCTCTAAAGGCAATCAACAAAAAGTCCAACTGATGATGGCACTATTGGATGAACCGCAACTGTTGATCTTGGATGAACCCTTCAACGGCTTGGATGTCAGTGCCCGGGAAGAGCTTTCCGATAGCTTACGGGAAATTGCTCAGCGAGGAACAGCAATCTTGATTTCATCACATCTCTTGGATGCAGTCAGCGGGTTGTGTGATTCGATCCTGGTGCTTAAAGAAGGACGTGTTCAGCGACAAGGTCACTTAAGTGCTTTACGCAGTGATCAATCCCGTATTCGAATCACCGTTAACGCTGACAGCAATTGGAAAGACCTCAGCTCTACCTACCTGTCCGTCTATCCGCAAGGTCACTCGATGACCTTTGAGTTTGATTCGATCCTCAAAGCCCGTCAAGCCTTGCGCTATTTTCAATCGGATCGCAGCGTACAATCGCTTCATTATGACGTTATGGGCTTAAGGACCCTGATCGATCCATGATCCATCTCATTATCTTTTCATTGCGCCGACGATTCTTGAATCGAATGGCGCTGACACTTAACGGGTTGACGCTTTTAGCGTTGATTTTCCTTTTGAATGCCGACCAACTTTCCAATGCACTACACTTCAATCTGGGTGAGTTAACCCGCATTGGGGCGGATGAATCCACGCGAGCGATGATGGTGGATGAAACATTGTGGGAGCGCGCCGGGTTTGAACTAGCTGAAGAGGCGTCAATCCGGTTGCGTTGGGATAACGATCACTACACGGTGAGCGGTGCACAGGATCCCATGACTCAAAACGGGTTAGTTCAAGTATTACTGAAGAATCATCAATTGCGCCTGTTGCTTTCAGGTGATCCGTCCCTTGAAGCCTTTCTGGTGGATTTCTCCACGGTTGACGTAACCTTTGATCCGCCTTGGGATCCGATGAGCACGATCCGTGAGAATGTCTTGTTTTCGATCTTAACGGCGGCGTACTTCATGGTACTGAACTTCATAGCGGTCAACTCCGGGGAGATCATGGCTGAGAAGACCTCGAATGTTTTGGAACTGATCTTGAGCCGTCTTAAACCGCATGAGCACTTCTTAGCGAAACTGATTACGGGAATTGCTTCACTGCTGCTTCAGTTTATAATCAGTGGCACGATGATTAGTCTTGTGCTTGCGGCGCGGTGGCGCTTAGACCGGTTTGTCGGACTCATCCGGTTTGCGACGCGTCTGTTCAAACTGGATCCGGAACTCTTCAATGTAGAAACGATTCTATCCTTTCTGAGTGTGGATGGAGCTTTGCTGATCCGGTTTATGATAGCACTGGGGGTTCTCTTGCTGGGAATGAGCATCCTTCTTGTCATCATTATCATTGTGTCTTCGCGCGTCAAATCAGCCGAAGAAGCTTCGATGATCCAAGGACCGTTCTATCTGGGGCTTTTAGCGCTGTACTACGTCAGTTTAGGGCTGATGAATCCAGCGAGCTTGAGTTCCGGGATAGGAAGGGTCTTATCCTTGATTCCGGTGGGATCGATGCTGGTGATGGGAATGCGGGTCCTCAGTGGTGCGGTCAGTGGATCAGAATTGACGCTGTCGATGGTGGGATCGGTCCTGATGTTGATGGTGACGTTGATGATTGGATATCCAATTTATCGGCGTGGTTTGACCCAGCGTTAATCACTTGTGAAAAAACTAATTTACTTATAATAGTTTCGTGAAATGTGAAATCAGTGTGAAAAATTTGTTCACAAAAGAGCCTTACTTGTGAGAATTTTATTGAAGTGGGCTTGTGAATTTTTTATAATAGTGGTGTCTATAAGGAGGACGAAGCAATGAAGAAGGTTTTACTTAGCTTATTAGCTCTCGTGGTTGCTGCCATCAGTTTGACGGCTTGCACCCCGGCGAAAGTTTACAGCTTTGGTGTTGGTGTTGTTATGTCCGTCACCGGTTCTGCGGCTACTGCGGAAGCCGATGGTAAATACGGCGTCAACGTTGACATCGTGACCGTCGTTGTTGACAAAGACGGCAAAATCGTGGATGCGACCTGGGATGTTGCCCAGACCAGCAATCTGAAATTCGATGTGACCGGCGCTTTGAAAGCTGATCCGGCGAGCTACACCAAAACCAAAGGTGAAAAAGGCTCTGAATACGGTATGAAAGGCAATTCGGCCATCGGTAAAGAATGGAACGAACAAGCCGCGTTTATTACGGACTACGTCAAAGGCATGACCTTGGCGGATGTCGAAGCGATTGAATTGGCTGATGGTTACGCCGCTGATGAAGACATCTTGGCCGGGACCACCATCCACATCAATGCGTTCCAAGCTGCGTTAGTCGAAGCGTTGGGAAATGTTGTTGAAGTCAAGAAAGCCGCGACCTTCGGTTGGGCTGCCACCATTGCCGTGACCGGTTCTGCCGCGACGGCTGAAGCCGATGGCAAATACGGCGTCAATGTTGATTTCACCTCTGTCGTTCTCGACAAAGATGGAAAAGTGTTGAATGCGACTTGGGATGTTGCCCAGGCCAGCAACTTGAAATTCGATGTGCTTGGAGCGCTCAAAGCGGATCCGGCGTCTTATGTCAAAACCAAAATGGAAAAAGGCGCTGAATACGGCATGAAGGGCAACTCCGGTATCAGCAAAGAATGGAACGAACAATCCGCGTTCATGTCCAGCTACATCGTTGGCAAGACCGCTGCCGAAATCGAAGCGATTGAATTGGCTGATGGTTATGCCGCTGCTGATGATGTCTTGGCCGGTGCCACGATCCACATCAATGCCTGGCAGGCGACCGTTCTCAAAGCGATCGATGCCGCTGTTGATTTCACGAAGTAAGATCTAACCCAGTGAACAAAGAAAAACCCAATCGATGATTGGGTTTTTTTATGTTTCCGGTGAGACTTGAACGATCTTGACACCTTTATCGCGAAGCTTTTGTGTGGCTTCCGGATTGGCGGCATTATCGGTGATCAGGAAGTCCACTTGGCTGATGGCACTTGAGACAAAGCTATGATTATGACCGATCTTGGTGCTTTCGGCAAGGACGAAGCGTAAGCCGGTGCATTGTTGAAACATGAGTTCATTGATGGCGACTTCTGCCAGAACCGCAGTCGTCATCCCGACATCCGCGGTAATGCCGCTGCAACCCAGGAAAGCTTTATTGGCGCTGACTCGAACGAGATTGTTGTAAGCGAATTCACCCACCATGGCTTCTTTGGGCTCACGCAATTCGCCGCCTGTCAACAGGACACTGATCCGGTTGTCCTTTTGAACGAAGATCGCATTGGCGTTGTTGGTGATGACGTTGACGCGCTTGTTTTTGATGTACTTGAGCAGGAGCAATGCGGTCGATGACGTGTTGATGAAGATGGTATCGCCGTCTTCTATGTACTCAGCAGCTTTTTTGGCGATGGCGTTCTTACGTAGTTCTTTGAGGTCGTTGATGTTACAAGACTCTTGAAAGGTCTCCAAGACTTTGGCTCCGCCGTAATGACGGCTGATCCGATTCTGATCTTCCCAGTACTGCAAATCACGTCGGATCGTCAAGGCACTGACATTAAGGCGTTCGGCTAACTCTTCGACTTTGATGCCAGGTGTAGTGGATAATTCAAAGAGGACTTGATTGCGTCGTTCATCGACGAGGTTTTTGGGTCGCTTCATGTGAGATCTCCTTCAACAAGGCTTCGGCTTGCGCTTTAATGGCCATTCCGTTAGCGCTGGCGATAACGGCACGACAGGCTGACAAGGCTTGTTCGGTGTTGCCGCGAGCCATTTCGACTCGGGCGACCAACAGCTGGTGGTGAGCCATCTCGCGTGGATTGAGGGCACGGGTATCGGCTTTGGCGAGGATCGAGGCGGCTTCTTTCACGTCCCCCATGATAAGAGCGAACTCGGCTTCAATATCAAACCAGGCATACAGCGGACTAAAGCCTTTGCCTTTGACTTTCAGTTCTTTGAGTTTGATGAGTTCGGTATAGGCTTTCTTGGTTTGCGTCTTGTTGCCTTTAAGGACATGCGCGCGATAGGTCGAATAAGCCTTGATCAGGTAGATGTCTTTCGACGAAGTCGGCAGCTTGGCTTCATCCGCAAAGAGGGCCAATAAACGATCCGCATCTCCCAAATCTTCCGCAGCCAACGATTGAAAAGCCACATGAGCCAAGGGATAACCCCTTAAAAGATCGTACTTCTTGAGGGTAGCCATGGTCGCTAAGGCCTGAGTTGGATCACATACCGACGTTAGGAGATAGATGGCTTTCAGATACAAGAGATTAAGCACTTCATTGAGGATGTAAAAGGCAGCAAATCCCAGGAGTAATACGGATAAACCGAGTTGTGCCCACAGGTCGGTCTGCTGGAAAACAACATAAATGCCGTACCCGATGAAGATTACCAGGATGATCCAGTTGAAGGCAATGCGGGCTTTTTCCTTTTTAGGGATGGATTGAATGAAGGGTTTCATGACGAACCTCGCTTTTATGAATAATATACAATAAAATAATCATATAAGAAGATGTAAACCCTAACATTTTTGTATTTGTTCATATAAAACGTATAATAATCATAAAATCATTTGTTTTTGGAATCACAAAACCCTAAACTATGCTCGAAAAGAAGGAGAATCCTATGGCTAAAATTGATGAAATGAATCGCGAGAAGTGGATTCTAAGCTCCTTCCCTGAATGGGGAACCTGGTTGAATGAAGAGATCGATGCGGAAGTGGTGGAAAAAGGCAAACTCGCCATGTGGTGGCTGGGTTGTGTCGGGATCTGGTTCAAAACCGAGAACAACACCAATATCGTGATCGATGCCTGGTTCGGCAATGGCAAACGCACCATGAAGACCAAAGAGATGGCTCCGTTCCATCAGATGCGCAACATGACGGGTGGCAAACTCTTACAACCCAACCTGCGCGGCTCACAAATCGTCTACGATCCGTATGCGGTCACGCAGTGTGATGCGGTCCTCTCGACCCACTATCACGCCGACCACATCGACATCAATATGGCCGCCGGCGTTCTCCAAAACGTCAAGGCCAAAGTTCCGTTTATCGGCCCGCTCAAAAGCGTGGAGATCTGGCGCAAATGGGGTGTCCCCGAAGATCAGCTCATGGTCGTCAAACCCGGCGATGTGATCAAGATCAAGGATACCGAAATCGTCGTCTTGGATTCCTTCGACCGGACCTGCTTAGTCACCGCCGATGAAGACATCCGCGGGGTCTGTCCGACCGACATGGATGAAAAAGCCGTCAACTACCTCGTGAAGACGCCGGGTGGCAATGTGTACCACAGCGGCGACTCCCACTATTCCATCTATTACGCCAAACACGGCAAAGACCACAAGATCGATGTCGCCTTCGGCTCCTACGGGGAAAACCCGGTGGGCAATCAGGACAAAATGACCTCCATCGACATCCTGCGCATGGCTGAAGCCCTTCAAACCAAAGTCGTCATCCCCATTCACTACGACGTCTGGACCAACTTCAAAGCCGATCCGGCGGAGATCCTGATGTTGTATGATTTCAAGAAATACGTTCTGCAGTACAAGTTCAAACCCTTCGTGTGGGATGTCGGCGGAAAGTTCATCTATCCGGATGACGCCGACAAACGTCAGTTCCACTTCCGTCGCGGCTTCGAAGACTGCTTCGAAGACGAACAGAACGTTCCGTTCCGGTCGATCCTGTAATGCTGAAAGAACTGGTTGCGAAGAAGCACACGTGCTTCCATCAACGTTTTGAGTCCTGGCAGGCGGCCATCCAAGCCGGTTGTCAACCGCTGATGAATGACAACACCATCACCCAAGCGTATGTCGATCTGGTGATCAAGTGCGTCAACGATCACGGTCCCTACATTGTGATTGCTCCCGATATCGCCATGCCGCACTCCACGGAAGGCGCCGACGGGGTCAATGATACGGCCATTGGATTCATGAAAGTCGAAGAACCGGTGCACTTCGAACCCGGGAACCCTGAAAAGGATGCCCGCTTGTTCTTCACCCTGGCTTCCGTGAATCACGAAAAGCATCTGGAGAATATGATGAATCTCATGAATGTGCTGATGAATGAAGCGATTGTCGCTGAACTTCTGAAAGCGACCTCCGATGCGGATCTCATCCGCATCCACGACCAGTATTTATCAGAACCTCAGGTTCTATAAATAAAAAAAGGAAAG
>CAINEY010000058.1 GCA_903847945.1 uncultured bacterium | reverse complement strand
CGGCAAATGTCTTAGATTTGATTGTTAAAAATTTCAATGATGGTGAAGTTTCTCGTCTTGACGGCATAGCGATTGATTACCCAAAATGGCGCTGCAGTATTAGGACATCCAACACCGAACCATTAATGCGTTTGAAGGGTTCCCCGGTGACCTTCACCAAGAGTTCTTTGGGTTCATAGATGCCCCCGTGGGTGTGGATCTTCTCTGCCAACCAGGCCTTGATGGCTTTGAAATTGTTGGCGAGGAGGGTCGCTTCGACATCCATGTCTTTGCGTAAGGCGTGCATCCATTGGGCACTGTAAGCACTGCCCAAGGCATAGGTCGGGAAGTAACCGAAGGAAGCCCCGGACCAATGGACATCCTGTAAGACCCCTTCGGAAGCACTTTGCGGACGGATTCCCAAATAAGCTTCCACTTTATCGGCCCACACCTGATCAAGGTTCTCAGCGCTTAAGGTTCCGTTGAAGAGGCCTTTCTCGATTTCATACCGCACCATGACATGCAACGGATAGGTGAGCTCATCGGCTTCGATACGGATCAGGGACGGTTCAACGTAGTTGATTCCCGCAATAAACTCATCCAGCGAGACATCCTTCAAGGCATCCACCAAGGTTTGGACCTGGCTGTAGATCGGTGTCCAGAAGGCTTTGGATCGGCCAATCATGTTTTCCAAGAAGCGGGATTGGCTTTCATGCATCCCATAGGTCATCGACTTACGGACATAGCGGCCATCCAAAGCTACATCGACCTGGCCGTTGTAGGTCGCATGACCCACTTCATGGATGAGAGCGAAGATGCTGGAGGTGAACTGATCTTCCAGATAACGCACGGTCACGCGGTTGTCGCGGGCACTGAAATCCTGGGAGAACGGATGAACGCTCACCGCAATGGCTCCGGTCTCTTTGGAGTAATCCAAGTGTTTGGCCAAGAGGTCCACGACTTTGGCCTGCACGTCGATCGGCACTTTTCGGTTGAGCCAGGCCGGTTTCTGAACGTGTTTGGCACTGATTTTCTTGATGACCGGCACCAGATCGGTGCGCAGTTTATCGAAGAAGGCATCATAATCGGCTATGCTCATGCCGGTTTCAAAGTCATCCAAGAGCTGATCATACACCGGACGGGTGTCTTTACGGTAGGACACCAGCACTTTGGTTTGATCGATGAGTTGCTGAAGGACCGGTTTGAATAAGGCGTAATCCGAGGTAGCCTTGGCTTTTTCCCACACGTCATTGGCGTTATGCACCAGTTCGCTGAAGGTCACGAAGACCTCTTTGGGGATGTATCGGGCTTTGTCGATCTCTTTATTCATCTGAGCGATTTCACGATCGGTGATCTCATCGAAATGCATCGTGCTCATCGTTTCGATGCGTTCGATGGCTTCGGGTGCGGTCGAGATGGAGAAGAGTTCCCCTTGGAGGTAAGCCATCATGCGATTACGGTAAGGACCGCCGGCTTTGGGGGCAATCGTGTAAGCATCCCAACTCATGGTCGCCAGTGCTAAAGTGTAGGCAGCGACTTTCTGTTGGAACTCGTGGTGTTGTTGAAGCAAATTGGATTGGGTCATAAAAAGTCTCCTGGTTTTTATCTTAACACAGTCGACTAAAAATAACGCGGGAGACCCGCGTTAGCCGATGAATTGATCGTAGAGGACTTGAACTGTCTTGGTGTAATCCGCGTTGGAGACCCCGACGATGATCGAAATCTCATCAGTGCCTTGGGCAATCATGCGAATGTTGATGGCGTGATTCCCCAGCGCACTGAAGAGTTTCCCAGAAACGCCGGGGGTTTCCCGCATACGACGTCCGACGACCGCTATAAGCGCCAAGCCTTCTTCGACACTGATCTTATCGGGAGTAGCCTGACGTTTGATGTCGCTGATCAGATCATACAACCGTTCTTTGAGTTTAGAGGTCGCCGTCACCACGGTGAAACTGTCGATGCCCATGGTGAGGTGCTCCAAGGGAATGTGGTAGTGATCGAAGAGCTCCAACACTTGCGTCATGACCTGAGGGAATTTCGCGATGGATTCCTTATACACGTTGACGACGGTAAAATCCTGACGTCCGGTGACGCCGGTAATGAAGTGAACCTTGTTCTCTTCCCCGTCGATCGCATTGACGATACGGGTTCCGGGATGATCAGGATCGTTGGTGTTGCGGATGTTAAGGACGATGCCTTTGGATTTGACAGGTTGAATGGACTCTTCATGCAAGACGCTGGCCCCCATAAACGCCATCTCCCTGAGTTCCGCAAACGTCAGCGTTTCGATCGCTTTGGCTTGAGGAACGATGCGCGGATCGGCCATGAGGATCCCCGACACATCCGTCCAGTTCTCATACACTTCCGCTTCCAACGCCGCCGCACATAAGGCTCCGGTGATGTCGGATCCGCCACGGCTCATCACTTTGATCTTCCCGTTGGGTAAAGAACCGTAGAATCCGGGAATAACGACCTTCGGGTATTGCTTTAAGAGGACTTGGATCTGCCGGTAGGTCTTCTCTTCATCGATGCTCCCATTGTAATTGAGCCGGATGCAGTCTTTGGCGTCGATGAACGTATAGCCCAAGTAATCCGCCATCATGGCTGCGCTTAAATACTCGCCACGTGAGACCAATTCATCCACTTCGAGGGTCTTGCTGAAGGAATTGCGTATATCCCGCAATAAACCATCTAGGTCCAAGGAGAGGTTCAAGTCCCGATGAATAGCCCGGTGTTTAGCTTCGATCTCTGCGAAAAGTTCATCCACGCCAACCCCATAGGTCAAATGGGCATGCATCAAATACAGCAGATCCGTGATCTTGTGATCGGAGGGTTGTTCTTTGCCGATGGCACTCACCACCACCACACTTCGTTGGGGATCTGCATGGACGATGGCTTTGACTTTGGCGAACTGCGTGGCGTTAGCGAGTGATGACCCGCCGAATTTGGCGACTTTCATACAGACCTCCCGGAGAGTAAACCCGCATAGAAGACGGGATGGTGTAAACGGATAGTGCTCATCATTTGATGCATCGCATGGACTGAAACCGGTGAGGTAAACCGATAGACCTGTTCCCCCAAGACATATTTTTCGACTGTGATCGATTCCAGAGCACTGTTGCGCAAGGACAAGGCATGACGGACATAATACGGATGCACTTCTTGCGTGTTATCGGCTTGAACGAGGATGGTATCCATCGGGAGCATCGAACTGGTCGACCGTTGGATGTGCTCGAGATCCCGCAGAATATTGCCGGCTGTCGGTAGTCCGCCAGCCCCTTGTCCGATCAGTTCCTGACGGGGTTGCCCGTCTTGGCTGAACCAAGCGATGTTGTTGTTGGCGAGGATCGCTGACTCCGATTCGTCAGCCTTCACCAGCGTCGGTTCAACGAAGGCAATGCTTCGGGTTTCCGACATCTGTCCGTAACACAAGAGGCGTACTTTAAGTCCATTGGCCTGCAAGAAGGTTATGTCATCCGCCTGCAAGGACCGGATGCCTTCAACCTGAACGCTGTTGACTTCCACCCAACGGTTGGAGGAGACCACCAACGCCAATCGAAGTTTATTGAGGGTATCGATCCCATCAATATCCCCGGACGGATCGGCTTCCGCATACCCCAAGGATTGGGCTTGTTTGAGTGCTTCTTCAAAGGAAAGGTGTTTGCGTTCCATCTGATCGATCATGAAGTTGGTGGTGCCGTTAAGGATCCCGCCCACCGAAGTGATCGATCCTTCTTCACGGGAATCGATCATGCTGGACAGGTAAGGTAAACCTCCCCCGCAAGCCGCATTGAACAGAAACGACACTTGATGGACTTCAGCCAAGCGCTTAAACTCGTCCCCGTACGCATTGACCAGGGCTTTATTGGCCGTCACGACGTGTTTCCCGTTCATCAGCGCGGATTTCACCAGTTCATAAGCCGGATGCAAACCTCCCAAGACTTCCACCACGGTATCAATCGCCGAGTTCGCTACGACCTTCATCGGGTCATCCGTCATGCGCGGTTCAACCGCTTTTCCCTTACGCCGAAAGATCGACGCAATTGTCAAGGCGTCGTGAGTTTGTAGTAAGGAATCGAGGCTTTTACCGACAGTGCCGTAGCCCAATAGTCCGATCGTTAAGGTTCTCATGTCTTCACTTTGAATACACTTGTATTTATAATGAAAACATTCTATCATTAAGTTAACCCCTCGACAACCCCCATATGAACTATCGTTCCACGCGGTTAACTGCCCCCATCGTCACTTCAGCCCAAGCCATTCTCAACGGGTTAGCCCCGGATGGCGGGCTTTATCTTCCCTTACAAATCCCTCATTTTGATTTGACTTATTTACAAGCCCTTAGTTATCCTCAACGGGCTACGCACATCCTGCAAGCCTATTTCGATGATCTAGATCCTGTAGCACTCAAAGAGGGCGTAGAGACGGCTGTGAAACGTTTTGATACGTCAGCCATCGTACCCGTGACGCCTTGCGGTTCACAATGGCTTCTAGAGTTGGATCACGGACCCACCGCAGCCTTTAAAGATGTCGCTCTCACCCTTTTACCTCATCTGTTGCGCATAGCCAAAGCCGCTGTTCATGATGATTCGGTGACGCACATCCTGACGGCCACTTCCGGCGATACCGGATCGGCTGCCTTAGCGGGATTTGCGGGTGAAGAGGGTTTTCTGATCGATGTCTTCTACCCCTCCGAAGGCATCTCCACCATTCAGCGCTGTCAGATGACTACTGTGAATGCACCTAACGTCAGCGTCAGTGCCATCCACGGGAACTTCGATGATGCCCAAAACGCCGTCAAAAAGGTCTTTGAGCAGGCTCATCGTTTTAGAACTCCTCTTTCTAGCGCTAACTCCATCAACATCGGCCGTTTGTTTCCGCAAGTGGTGTATTACGTGAGTACGTACCTGGATTTGGTGAATGCCAAGGTACTCTCGATGGGACAATCTGTGGATGTGGCGGTTCCGACAGGAAACTTCGGCAATATCCTGGCTGCTACCTTGGCGAAACTGGGCGGTGTCCCCATTGAAAAACTCATCTGTGCTTCCAACACGAATCATGTGTTGACCGACTTTATCGCTACTGGTCACTATGACCGAAATCGACCCTTCCACGTGACATCCTCCCCGTCCATGGATATTCTGGTATCCAGTAATCTGGAGCGCTTGTTAAGCCTATTGGGCGGCGGTGAACGGGTCAACACGTGGATGAAAGAACTCAACGAAAAGGGTTCCTACACGATCGATTCGGACCTGCTTCACACGATCCAAGCCACCTTTGACGGGGAATGGATCACTGAAGACGAGGTTCTCATGACTATCGCCAAAGCCTATCACACCGATCACCGCTTGATCGATCCGCATACGGCCGTCGCTCTGGCCGCAGCTCAGCGACATCCGTCGAGCAGACCGATGTTAGTGGCCTCTACGGCCTCCCCCTTCAAGTTTCCGGCCACCGTTCTTCACGCCTTGAATCAACCCGTCGACAGCGATGATGCGGTTAATCTTCACCGCTTGGAGACGATCAGTGGTGTGGAATGCCCGAGTGCCCTAAAAGCCAGCCTAAAGGCCCCCATCGTTCATACGCAAACGTTAAGTCCTTCGGAAATCATTGAGCACCTGTTGCGAAAGGAGAAACCATGATCACCATCAAAATCCCCGCCACTTCCGCCAATCTGGGACCCGGCTTTGACAGTCTGGGTGTTGCGCTGCAACTCTACGCCACCTTTCATGTCGAGTTGAGCGATCGATTCCGCATTAGCGGGTGTCCTCCGCAATACGCCAACGAAGACAACCTGTTTGCGAAAGCCTATCGATTCCGGATGAGTCAGCTGGGCTTAAAACCGGATCTCTTTTCCTTGACCATCGATTCAGAGATTCCCTTAGCGCGGGGACTGGGCAGCAGTGCCGTGTTCATCGTAGCCGGAACCGTGGCAGCGCATGTCTTGCATGACATCGACTTTACCTTACCTGAGATCGTGGATGCGGCGGCACAGTTTGAAGGCCATGCGGACAATGTGGCTCCAGCCGTGTACGGTGGTTTATGTGCCACGATGATCGTGGAAGGCGAAGTCCTGGTTCAACGGTACCCAATCCATCCTTCGATCCATTTCTATGTGATCATTCCCGACTTTGAACTCCTGACACACTTGACCCGCGTAGCTTTGCCGGAGAAATATGCGTTTTCGGAAGTGGTCCGCAGCATCGCCCGCGTTCCCTTCCTTCTCAAAGGGCTCGAGAATGGTGATCAACGTCAGATCGATGCGAGCATCGCCGATGACATCCATCAACCTTACCGTTACCCTTTGATCCATCAATCCGAAGACGTCTTGGCCATCCTCAAGCGCTTTGGCATCACCAGCACCTACATCTCCGGGGCCGGTCCCACGATTGGAATCTTGGTCAACCGGCCTTTGGATGAACACGCCATCCAAGCTCAACTGAACACCTTGCGTCATCATTTCATCCTCAAGCGCCTACGCGTGGATGAGGATGGACTTGAAGTCATCCGGGAGACGGTATGAGCCGAAACTTGTTGTTGGTCGACAAAAAGATCCTGCCGGCTTACTTCGATAAAGTCATCCAAGCCCGGCAACTCCTGTCGACCGGCATTCTCAGTGAAGTCAGTGAAGCTTGTAAGCAGGTCGGCATCTCACGTTCGACCTATTATAAATACAAAGACTACGTGTTTCTTCCCGAAGAAGACCACAGCACCCGTAAAGCCGTCCTCTCGATGATCCTTAAACACCGTCCGGGGATGTTGTCGGAAGTGCTCACGGCCATCTCCAAACACTCCGCCAGCATCATCACGATGACCCAATCCATGCCGATCCGCAACAAAGCCTCAGTCGTTATGACCTTGGATATCCACCACTTGGATCTGGGCGTCAATGATCTCTTGAGTGAATTGAAGACCCTTGTCGGGGTCGATCGGGCCACTTTGTTGGACATCGAATAAAAACGACCAAGCTAAGGCTTGGTCGTTGTTTTAGGAGCTAAAGTCATGACCGCAATCGAACCGACGATGATGAGTGCAGCGATGAGTGCCATCGGGGTGAGTTGTTCACCTGCCAACAGCCACCCCAGAATCACCGCTACAATCGGATTCACGAAAGCATACGTCGAGACCCACGTCGGATTCACGTGACGCAGCAGCCACAAGTACGCGCTGTACGCCACCAGCGAGCCTAAAACAATCAGATAGACTAAAGCCCATAGCGCTGTCGGCGTAATGGACTGTATGGAGAACCCGACCCATTCCTGACGGACGAGCGACAGAAGACTTAAGCTGAGCCCTCCCGTCAACATCTGCACTGCCAAATTCATCAACGCTGATTTGGGGAGTTGCCCATAACGTGACACCAACGATCCGCTGGCCCAACTGAGCGCCGCCACCAGGATCAAACCAATTCCGATCCAACTAAACTCAAAGGACGTATCCGCTTGAGAACCAAGCACCAAAACAGCAATCCCAATCAAACCCAAAAAGACCCCGATGAGGGCTGATAAGGTCGGAGTCATATGATCGCCGAAGGCCCAGTTGAGCAAGGTGATCCACAAGGGAACCGCCCCGATCAAGAGGGAAACGATGGCGGAAGGCACGGTTTGTTCGACCAGAGTCACTAGTCCGTTACCAATCGTCAGCATCATCACCCCGATCAGCATCGATGTGACGAGTTGTCGTCGGGTCGGCCATACTTCTTTGCGCAATACGGCCACACTCAGCATGATCAGTCCGGCCAGCGTGTGCCGGATCCCAGCCATGCCTAAAGGCGGAAACACAGTAAGACCGAGTTTGATCCCCACGTACGTTCCTCCCCAAAATAAATACACGGCCGCAAAGGCCAACATGACTTTCCCGGTGAGTTTCATCGCTTCTCCCTTCGAATAATGCGACCATTATAACACAGACGCCCTTTCGTTGACATCATCCCCCCAGAGTGTTAAACTATCACCAACATTAAGAACCACGGCTCAAGAGGCTGCGACTGGTCAAGAATCCATCCGGAGAGGGACCGTTGCCGAAGCACACAGTGCTGGGCTTATGCTGAACAAGCATAAGACTGTTCCAAACGGTTGCCCGACCGGCTTGGATTGCGCTTGACCCCTGGATTAAGGGCAAAAGGAACACGTCCCGCAGGCCTTTTGCGCTTGTGGTTTTTTATTTAAGGAGCCCTATGACGCACTCTGTTCCTCCCATCGCTCAATCCAACACCCTGATGATCGGGGATTTCAGTGCCAGAACCCTGATTCAACGCTTTGGATCGCCTTTGTATGTCATGGATGAAGCCCTCATCCGCTCCAAGATGCGACTCTATAAAACGGCTTTCAGCCACCCCGATTTTAAGACCACGATCACCTACGCCGGTAAGGCTTTCCTCACCAAAGCCATGGTTCAGATCACCCACCAGGAAGGCTTGAGTCTGGATGTGGTTTCATTGGGTGAACTGATGACGGCCTTATCGGTCAACTTCCCTGCAGAACGGCTTGTCCTGCACGGCAACAACAAATCGATCGAAGAGCTCCAAGCCGCCATTGACGCCAACGTCGGACTCCTCGTTTTGGATAATCCCGATGAATTTCAACGCCTTATACGACTTAAACCTCAGCATCGCATTCCGGTGCTTTTACGTGTCAACCCCGGCATTGAAGCCCATACCCACGACTACATCAAAACCGCAACGCCCGACTCCAAATTCGGGATGAGTTTAGGCGATCCCGCGACGTTCGATTTCTTGCGGGAGCTGGCGGATCATCCCTTGATCGATCTTCAGGGTCTCCACTGTCACATCGGATCTCAGATCCAATCAATCGATGCCTATCTGGAAACCGTGAACGTGCTGCTCGATACTCTACTATCGTTGTCCAAAGAAGGCTTGAACCTCCACACGTTGAATCTGGGAGGAGGCTTTGGTGCGCGTTATGTGGACTCCGATCCCATCCTCGATTTACCTCAGCTCTTGAATCAACTCGCAGAAGCGATCTTTGCCGGGTGTCGTCAACGCCAACTCACCCTGAAGCGTGTGATCCTGGAACCGGGACGTTCGATCGTCGCCGAAGCCGGAACTACGCTCTATACGGTCGGATCCATCAAGACAACCATTACCGGTAAGACGTATGTGATGGTGGACGGTTCGATGGCGGATCATCTGCGGACGGCTCTCTACCAAGCCAAGTACACGGCTTTAGCCGCTGAGAAGCTTGATGAACCGCATGATCAACTCGTAACCATCGCCGGAAAGGCCTGTGAATCCGGAGATATTCTGATCCATCAAGCCAAACTGCCTCGACTCGTCGAGGGGGATCTGATTGCGGTGAAAAGCACCGGGGCGTATCATTACAGTATGGCCTCCAACTACAATCGACTCCTCAAACCGGCCGTTGTGCTGGTCAATGGTTCTACAGCCCGAGTCATCGTTAAACGTGAAACGATCGAAGATTTGTTGCGCAACGATGAGGTGATCGCATGAACCGGGTCGTCATGAAATTCGGTGGCTCTTCCGTCGCCACCATCGAGAAAATGAAGGCCGTGGCTGCCCGGGTCATCCGGAGACACGAATCCGGTGAGTCGGTGGTCGTTGTGGTATCCGCCATGGGCAAGACCACCAACCAACTCTTGGAACTAGCGGCTCAAGCCAGCCGTAATCCGTCCAAACGCGAAATCGATCTCCTCTTAAGTACCGGTGAACAGGTCTCGGTCTCCTTATTGACCTTGATCTTCAATGATCTGGGATACCCAGCCATCGGATTGACCGGTCAGCAAGCCGGCATCAAAACGATCGGTCTCCATACGAAAAACAAGATCGACGACATCGATCCCACCAAGATTCTCAAACACCTCGATGACGGCAAGATCGTCGTCGTCGCCGGTTTCCAAGGCATCAACGAAGAAGGCGACATCACCACCTTGGGTCGAGGCGGTTCCGACACGACTGCCGTAGCCTTAGCGGCCAAACTGAGCTGTAACGCTGAAATCTACACCGACGTCAGCGGAATCTACGGTGTCGATCCGCGTCTCTACCCGCAAGCCTCGCAATTGGCAGCCATCACGTATGAAGAAATGAAAGAGATGGCCTTCTTGGGCGCCAAAGTCATGGAACCCCGATCCATTGAGATCGGTCACCGGTTCAACGTCAACATCCTGGTGGCATCGGCCCATACTGATGAACCCGGAACCTGGATCAAGGAGCATGTCCCCATGGAACACAAAAGCATCACCGGCATTTCCGTCAGTGAGAACGTCATCCTCGTCTCCCTGCATCACCTTCCCCCCAAAGCCAAAGTCATCGCCGATTTGTTTGTCAAACTGGCTCAAAACGAAATCAACGTCGACATCATTTCCCAAAACATGACCCCCGACGGAACCATGGATGTGGCCTTTACTGCTTCCATGGACGATATGGCCACGGTTCATGCCGTGCTGGATTCGATCCAATTGACGCATCCTCAATCCCAGATCGTCATCGATCCCGACATCGTCAAAGTCTCGGTGGTCGGTAGCGGGATGCGTACCCAATCCGGGGTTGCTGCTAAGCTCTTCGAACTCTTCTCCCAAAACGACATCGATTTCAAACTGGTCACCACCTCGGAGATCTCGATCTCCTACACGATGGATAAATCCCTCAAAACCAAAGCCGTAGCCCTGATCGCCGGCACTTTCAACCTCTGAACTGCGCCAAATACCACGGGACCGGCAATGAGTTTATCTTTGTCGATGAAGTCCCCAATGATCCTTCAGCGTTAGCCAAACGCCTGTGCAATCGCCATTTCGGGATCGGAGCCGACGGGTTGATGTTTGCAAGACCCTCTCAAGTCGCCGATCTGGCTATGGCTTACTACAATGCCGACGGCAGTATCGCTCCCATGTGCGGTAACGGCATCCGCTGTTTCGTCCGTTATGCCTTGGATCAAGGGCTCTTAAAAGGATCCTTCTTCGAAATCGAAACCTTGGCTGGAATCCTGGAAGTTGCTTTGAATCCGGAAGGATCCTTGAGTGTCAATCTGGGACAACCCCGTTTAACGCTTAAATCGGAAGAGATGTTGAATCCAGCCGAGTCGGTAACGATAACGGTCCAGGATCAAGCTTTCACACTCTATCCGTTCTTCTTGGGAACCCTGCATGCAATCACCCTGATCGAACCGGATTTCGATCCGACGCCTTACGGGGAAATCCTGACGAATCACCCGCGTTTCCCTCAAGCCATTAACATCAACTTTGTGACGGTCTATAACCCGCACACGATCCGGGTGATCACCCATGAACGCGGTGCGGGATGGACCCTCTCGTGCGGTACCGGCAGTGCCGCCAGTGCCTATTGGACCCACGCTCATGGCTTGACCGTCTCGCAAGTGTCCGTCAAGGTCAATGGGGGAAGTTTACGCGTCAGGTCCGATGACTCAGTCATCTTGACCGGTCCGGCGGTCTTTATCGCATCCGGAACCGCAGGAGGAATCACTCATGATTAATGTCGCAGTGGTCGGTGCAACCGGCATGGTCGGTCAGACCTTTATTACCGTCTTGGAGGAGTATCAGCTCCCCATCGATAAGATTGTCTTTTTAGCTTCGGAACGTTCCAAAGGCAAGACCGTCACCTTCAATGGAAAGTCGTATCCGGTCGAAGTCCTGGATGAACACAGTTTCGACCAACCCTTAGATTATGCCCTCTTTTCCGCCGGTGGCGATACCTCTAAAAAGTACGCTCCGATTGCGGCAGCCCATGGGGTTACCGTCATCGACAACTCCAGCGCTTGGCGCATGGATCCGACCGTTCCGCTGGTGGTTCCTGAAGTCAATCCTGAAGCCGCTGTTGAACATCACGGAATCATCGCCAATCCGAATTGTTCAACGATCCAATCCGTGATCCCCCTTCAAGCCTTAAAGCCTTGGGGACTCAAACGGGTGGTCTACTCGACCTACCAAGCCGTCTCGGGTTCCGGGTATAAAGGCGTTTCAGACCTTAAAGCCAATCTTTCCGGACAACCCTCAACCTTCTACCCCAAGACGATCCTGCACAATGTCTTGCCGCACATCGATGTGTTTTTACCTAATGGAGCCACCAAAGAAGAAGAAAAGATGGTCAATGAGACCCGGAAGATCTTGGGTCTTCCCTCGCTGCGGTGTACCGCCACGTGCGTGCGGGTTCCCGTCTTCAACGGACACAGTGTCGCCATCAATGTCGAACTGGAGAAACCCTTCGCGTTGGACGACATTCTCAACGCATTGGAAGCCCAAGCGGGTTTAAAAGTCCTGCGGGAAGGGTATCCCACCCCTTTGGACGTCAGCGGTCAGGACTTAACGATGGTGGGTCGCGTTCGTCGCGATGAGAGCCTGGAGAACGGTTTGAATCTGTGGGTCGTGGCGGATAATATCCGAAAAGGCGCGGCCTCTAATGCGATCCAAATCATGCAGAAACTGATGGAGGTCCAATCATGATCTTTACTGGTTCCGGGGTTGCCTTAGTCACCCCCTTCAACGGCAATACCGTCAATTACACGCAACTTCAGTCACTGATCGAATGGCACATCAAAGCCGGTACCCAGTCCCTCATCATCCTGGGAACCACCGGAGAAGGCGTGACCCTTTCCAGTGCCGAGAAGAAAGAGGTCTTTACCCAAGCCGTTCGTTTCGCCAAACGTCGCATCAAGATCATCGCCAATACCGGATCCAACGATACGGCAGCTTCGATCGAGCTCTCCCAATACGCCCAAAAGATCGGGGTCGACGGATTGCTCCTTGTTTGCCCCTACTACAACAAGCCCTCACAACGCGGACTGATTGCTCACTTCAGTGCGATTGCGGATGCGGTGGAGATCCCCTGCATCCTCTATAATGTTCCCGGACGAACCAGTGTCAACTTAAGTGCGGAATCGTGTTTGACCTTAGCCAAACATCCCAACATCGTCGGGGTCAAAGAAGCTTCGCACGACTTGGTTCAAATCGAAGCCATTCTCAAGCAAGCTCCCAAAGACTTCGCCGTGTACTCCGGCAATGACGATCAAAACGAAGCCATCTTGGCCTTGGGGGGTCATGGGGTCATCTCCGTAACCGGTAACCTCATCCCTGAACGCTTAGCGAAGTTCTGTACCGCACACGCCAAGGGCAACGCCTTGGAAGCCAAAGCCATGCATGAAGGCATGATGCCCTTGCATCAGGTCCTCTTCATCGAATCCAATCCGGTTCCGGTCAAAGCCGCTCTGACCATGATGGGGCATCCGGTCGGTTCAGTCCGTTTACCCTTGGTTGAACTGGAACCCCTCAACGCCATCAAGTTGCGGACGGTCCTGATCCAACAGGGCTTAGTCACGGAGGACGCATGATCACCGCCGTTTACGGTAGTCACGGAAAGATGGGTTCCATCATGGTGGACCTGCTCAAACAACAGGGTCATACAGTTTATGGGGTGGATCCGTTGGATCCCAAGACCCACCTCTCCGATCTGCCCATCCCTGAAGTCCTCATTGATTTCTCACACTCCAGTCAATTGGAATCACTGTTAAGTTATGCGTTGAGTCATCGGGTGCCGTTGGTGATCGCCACGACCGGTTACTCCCCTGAACAGGAAGCCGACATCAACGAAGCCGCAAAACGCATCCCGATCTTTAAGAGTGCCAATTACTCTTATGGGATCGTGGTCTTACGGAAACTGGTGGCTGAGGCTGTGAAACGGCTTGAAGCGGACTTCGATATCGAAGTCATTGAAGCCCATCACAATCAAAAGAAAGACGCACCCAGCGGAACCGCCAAGCTTCTGGTGGAGACGATCCAGAAAGCGGGCTCTCTCGACCATCCCGCAGAATACGGTCATCCTACCGATGAAGCGCGTCATCCTCATAGCATCGGCGTCCACGCCTTACGCGGCGGATCCATCGTGGGCGATCATACGGTCCTCTTTGCGGGCGCCCAGGAGCACATCACGATCAGCCATCAAGCCGAATCTCGGGCCGTCTTCGCCCATGGAGCCATCAAAGCGGCACAGTTCATCATCAAACAACACCCGGGTCTTTATTCGATGGATGACCTGGTGAAGGAGTAACATGTCCACGTTCTTAACCGATCCGTATAAAATCGCTGCCTACATCAAAAACGCCGTTAAGCAAACCCCGGTCAAACTCTATGTCAACGGGGATCTGAGCAACGTCAACACCTCAGGACTCAAAGCCTTTGGGAATGAAACCTCCAAGGTGCTGTTTGGTGACATTACCGCCATCGATGCCTTCATTCAAGCCCATCACGCCCAGATCAGCGACATGGTTCTTGAAAGCGATCGCCGCAACAGTGCCATTCCTCTGTTGAATATCACGCATCTGGAAGCCCGCATTGAACCCGGAGCTTACATTCGCGAGTTCGTCAGCATCGGAAAGCAAGCCGTCATCATGATGGGAGCCGTCATCAACATCGGCGCCGTCATCGGTGAAGGCACGATGATCGACATGAATGCAGTCGTCGGAGCCCGTGGAACCATCGGGAAGTACTGCCACATCGGCGCCGGTGCGGTGGTTGCGGGCGTCTTGGAACCTCCTTCAAAACAACCCGTCATCATCGAAGATCACGTCCTGGTGGGTGCCAATGCGGTCATTTTAGAAGGCGTTCGCATCGGAAAAGGCAGTGTGGTCGCAGCCGGAGCCGTGGTCACGGAAGATGTCCCGGAAGGTGTTGTCGTCGCCGGAACTCCCGCACGTATTATCAAACTAAAAGACGAAAAAACGGAATCCAAAACGGAAATCCTGAAGGACCTGCGCTAATGCTCAACTACGTCACCCAAACCCGTCGAACCCTCCACCAGATCCCTGAACTGGGATTCGATTTACCCAAGACGTCTGCGTTTGTTCAAGCCGAACTCAAATCATTTGGGTATGAACCCATTATCATGGCTAAAACCGGCGTCATCGCCGTTAAGAAAGGTCTTTCTGAGGAAGCCATTGCTTTCCGTACCGACATGGATGCTTTACCCGTCCTCGAACAAACCACACATGCATTTCAATCCACCCATCCGGGTAAGATGCACGCCTGCGGTCATGACGGACACATGACGATGTTGTTGGGATTTGCGAAATCGGTCGCCAACCTTCCTCCGTTCAAGCACACCTTGGTCTTTATCTTCCAACCGGCCGAAGAAGGACCGGGAGGAGCCAAAGTTTTGATCGATGAAGGGTTATTCACACGTTTCGCCATCAAATCGATCTTTGGAATTCATCTCTTCCCGGGATTGCCGGAGGGAGCACTGGGAATCACCGCAGGACCTCTCATGGCTTCTGCCATTGAGTTCTCGGTGACGATCCAGGGAAAATCAGCCCATGCGGCTCAACCGCATGAAGGACAGGATGCCATCGTCGTCGCCAGCCAAGTGATCCAAGCGTATCAAACCATCATCAGCCGCAATCGGGATCCTCTGGAGACTGCCGTCATTACGATCGGATCGATCCAAGGCGGTGAAGCCCCCAACATTATTGCCCGGGAAGTCGTGCTTAAAGGCACCATCCGCGGATTCAATCCGGAAGTTATGTCGATGATCAAACGGCGCATCACCGAGATCAACACCGGACTCTCGGCGGCGACTCAAACGCAGATCACCGCTCAGTTGATCGACGCCTATCCAGCCGTCATCAATGATGAATCCCTCGTAAAGAAGGTCGCCCAAGGCATCACCCTACCGACTTCACCCCTCAAACCCAAGATGTTTGCGGAAGACTTCAGTTACTACCAACAACAGGTTCCCGGTCTCTTCGCTTTTTTAGGCACCAACGATGATTCAGGGAATCTGGGCTATCCCTTGCACAGCTGTTACTTCAACTTCAATGAGAAAGTCTTGTTGAGTGGGATTGAGTACTATCGCCAAGTGTTGGCCCTGATGGACTGATATGGACTTTACGATACAAACGCCGACCTTGCTCTTCTCAGCCATCTCCTTGCTGATGCTGGCTTACACCAATCGCTTTGTAGTCATTGCCGGACTTATCCGCGATCTCTACGCCAAGTACCAGGAGAAACCGGATGACATCATCAAAGGACAACTGCTCAATCTGCGCAAGCGCATGCGGATCATCCGCAACATGCAGGTCTTCGGAGCCCTGAGTTTCTTCTTCAGTGTTCTCAGCCTCATGATGATCTTCCTCGATCTGGTCCTATTCGCGGAAATCCTCTTCGGAATCAGTTTGGTGATGATGCTGGTGTCGCTGCTCCTGTTGATCCTCGAACTCAACATCTCGGTCAACGCCCTCAACATCCAGCTCAAAGACTTCGATAAATAAAAAAAGAACCTCGGAATTTCCGAGGTTCTTTTTGGTTTAGGCTTAGAGTTCGATGCGATCCTTGATGGCATCCTTCATGTCTTCAGGCACTTCGATGGTCTTCATCGGTTTCTTGAAGAGGTTGAAGGTGATCTTGCGGCCTTGTTCGCGTTTGACGAGTTGTTTGTAAACAGTCAGATCGACGTGGACCAGGTTCTGCATGTCTTTGTCGTTAAGGTCAACAAACAGGTCTTCATCGCCTTTGGCGAAGATGTGGCGGCGGATCGTCTTCTTATTGCCTTCTGCATCGACCAATTCATACTTCAGGTTCGGACGCAGGAAGAGGAGCAACAACAACGGCAGTAATGCTAATAACCACCAGTAGTTGAGCGGGGCTTGCGGGGTTTCCGGATCGATAATGATCACTTCTTCAGCGACAGTAATCGTGAAGGTGGCCACATTGGAATCCAGTTCGCCATCGTTGGCTTTGAAGGTAAAGCTGTCTTCGCCTTCGAATCCGGCATCCGGAGTGTAGGTGAAGGTTCCATCCGCATTGAGCGTCAAGGTCCCGTGCTGCACATCGGTCACCAGGATGTAAGCGAAGGAGGTGCTGTCGACGTCACTGATCAGGCTGACCAGCGAGCCGTTCACCGGTTCTTCAAAGTCGGTATCGAGTTCGCCATCCACGGCCACCGGCGCTTCATTGACCGGGTTGATCGTGATGGTGACGACGGAGATCGCTGAGAGGCGGCGACCATCGGAGACGCGGTAACTGAAGCTGTCCGCCGTGGTTTCGGAGCCGTCATGGTCATAGCGGTAGGTCCCATTGGCATTGAGAATCAAGGTGCCGTTGGTGACATCGCCAACCAAGATGTAGATAATCGGATCGCCATCCGGGTCAGAACCGTTCACACGGTCTTCCACGAATCCGCCTTCATCGACGGTAATCGCATCCGGAGTCGAGATCGGAGCAGCATTGAGCTGAGTAATGGTAATCGCAACGGTGTACAGACCGGAAGTGAATTCACCATCGGTCACCGTGAAGGTGAAGCTGTCGGACGTTGCCGGACCACCGTCATGGGTGTATGTGTAGGTTCCATCGGCATTGAAGACCAAGGTCCCTTCCGTCACATCATCCACCAAGGCAAACAACAGGATCGGTCCATCCACATCAAATCCGATAAGGCTACCGATATGAGTGCCGCCTTCCAGCACGGTGAACGCGCTGTCTGCAGCCGTCGGACCTTCATTGACCGGGTTGATCAGAATGTCGATTGTCGCGACGTTGGAATCGACCGTGCCATCATTCACTTTGAAGGTGAAGCTGTCAGTGAAGTTTTCCGAACCGTCGTGGATATAGGTGAAGGTTCCATCGGCGTTGAACGTCAAGGTTCCATACACCACATCAGAGACGAGGATGAACTCAAGGTCATCGCCATCCGGATCCGATCCGGTAGCGGTGCCATCGTACGTGCCGCCTTCGTTAACGGCGAAGCCGTCATCGTTGGCAACCGGCACATCATTGACCGGGTTAATGGTCAGGGTGATGGTCGCGACGTTGGAATCGTATTCGCCATCGTTCACCTTGAAGGTGAAGCTGTCGCTGAAGTTTTCCGAACCGTCGTGGATGTAGGTGAAGCTGCCATCCGGGTTGAGGGTCAAAGTTCCGTATTGGACATCATCCACGAGGATGAAGGTCAACGGATCGTTTTCCGCATCACTGCCGGAAGCATTGTCATTGAGGGTCGCGCCTTCATCGAGGGTGAATTCGTCATCATCGGCAACCGGCGCATCATTGACCGGGTTGATCGTAATCGTAATCGTCGCAACGGCGGATTCTTCCAGCCCATCACTCACTTTGAAGGTGAAGCTGTCGCTGAAGTTTTCAGAACCGTCATGCGTGTAAACATAGGAGCCATCCGGGTTGAATTCGAAGTAATCCGCAAACGACGGACCATCCACCAAGATGTAGGTCAGGCTGTCGCCATCCGGATCCGATCCGGAAGCATTGCCGTTTTCGGTTGCGCCTTCGTCGATGATGAAGGAATCATCATCGGCGGTCGGAGTTTCGTTAACCGGGGTGATGTTGATGGAGATCGTGGCGATGTTGGAATCGAGCTCCCCATCGTTCACTTTGAAGGTGAAGCTGTCACTGACGGTTTCAGAACCATCGTGGACATAGGTGAAGCTGCCATCTGGATTCAGGGTGAAGGAAGCGACATTGCTCGGACCACTGACCAAGATGAAGGTCAACGAATCGTTTTCCGCATCGCTGCCGGTCGCGTTGTCATTGAGCGTAGCGCCTTCTTCGATGGTAAACACATCGTCGTCAGCGACCGGCGCATCATTGACCGGAGTAATGTTGATGGTAATGGTGGCTTCTTCAGAATAGAGGAATCCATCATAGGCTTTGAACGTGAAGGTGGTTTGCGTCGTTTCAGAACCATCATGGTCATAAACGAAGCTGCCATCCGGGTTCAGAATGAAGCTGGTGTAGTAGTCCGGACCACTGACCAAGACGTAGGTCAAGGAATCGCCATCCGGATCCGATCCGGTGACGTTACCGTTGAGCACGGCGCCTTCGTCGATGGTGTACTCATCATCATCGGCTTCCGGAGCATCATTGACCGGATTAAGCGCGATGACCACGGTGGCCACATTGGAATCCACGCTGCCGTCATTCACTTTGAAGGTGAAGCCGTCGCTGTGGTTTTCAGAACCGTCATGAACATACGTGAAGGTTCCATCCGGGTTGAGGGTGAAGGACGAGGCATATAACGGACCGCTAACCAGGATGAACTCCAAGGTGTCGCCATCGGCATCACTGCCGGTCACGAAGTCGGAAATCGTTCCGCCTTCATCGCCGCTGAAGGAATCATCATTGGCGACCGGAGCATCATTGACCGGATTGATCGTGATGGTCACTGTCGCGGTGTTGGAGTACAGAGCGCCATCATACACTTTGAACGTAAAGCTGTCGGACGTCGTTTCCGTTCCGTCATGTTCATAGGTGAAGGTGCCGTCATCGTTGAAGGTCAGGAATCCATGCAACGGACCAGTGACCAAGATGAAGGTCAAGGAATCGTTTTCAGGATCGGATGCACTGACGCTTCCGTTGTGGGTATTGCCTTCGTCAACGGCGAAGGAATCATCGTTAGCGGTCGGCGCGTCGTTGACCGGATCGACCGTAATGGACACGGTCGCTGTGTTCGAGTACCCGAAGCCATCTGACACTTTGAAGGTGAAGCTGTCGCTGTGGTTTTCAGAACCGTCATGCGTGTAGCTGAAGGTTCCATCCGGGTTGAACGTAAAGGAAGATTCATACAAGGGTCCGCTGACCAATTCGAAGATCAAGTCATCGCCGTCGGCATCACTGGCTGTGACACTACCGGAATAGCTGCCGCCTTCCGTGACATTGATGTTCTTGTCATCCGCCACCGGTAAGCTGTTGACACCGGTCACAGAGACGCTGACCGTATCCGTCAAGACGGACGGGGTCACGTTCTGCAAGGTATTCGAGGTTACGGTGTTGTCATAAACCACAGTCGACAACGCATTCGCGGTGAAGGTGCGTTGGTACGTCACCGAACCGGTATCCGTGAAAGTCCACGGTCCAGCACCGGCAAAGCTGTCGGTCACGATCAAGGACTCGTTGTAAGTCCCCGTCGGGGTATCAGCGAAGTTGACGGCCGGTGAAGTTCCGTGACTGACATCGTCAAGTGAATTATTCAGTTCCGTGATCACTGCAGAGATTTTGAGAGGGTCGAGGTTGGAAGCGATCCCGGGAATCTGGAACTCGGTCGTATACGTTTTATTGAACTCTGCTCCATCAGCTAAACTCACTGTTTCCAAGTATTGAGTTGTATAGACCGGGGAACCTGAGGGTTTGGCAATTTCGACACCTAAGTCGAACTGCGCTGTCCCAGGTCCATCGTTTTCAATCCTAATCGTGTAAGTAATGCTAAATGTCGAAGTTAAGGTTCTTGTAGCCGAAACCGTGTAATTTACTGTTTGGCTATCTCCGACATGCAAAAACAGCTCACTGTCATCCACGGACTTATCGAGAGTCCATTCATAAGTGATTTCGTAAGCTGTATCAACATTGAATTTGTCAATGTCAATTTCAATGTCCGCACCAGAACTGGGGCGGGCAGCTAATACGGGCACATGGTAGAACATGAGCATAAGGACAATGAGAATGCGAGTTAAGCGTTTTTTGAATCCGTTCATAGGGTTCCTTTCTCCTTCAAATAAAATGACCGGCAACAACACTGATGAAGTGCGGTTGACCGGTCATGGTATTGCTACGTTAGACGTCGAACTTTGCGTCCCACCCTTTCGGATGGTTTGCCTTTGTACTTGGTGATGGGGCGATGTGGGACAGTTTGCTTCGGTAGGTTCCAAAAGTCCTCCTTTCCGACGAAAGTACACATCAAGTGTATTGGAAATAAAAACGGCTGATGCAATTGACCGGTCATGGCGTGAGATCACGCGTTAGACGTCGAACTTTGCGTCCCACCTTTTCAGATGGTTTGCCGAACACTACTTCATTCTTTAATTTCATTATACGCCGCTAAAGAAGCGATGCAATGAATACTATCTGACAAAAAATCCAGTTGGATTGCTTGTCACTGTGTTCGAGGGAGATTATCGGGAAATAGTTTCAAAAAAACATTGCAAAATTCATTAAAAATAGATATATCAGTACGCCACTTCCAATGGAAAGCAGGGTGTTGTGTTTCCAATGATGCACCAGGGTAATGATCCCAAGTGAAACTGCTTCAGGCAACCCATAAGGAACGCTGAAAATCGCCGTATCTTTGAGGGCATAAACCACCAGCATCCCGATACTGGCGTACGGTAAACGTTCCGCTAAGAATCGGATCCACGCTGGAATCGGCTTATGATCAGGGAAAAGGATAAAGGGTAAGAAACGGGTAACGATCGTTCCGGCAGTCAATGCCACTGCGGTAATCAGAAATTGAAGATCCGTCATACACGCACCTTCCCTTCCACGATAAACAAACTAAGAATAATCAACACCATCGCTCCCAATAAGAACTGAGCTCTTGGGAACACAAGAAGGGCCAGAATGGTCATCACAACCCCCAGGATCAATGTTTTTCGATTCGAAGGCGTTGACCACTGATTCAGAAACATCACGAAGAAAAGTGCGGTCAAAACAAAGTCAAAACCCTTGATCGAGTCAGGAATAAAACCACCGACCAGATGCCCACTCCAACACGCCACCTGCCAATACAGATAACACAACCCGGTCGTCCAGAGATAAAACTGGTGAGGTTGAACATGATCGGGAGGGGTTACGGTTGCGTTGATGGAGAAGGCTTCGTCAGCCATCCCATAGATCATGAAGAACTTACCTTTTAAGCCTTTGAACTTCTCCAGCATTGCGATTCCATAAAACAAGTGCCGGATGTTGACTAAGATCGCCAGGATTAAGGCCGTCAACGGATCAAACACTGAAACCAGTAAGGTAATCGAGGCATACTGTAACGCCCCCGCAAATACCACGGAGCTCATGATGAAGGTCCAGTAGAAAGGGAACCCCTTCTCGCTCATCAGGATGCCATATGCCATGCCCAACATCAAATAACCGGCCATAACCGGTAGCGTGAGTGGGAATGCGGCTTTAAAAGCCGGGTGTTTGAGGTTCATTGCCTTATTTTACACCAAGGGATAGTTCATTCGCAAATAAAAACGAAGGGTTTCCCCTTCGTTACTCATCATCATCGGTTGAACTGGCTTGGATGAAGGCTTTGACGTCCACAATGCCGTCTTTTCCGGACTGAACCACGGCACTGAGATCAATGCCTTCCGACAAGACCGTGTTCAACAACATCGGGAAATTCATGCCGGCCACGATGTGGACCCGAGGATTGGCCATGAATTTCTTAACCGCTTCATTACCCGGTGAGCCACCCAAGAGATCGGTGAAGACGATGATTTCGTCGTAAGCGGTCATCTTGGCCAGTTGGGCATCCATCTTGGCGGTGAAACTCTCGGGTCCGTCGGAAGGTTCAAGTCCTACCGCGACCACCTGGTCCAACTCGCCGGTGATCATCGCTAACGATGATTTGAGAGCGGGGGCGTAAGTTCCGTGACTGATCAGCAAATAACCGCGCATGTTAATCTCCTTGAGCCAGTTCGGCGAGGGTTTGGTAAAGCAGGGTCTTGGTAGCGGCACTGTACGTGTCCGTGAAGAGTTCGTAAGTCAAGGGTAATTCTTCCAAGCCGCTGACGTAAGGCGCATACCCTTGGGAATAACACACCAAGGAAGCCCGAGACTTGGGTATGACCTTCAGGTAATCACTGAAGAGTTCATTGGGTGCGTACACTTGCGTGTAGGGACCGTAATGAACGGCAGTCAATTCGACTTCTTTAGGTAAGGTGTGGAAGCGTGGTTTAAGGTTCTCCAGGACCTTGCGGCCGATGGCGATCGTTTCCAGTTCACGTGGCGACGGATTAGGATTAGCTTTGAGTTTATCCAGATCCTTGAGCTCATGAACCAACGGCATTTGTCGGGAGACCGTTTTTAAAGTCAACGGTGCAGATCGAAGTGGCTGCGTTAACAGTCGTTCGACTTCGTTAGCTAAGATCGTTCCCAGGCGTTCCACTTCCTCGATGCTCTGCGCCTTGCGGGTGAAGCGGGTCGAAATGTCCCCATCAGCGCCTTGAAGGAACTGAAAGGATTCCTCAGGAAAACGGGTTTCAAGGGCACGAACCATCACCCCGGGATACTCGGCTGTGAAGAATGGGGTATCGCCGTTAAGAATGGTCGGGTGGCAGTTGTGGATGACTTGAGTCGCTAAGCGACGATTGCCGTCATAGAAACTCAACACATCCAACACCACATTGGCGGTATGGTTGGAGATCCGGCTTTGACCGACACCGGTAAACGGAATACTGACGAAAGAGACCCGCGGATCCGTGATGGGATGCACTGTCATCGATTGAACGGCGTCCAGTGTGGTGGTCTTCAATTGGGCGAAGTAGGTCGCATCGTGCGGATCGCCCCCAAAGTGGGTGTGCGTGCACGAGAGAACGACTTCGGTCGGATCGGTAAACAGCGCTTTGAGGGCTGTACGAACTTCTTGAGCCTGATCTAAGGAGAGACCGATGTTGTCGTAGACCCCATGGATGATACGGCCTTGCGGGGTATCCAGGCGTAATAGACGTAACATCAACGGATCATGAACCGTGAAGACCGGCTGGGTTTGTTGGATGAAACCGCATTGTTTGACCGGCTGATGCGGGTTGATGCTGACCGAGAGGGTTCCCAGTGCGATCATGATTAGAGCCGGTATAAACGATCGGCGTATTTCTGCGTCAGTTTTTCATTGAATTCCGGACCGCCATCGACATTGGCACTCATGTACACCGGCGGGAAATACCCGGCTTTGACCATGATTTGGATGGCTTCCAGAATCGCGGCATTCAACATCGCGGCAGCAGAAATCGAAGAGGTTCCGCATACTTTGACCGGCAAACCCGGAACGTCGATGGAAGCATCACCAAAAAGCACCCGGTTATCGAGCACCACATCGGCAAATTCCCAGAGGTTCTTCCCGCCGCTGTGCCGGCAACTCAGTTGTTTGCTGGCTTCCAGGGAGGTAACCACGATGAGCTTGGCACCGATTTCTTTGACACGCATGGCGATTTCAATGGGCAACGGATTGCGTCCGGAGTTCGAAATCAGAACGAAGACGTCTTCTTTGCGGAAATCACTGCGTTTGATGAAAAGGGCTCCAACGCCTTCAATGGATTCGTAAGCACCCATGGCTGGTTCTTTGATGGCTTTGGCCGGAATGAGCCCGCCGGCACGACCGGTGATCTCAATGGCGGCTGCATAGGAATGTCCGCTGCCGAACGCTTGCAGGATGCCTCCACTCATAATGGAGTCGGCGATCAGATGGGCCGCTTTGGTGATGTTCTCCCCTTGGGTAGCTTCGACTTCTTTCAATAAGGCTTCAATGACGGTAAAGTATTCGTTTCGCATGAATTGTTCCTCTCTTAGAAAAAGAAGCTCCTCCCCGACGGTTCGGGGAGGAGCGATTCGTCAACTTAGACGATGAGAATCTTGAACCAGCCCAAGACCAAGGCGATCGCCACAACAATCAGTAACAGTTTGTTGGAGTTCATG
>CAINEY010000057.1 GCA_903847945.1 uncultured bacterium | reverse complement strand
CCATGGTGGTCGATCTGGACAGCACCGATCCGCAAGGCTGGGATCAGGATGATTACCAGCGCTTGGAAAACAACACCGATGCCATCATCTACGAACTCCACATCCGTGACTTCTCCATCGATCCGGATTCCGGCATCTCCGACGCCAACAAAGGCAAGTACTTGGCCTTCACCGAAGAAGGTACGACCTCTCCTGGCGGATCCAAGACCGGGATCGATCACCTCAAAGAACTGGGAGTCACGCATGTGCATTTACTGCCCAGCTTCGATTTCCGGTCGATCGATGAAACCAAACTCGAAAACAACAGCTTCAACTGGGGTTACGATCCGCAGCACTTCAACGTGCCTGAAGGCTCGTATTCCAGTGATCCGTATGACGGCAACGTCCGCATCAATGAATTCAAACAGATGGTGATGGCCCTGCATAATGCCGGGATCGCTGTCGTCATGGACGTCGTCTATAACCACACCGGAGCCTCTGCGGACAGCGATTTCTCCAAGATCGTTCCGGGTTATTACTACCGCTACAACGCTAACGGCAGCTTCTCCAACGGGTCGGGAACCGGCAATGAAACGGCCTCCGAACGCGCCATGATGCGCCGTTACATCATCGACTCCGTCAAGTACTGGGTCCAGGAATACCACATCGACGGTTTCCGCTTTGACCTCATGGCCCTTCATGATATCGAAACCATGGCGATGCTGAAAGACGAACTCGAAGCCATCAACCCCAATATCCTTATTTATGGGGAAGGATGGACCGGTGGCGGAAGTCCGCTTCCCGATGAAGAAAAAGCGCTTAAGAAGAACGTGTCCCAACTCAACGACATCGCTGTCTTCTCCGATGATCTGCGCGATGCCATCAAAGGCCACGTCTTCACCAAGACCGACAAAGGCTTCGTCAACGGTGGTCAAGGCTTGGAAGAATCCCTGAAGTTTGGGATCGTTGCCTCGACCTTGCACGGACAGATCGATTACCCATCGGTCAAGTACTCCAAGTTTGCTTATGCGACCTCGCCGACCCAGATCGTCTCCTACGTCGAAGCGCATGATAACTTGACCTTGTGGGACAAGCTCGTCATCACCAATCCGGAAGCTTCCGTCGAACAGCTGATTGCGATGCATCGCATGGCCAACGCCATTGTGCTGACCTCTCAAGGCATACCGTTTATTCATGCCGGTGCCGACTTCTTGCGCACTAAAGGCGGCAATGAGAACTCCTACAACGCTCCCGACAGTGTCAACCGTTTGGATTGGTCCCGCAAGGACGAATACCAGTCCAACGTCGACTACTTTGCCGGTCTGATTGCCTTGCGTAAAGCCCACCCGGCCTTCCGCATGACCACGGCGGCCGATGTGAAGGCCAACCTGTCCTTCATCGAAACCGAGTTGCCCAATGTGGTTGCTTACACCCTTAATAACAATGCCAACGGAGACGACTGGGATACCATCGCCGTCCTCATCAATGCCAATGAAACCGAAGTTCAGGTCACCTTGGAAGACAGCGGTTGGGTCGTGGTGGTCAATGGTGATCAAGCCGGAACCACGAAACTGGCCGACATCGGCTCCAAGACCATCACTGTCCCGGCTCAAACCCTGATGGTGTTGGTCGACAGTGATGCCTATTACGGCTTCAATTGGGGCTTAGTGTACCTGATCGGTACTGTGCTCCTGATCGGTGGCGGTCTGGCTTATTACTTCCTCGTCTATAAAAAGAAAGCAGCGTAAAGAAAAGCCCTTCCTCACGGAAGGGCTTTTCTTAGGAGTAACAAAGCGTCTAGT
>CAINEY010000056.1 GCA_903847945.1 uncultured bacterium | reverse complement strand
CCTCTTCTCCGATGAAGGCGTTGACGGTGTCGCCGCTGGAGAGCCGTGGCACAAAGGCCCGGTTCCCGATGAATACGCCATCCTCGGTTTAGGCCCCATCTTCTTCCGTGTCAACCAAGCTCAACGCATGGTCAGCATCCTCACCCAAGTCATGGGGATGCGTGAAGTGCTGCGCAATGCGCCTTTTACGCTTCTCGAAATGGGCGAAGGCGGTAACGGAGCCTCGGTGATCCTGGAGGAAGTCACGGATCGTCAACCGGCCCTTCAAGGATTCGGCGGCGTTCATCACGTGGCCTTCCGTATTGAAGACCAAGACGAGCTCAACGAGTGGATCCAAACCCTCAACAGCGTGAAAGCCGGTCATTCCGGACTCGTCGATCGCTTCTACTTCAAGTCCCTCTACACACGCCTCTACCCCGGCATCCTCTTTGAATTTGCCACCGAAGGTCCCGGCTTCATCGATGACGAAGAGCCCTATGAAACCTTGGGTGAAAAACTGGCCTTACCGCCGCGTTTCCGTCATCAACGTGTCTACGTCGAATCCGTGGTTCGTCCCATCGATACCGTTCGTTCCACCAAAGTCTTCCCCAAAGAGACCTTCGAATGAACGACCTCAAAACGATCACGATCCTCTTCCGGGCCAAGAACGCTCTGGATGAACAGATCAAGATCCAAACCGAACGCTTTGGGCTCAACCCCACCGAATTCGCTGCCTTGGAGGTCCTTTACCACAAAGGTTCACTGACTCCCAACGTCATCAGCGCTAAAGTCCTTATCGCCCATTCATCCATGAGTTACGTGATCCAGCGATTAGTCGAAAAAGGACTGATCGAGCGTACCATCAGTGCGGACGATAAACGCAGTGTCCAGTTGAGTTTGAGTTCCTCCGGACGAACACTGATGGATCGCGTGTATCCGGATCATGTGGCGACGTTGCGATCGATACTCGATCGCTTAAATCCTGAGGACGAAAGAAAGCTACAAGAGCTCTTAAAAATCATTGGTCAACCCACTTAAACATCCCTTCGGGGATGTTTTTATTAGGGTTGGATTTGTTATAATGTATCCATGAGTGTACGTTCCGAGTTTGATTATCAACGGTTTGTTGTCCAATCCAATCTCGTTTACATCGGTTCTCTAGTGGCTACGAGCCTGTACATGCTCGTATTCTGGGTGATCGGTAATCCGATTTTACCATGGACCAGTTTAGTACTTTTAATAATCAATGCCTTCGTTGTTTGGATCAATCCGAAACGACCGAGAATGGCTTCGTTTATTTATATCTCGACCATGAGCCTGCATGGTGTCTTCTTGATTACTCAACTGGGAGTGACCTCCGGATTTGACTTCTTCATATTCAATTTGGCCGGTCTCATCATGTTTACCGATTGGAAGGCGTATTGGCGTGTTCTTGGCGTCCTCACCGAAATCTTGCTCATGATTTTAGCGTATGCCATCCTGAATCAACAAGGCCTTCAGTTCGTCTTGACTCCTGCTCAATCCTTTTCCTTTTTGATTGTCAACACATTCATCAACATCGCCGGCATAGCCAATTCCGTGGCATACTTCCGAAATCTGGTGGATCAGAATACAACTCGCCTCTTCGACCTGTCGATTACCGACCCCTTGACTCACGCCTTCAATCGCGGGTACTTCGATGTTAAACTAGCCGAAGAGCTGACCCGCATCGAACGTCATGCCTCTCCGCTTTCTATCATTACCTTTGACTTGGATCTTTTCAAACAGGTCAACGATAAATACGGACATCCGGTGGGCGATGAAGTATTGAAACAACTCGTCGACATCGCTAAAGGTACCGTTCGTAACACCGACCTTCTCTTCCGTATCGGAGGTGAAGAATTCGTATTGATGTTGCCGGACACTAACGGTTCCGGAGCCTTCGTGGTTGCCCGAAAGATTCAACGAGCCTTACGACAGAACAAACATCCGATTGCCGGCACCTACACCGCCAGTTTCGGGATTGCTCAGTTCCGTCGCGGTGAAACCAAAGACTCCTTCTATGAGCGGGCCGACCATAACCTATACGCCGCCAAACACGGCGGACGGGATCTCATCATTAGTGATGATGCAGACATCCTAGTACCTTTGGAATGGGATCCGCAATGGGAATCCGGTCATCCGCGCATCGATGCCCAACACAAAGCCTTGGTTGAATTCTCCAATTCGATCTTGCACGCTCAACCTGAGGAATTGCTACCCTTAACGAAACGTTTGGCGGCAATGGTTACCGCCCACTTCGTCGATGAGGAAAAAATCCTCAATGAGATCGGTTATTCAGAGGCTTCCCATCATCACGCAATCCATCAGTCAGAGCTGGGAAAAGCTGCCCTGCTTCTGGAACGAGCCGATGTCTCCTCAAAAGCAGTCTTCCTGTTTGTGCTCAATAACGTTGTTATTGATCACATGTTGGATTCGGATGTGGATTACTTTCCCATCCTTCAAGACTATTTAAAAACCAAAGCCCTGTAATCAGGGCTTTTCTTTGTCAAAGAGCGGAATGAACGTCTGAGTTTCGGTATCCACACATCCCAGATCGGTCATTTTTACGCGGGGGATCACCGGTAAGGCAATCATCGCCATGCGCAATAAGGGATTCTGTGGTTCGGTGATGCCCAGTTCCTGCAAGGCAGATTTCATCGTCTGAGCCCATTGAGCCATCTGTTCTGCGGGAACATCCGCCATTAAACCAGCTACCGGCAAAGGCAATTGACCCAACAGTTGATGATCCCGTACAGCAATCATCCCCCCGTGTTGTGCAATGACTGTATTCGCAGCCAGAACTGCCTCTGAAGAATCCCGATAGACCACCACCAGATTATGGCTATCATGGGAAACGGTGGAAGCAAAGGCTCCACGCATCAATCCCGTATCTTTGACCACATGAACGGCTTGGGTTCCTTTACCGTAACGATTGATGACCGCCACATAATGAATCGTCGGATCCTCAAACACCAACTGACCGTTTTGAACTGTCAGCGGTGTCACTTCCACATGCGTGGTGAGTGCAGTCAACGAATCATACGCCATCACATTGACCTGAAGCGTTCCGTTTTGAATCGGAGTCTTGACGGAAAATGACGCTCGGGATAAGGGATTCAGGTGAATTGAGTTGCGGTGTTCCAAGGGCCAGTGACGGTTGGGGATCGGATGAGTCAGCTCACCGCCGATCACGACATCGACACCTCCCGTGATCACCTGATCGACCACCAGAGGTTTCAGCGACGACACCACGACAAGATCCGCTACACATCCCGGAGCGATGGCTCCTAACCACGGTTCATGGATGGCTGAAGCGGTATGGAGTGTTGCCATACGGATCGCGTCGATCCCATCAACGCCGTGTTTGACCAGCGTGTTGATCGCGTCATCCAGATGTCCGCGATGCACCATGTCTTCCGCTTCCATATCGTCCGTGCATAAACACACGCGGTCTTTATAGATAAGGCTTTTAATCAGTTTCGCCATTTCCGGCAAATCCGGTGAGATCGAGGAATGTCTGGCGTAGATGATCATCCCGGCTTGGATCTTCTCCAAGGCTTCTTCTGCGGAGGTCGCTTCATGGTCAGAGAACGGTCCGCCAATCCGATAGGCTGATAATGCTTGTCCGCTGACCATGGGGGCATGACCCTGGATCAAGCGATGATGACGATGGGCAGCCTCCACGATCGAAGTGACCCGATCTTCATGATGAACCAGACCTACGGAGTCCATCACTTCCGCCAAGCCCAAGACCTGAGGCAAATCAAATGCATTCACCACGTCTTTGGCTTCCAGGGTGGCCCCGGCATTTTCTAACCCGGGTACCGAAGGGACACTGGAAGGGACATCGATCAAGACCCGCAGCGGCAGATCTAACGCTGCATCATGCATGTAGGCGATGCCTTCCATCCCATAGACATTAGCGATCTCATGCGGATCGGTAATCACGGTGGTGGTTCCATGCACCAAAACGGCTTCCGCAAACCGCCGTGGTGTCAACATTGAACTCTCGATGTGCACGTGCGCATCGATCAGTCCCGGAATCACGGTCTTTCCGTGAAGATCGGTCGACTCGATACTTTGGCCGATCTTTCCCGGGGTTTCATGATAAGCGACATGGGCGATAAACCCATCCACGATCCAAATCTCACCTTTGTGGAAGGTTCCGGTCAACACATTCAGGATGTTTGCGTTAAAAAGGATCCGATCGCTGGGGAGTTTACCTAAAGCAACCGCCGTCAGCTTTTTCCGATCCGGGCATTGAATGATCATACGACCTCCCGGGTTCTTTCTTCTACGATACCATAAAAAAACAGTCCGTAAAGGACCGTTATCTGAAATTTAAGACCTGATCGATAAACACATCGACCACTTGCGCATCCAATTCGATCCCGCGACGTTGCCGTAACATCTCAACTGCTTTCGTGGTAGAACACCCTTGACGCTGCATTAACACATCATAGTCATTGGCGACATGAATGATCCGGGCTGCCAGCGGAATCTGATCCCCCTTGAGGCCTTTTGGATATCCGGTTCCGTTAATGTTTTCGTGATGGGTCAAAACAATTTCAGCGATGCCCGAGAACTCATAGGCTGATCTTAAGACTTGGTAACCAATTTCAGGATGACGGCGGAAGGCAGCAATATCCGGTTCACTCAAGACAAACGGATCTCGAACGATGGCTTCATCCAAACCGATTTTACCAATGTCGTGCAGGAAAGCTGCCTCTTCCAAATCCTCCAGTTGCTGGTCTTCCAAGCCCATCACATTGCCTATCAGTTTGGAAATGCGACGAACATTCTCACTGTGTGACTTCTCCAACGGATGTTTGTCGATAAGTGAACTCATCATCAGATCCTTGAGATGTGCATTAAAATCCTGCCGATCGGCGATCTTCTGCGAGTACATATGATCATCCGCCGCTTTATAGACTTCGCTGAAGGGAGTTGAGGCCTCGATCTTCGTAGCGGTCCCAATCGATGCGGAAAGCTTGAACTGAAGCGGTTTTACTTCAGCCATGGCTTCCCGGATCCGTTGTACCAAGAGTTGGGCATGATGAAGATCAGTCTTGGGTAACAGGACCACAAACTCATCGCCTCCGGCTCGGGCGATGATGTCGTCTTGACGCAAGGTACGCTTCAACACATTCCCAAATTCAATCAATAATTGATCTCCGGCTTGATGGCCAAAGGCATCGTTGGTGATCTTGAGTCCGTTGACATCGCACAAGATGAGACTCAACGGCAGATTGCGTTCCACATCGAGACGGGCCATTTCGGTTTCGTAATAAGCCCGATTATAAAGTCCGGTCAATTGATCGTGGAAACTGAGGTACTTCAACTCTGCTTCGATTTGTTTGCGGTGCGTGATATCTCTGCTGACCCCCACCACTTCGATGCCTCCGCCTTCCACAGTTCTCATCGATGTGTTGATCTCCAACCAGATCGGATGTCCATCCGCATGCTTAGTTTCCACCTCAAAAACCCGATCGATGGATTGATTGGGATATTGTCGAATCTGTTTCGCATCGATGCCCAACTGATTTCCCAAAGTCGATAAACCCATCTGACGAACCACTTCCTCAAAAGGCAAACCCGATAACGATTGAGGATCAACACCACGCAACTTGCGTAAGGACGGACTGACATAAGTTATCCGAATGGGATCCAAAGCCAACACCCAAATGACATCGGAGACGTGTTCAGTAATCAGACGGTATTTCGCTTCACTGGCCGCTAAGGCTTCCTGAGCCAGACGTTCTGCGGTAATATCGGTATGAGAGCCCGTCAATCGTAGGGCTTGGCCTCGTTCATCCCGCTGCAACGTTCCTCGGGAACGGATCCAGACCGGATGTCCATCCTTATGAATCATACGGAACTCCAGATTATAGTCATGGGCATTCTTGTCGTGTTCAAAGGCGTTGTTATATGCTTCGACACGCTCACGATCCAACGGATGTAGAAGCCTGAAGAAGGTCTCTTGGCTGTTTTCCAGCTCCTCATCACGATACCCCAAGGTTTCTTTCCATCGCGGAGAAAGGTAGTTGATGTTATGCCGGAGGTCACGATCGAAGATTCCGTCATTCGACCCTCGGGCTACCAACTCAAAGAAATCCTGTTGATGGGCGACTTGCGTTTCCAAGTCGTGTTCACGCGTGATATCCTTGATCCCAACCAGATAGATTCCCCCATCAGGTCGGCTCAAGTACCGGCACTCCGCGGTAAACCAGCGCGCATCCTCCGGTAAGTACGACCGGTACGTTAGTTCCCGCCGTCCCCCCAGATTACGGGCCTGCGTCAATAGTTCCCTGAACTGCGACAAGAACGGTTCCGGATAGATGTCATCGATCCGTCGTCCGATCAGTTGTTGACGAGGTAAGAAAAGATGAGTGGGATCTGCGGTATACAGATCTTTGAATCGACCGCCTTCATCGATCTCCATGACCAGATCCCGTAAAGCCGTAATGATCGCCAAACGATCAGCCTGATCGTTGACTGCCTGGGTGACATCTTGAAAATAAACCACGATGTGTTCAGGATTCTGTCTAAAAGCACTCACCCACACGTGACGATTAAACTGGGGGACGTATTGTTGGGTCTCTTTCGAGGTGCCATCCAAAGGTAACGCACTAAAAAAGCCACACCAATCAAAGTACTGAACCAGTAGGCTCGGAAAGAGCGTATCTAAAGATTGCCCTATCATGGCTGATTGCGGTAAACCGAAAAAGCGGGCACCGGCAGCATTGATTGAGATCACTTCGATGTCTTTCTGTGACATTGGATCGGTGATCAGTCGCAACTCCATCATGCCCCAAGGGGATTTATCGAAACGGACGTCAGTATAGGACGCTTTCGGGTTCATAAACGTTCTTCCCCATTATAGCAACCTCACAACCAAACACAAGAGCACATTTTTGTGATTATGACCACATTATCGTACAAACTCCACTGCAAGTGCTACAATGGGCTTAGGAAGCCAGGTTCAGCACGAGGAGGAGATTATGCCTGTTCGCTGTGATGAATCGTTGATTGAGTCCTTGCCGGTGGGTTTCATGGCCCTGAAGGTTTATCGTGTCTCAAAGGTTTCACAGGATTTGAAGATCAGTGCATTGAAT
>CAINEY010000055.1 GCA_903847945.1 uncultured bacterium | reverse complement strand
CTTACAGTGCCCAATGGATGCACGCCTTACGCAAAGACATGGATGTCGAAGCGACCCTCCTCGCCAACAATTTCAAAGCCATCAAGGCCTGGTTGGCGGAGAAGATCCACACTCACGGGGGCATCTATGAACCCAAAGAACTCCTGGTGAAGGTCACCGGGGAACCTTTCAATCCGCAGTACTACGTGGATTACCTGGTGGAAAAGGCCACCGCGCTCTATCAACTCTAGAAACCGCTTCGGCGGTTTTTACTAGTGAAGATTGTATTAAATTGTGTGAATGTCATACAGGATGCTTGCGTTTTGTATACAAAGCGCCTATGATTACCGTATGAATTACCTCAGTGTGAACAAACTCTCCGTAGAACCGATTTATCGTCAACTCTACACCTCCTTCAAGACAGCGATCCTTACCGGAGAGCTGCCCAACCTCTGTGAACTGCCGCGCGAAGAAGCGGTGTGTTCACTCATCGGCATCAGTCGGGTCATCGTCCGTCGGGCCTATCAGATGTTGATCGATGAAGGCCTGGTGATCCGTGAACGCGGGAAGTCTCCCGTGGTTTATCGTCGTCCGCACATCACCATCCCGACATCCCAACTGTATCGGGTGGATGCCTACATCGCCCATCAGTATCCTTTGAGCCGTCGCATCGTCGTCAGTGAGACGCTCAATTCCGTCGACGGTTTCAAGATCGTCGGAGATCACTACCACATCCTGATCGTGGGGTTGGCCGACCGTATTCCCGTTTACCGTCAGGATGCGTACCTGCCGATTGCCAAGTATCCGAAATTTCATCGTCACGATTTGAGTGCACAAAGCATTCTAGACCTGATCCGAGGCATCTATGGGTACCGCATCGGCCAATCGAAGAACTACACGATGCAGCGCAGTTTGTCCAAACTGGATGCCAAGCTTTTCAATCTCGACGCTCAAACCCCCATGATGCGCACGGAAAGCACCTTCTTCGATGATCAAGGCGAGGTCTTGGCGGTTGTGGAAACGATTTATCCGGGACCCTTCTTCGACTTCACCATGCAGGTAGGACTCTAACCATGAACACGCCAAAATACATCGACAAACGCTCAAAAGAAGCCTATTGGGTTCAATTCTATCACGCCTTGGGCAGTGACATCATCGAAGGATCGGTAGCGGCAGGAACCCGCTTACCCACCGCAAAGGTCCTAGCGGATCAGCAGGGTGTGGATGAATCGGATGTTAAGAAAGCATTGGATAAGTTGATCAAGGAGCAACTGCTGGAACAGCAGGGCGATGAGATCGTGGTCTACGCGAAGGCCGTCGACCCGCAGATGTTCGATCGCTTGACCAATCTGGCCAATGTGATCGAGAGCCGCTCAAAGGTAGCTACCTTGCGAGATCTGCCCATTGAAGAGGTTGCTTATGACCCCGATGTCTTACCGGAAGCCTTCAGTGGAATGACCTTTTACCGGATGCGGCGGATCTTCAGTGCCGATTCGACCCCGGTGTTTTACCTCGACAGTTACTTCGACATCACGGCGATGCCTTCCTTGGCTACCAAGTCTGTGGATGATACGCCGTTATATACGAGGCTCTACGCCCAAAACAACATCCAAGACTATCGTTCCGATCGCCTGATCAAGACCGTGAACCTGCCGAGTGACATTGCCAAGGTCCTCAAAGCCAAACCGGGCATTGGATGCATCAAAACGGCCATTACCGCTTACCAAGGCGATCAGCTCTTTGAGTACACACTGGTTTGGCAATTGGCTGAAGAGTTCATTTTCGAATACCGCATGGATCTGAAAGACTAAATCGTTTTCACTGTTTTTTGGATCGATTCTGCGTATAATAAAACTGTTTCCACACACAAGGAGGAATCATGCGCAAATACCTCACGCTTATAGTGATTGTGATGCTCTTGGGAGCCTGTTCCGGGACCGCCAAACCAGGGTTTACCCCTGACGATGTCAACTTTAAATTGGCCGGCAAGACCTTAACGCCGGGCATGGATTATACGGATCCGGTGGTCAAAGACTGGACCAACTTCGAAGAAATGGACAGTTGCCTCTACATCGGTAAAGATCGCATCTATACCTATGACGGCGCAATCGTTTACACCTTCCCCGATGAAGGCAATGATTACATTCTGGAGATCGAACTCACGGGGTCGTCGAAGACCGGCCGCGGAATCGGCATCGGTTCGACCTTGGACGATGTCCTCGCCAAATATGGGGAGACCTATGAAGAGAAGGGGCTGACGATGGTGTATACGTCAGACCTGTATCAGCTGATTTTGACCATGGTCAACGAAAAAGTCGAAAAGATCCGGCTGAAATACATCACGGAGTAGGGATGAGTCCACGTCGCTTGCGTAAAGAAGTCAAAGGAGTTCTCATCGCGGTCGGTGCATTCGCACTGATCGCTTTTTCAGTGTTGGGGATGAACCTGTTTGCGAAGACTCAGGTGAAGTCCACCGTGGTCTGGGAATTGGGACGAGAACTGAACCTGACGGCGGAATCGTTCTTTGAACGCTTGCCGTTGGGAGCCAACCCGACCTTGACGACCGACCTGTCGACGATCGATCCCATGGTTTTGGGTGAAACCGAAGTTCAACTTGTTTTGGATGATAAGACGTACACTAGTACGTTGGTGATCCGGGATACGACGGATCCGGTGGTGGAAGTTAATGAGGGAAGTCTGGAGGTTGGACAGTTCATCGAAGCGCAGGCGTTGATCCAATCGATCACGGATCTTCAAGCCACGACGGTGGCTTATAAATCGACGCCGGATTTCTCAAAAGTTGCGAATGTGAATGTGACGATCGTGGTTACCGATGCTTCCGGCAATGCGACGGAAGTGACAGCGAAAGTGTCGGTCGTCAATGACTTGACGCCCCCGCAGATCACTGTGCTTGCGCCGCTCTATGTGCAATTGAACGCTACGAATCCGGACTACTGGGCCTTTACGACGGTAACGGATGCGAAGAGTGGGTTAGATTCCACCAGTGTGGATGATACCGATGTGGTGCTTAACGCTTTCGGAACCTCCACGGTCATCCTTAAGGCAGTGGATCAGGACGGCAATGAGACCACCCTGGAACGTCCGGTAATCGTTGCGGCTAAACCCACGGTCTTGACGATGAATGCGATGGCGGATCCGGCCAATCAAAAAGCCACAGACTACGCCAAAGCGGTGTATGCGGATCTGGTAACCGATGGGATGACGGATCGGCAGAAACTGCGGGCCATTTATGATTTTCTGTTGGATGAGATGAGTTATCGCTCGGATACATCCAATGATTATAACGTCGATAACTACAACAAGCTCGATGAATACGCCAAGTACGCCTTTGAAAACATGGTAGGCAACTGCTTCTATTATGCTTCCATGGCTGCAGAATTGATTCAGGAAGGCGGTTTCGAAGTCACCTTGATCAAGGGTGAAGGGTACTCCCGTACGGAGCCGGATCACTTCCTTTTGCACTATTGGTTGTTGGTTCGGGTGGATGGGAAGCTCTATCACTTCGATCCCCTCTACGAACAACTCTACGAGTACAAGCGTCAGTTCTTCCTGGTGACCGACAGTGACATCTACGGCAGCTCTCACCAATGGATCAAAGCGGACTATCCGCCAACCAACTGAACACAAAAAACCCGAGTTCTCTCGGGTTTTTCTTAGGGATTGACGTAAGGCATCAAGCGATCGATGAGGGACTGGGTTCTCAGCGCTACCCCGGCATTATTGAGGTGGTAATGCGTATCGTAGAAGTACTCATCCGGATAAACCAGTTCTTGCGGAGTATGCAGAAGCGGGATATCCAAAGTTTCCAACTGATCCACAAACCCGGTGATGTCGGAATCTGGATCCAGGTTGAGTTCATCCAAGGAGGCAAAGGTGAACACCAAGGTTGCCCCTTTGGATTCGACATAGGCCTTGTAGGCGTTGAAGTAGTCCTTAAAATCATTCGTTACGAGCGACGGATCGATGGTGACCCAGGCATCCCGGGCCGCATTGGTCATGATGTTGGATGGACGATCCACGGCGATGTCCCCGTAGACGTTGAAGGAGGCTCGGCTGTAGACCCCTTCGTAGGTCAAGCGTTTACCCAAAAGGGTATTGATCGCCCGGTTGAAGGTGTACTGCGGTAAACCGGCGGCTACGGTCGCCCAGGTTTCCGGAGCCAAGTCTTCGGCCAAGGTCCAATCGATCTCCAGGGTATGCAGGACCGATTCGATATCCATGAGCCCATTGTAGAGATCATATTCAAAGCCGACGACGACAATGTCGCCTTCCTTGAGGTTACTTTTCGCCATTTCGGCGTAAAACTTATAACCGACTCCGGCATGCAACCCCAGATTGACGACAGAATAACCGGTTTGGGTTTCGATGAGTTCACTGTCGATCCCAAAGGCAAAGTTACTGCCGGCTACTAAAACGATCTTGGGGGAATCCAAGGCCAACAAGCGGGCTTTTTTATCCACAGCGGCTGCGTTATAACTGGTGATCGGAGTTTCCACAAGACTAAAGATCAGCACGCTAACCAAAGCATACAGTCCCATCACACTTATGGTATATAGAAAGAAATTTCTCAGAAAGGGTCGCATAGGGGTTCCTCTAGAATTGGAAGTAGATGAAGGCATTGCTGGTCACGGTGGTAATCATCAGGATCGCAAAGAGACCGAAGGCCACATAGAGGGCCGTTCTTGCCGGTTTCGACCACGCATTCAAGCGAATCATCACATCGCCTTTCACGTTGATCCCATCATAAATAAAGAGCACCGGAATGATCAGGCTCAAACGAACCAGATCCGGATCGGAGAAGCGCATGGCCCGCAGTCCGCTTTCCACGTACTGAAGGGGATTGGCGATGCCTTCAAACATGGCCCCATAGATGCTGATCGCATCGGAAAGGGTATTGGCTCTGAAGAACACCCAAGCCAATAGAACCAAGACAAAGGTCACTAGTGTCTTTAGGATTTGGCGCGGTAAAGTTACCGGTTTGGGAGTTTTATGACGATTGAGGTGCGCGATGAGGCTTTCAATGACGATGAAGAATCCGTGCAGGGCTCCCCAGATCACAAAGGTCCAGTTGGCTCCGTGCCATAAGCCGCTGATCAAAAACGTCAGAAACAGGTTGATCAAATGACGCTTGAACGGAACGCGGTTACCACCTAAGGGGATATAGACGTAATCCTTGAACCAGGACGATAAGGAAATGTGCCAACGCGACCAGAACTCCCGGATCGATTGAGCAAAGTAGGGACTGTTGAAGTTGAGCATCAAGCGGTATCCAAAGAGCTTGGCTGACCCGATTGCAATGTCGGTATACCCGGAGAAGTCACAGTAAATCTGTACCGCAAACAAGAAGGTTGCGATGACCAGCGAGAATCCACTGAACGCTTCCGGCCGGTTATACACCATGTTGACGCTTTGGGCGACATAATCCGCGATGATCATCTTTTTAAAGAAGCCCCAGGCCATGATCTTGAGTCCATCCACAGCCATGGCGCGATCAAAGAAGGTTTCTTTGCGCAATTGCGGAATCAAATTCTCCGGCCGTTCGATGGGACCAGCCACCAATTGCGGAAAGAACGATACAAACAGGGCATAATACCCGAAGTGTTTCTCGGCTTTCATGGTGCCGCGATACACATCGATGACATAACTGAGGGTTTGGAAGGTGTAGAAGGAGATCCCTACCGGCAACAAAAGTTTGATCGCGAAGCCGGGATCTTGGGTGGTGATCAAGCGAGCCAGATCGTTCACGATGCTCAAAAGGAAGCCGGTGTACTTGAAAAAGGCCAGAATGAATAAGCTTGAGAGGACTCCAATGGCCAGATACAACTTTCGGGTGCGTTGATTATCCGTTTTCTCCAACCACAGCGAGGTCGAATAAGAAATCAGTGTCGTGGATAAAATAAGCACCACCAGTTGCGGATTCCAGGACATGTAGAAATAGTAACTGGCAATCAACAACAAGATCCAACGGTATTTAAACGGCGACAGCCAAAACAACGTAAATACTGTGGGTAAGAAGATCAGGTACGCAAGGGAATTAAAGAGCATAATGGTTCCGGTCTTTCAATCGCAAAAATCATAACACGCACCGGAGTGGCTTTCAACGAAAAGCACTTCATGAAAACAGCCGCTAATCGCGGCTGTACAGGTCTCGGGTGTAGACTTTGGCTTTGACGTCATGGAGATCATCCGTCATGCGATTGGCGATGATGACATCGGCTTGGGCTTTAAAAGCGTCCAAGTCACGGACGACTGCCGAACGGAAGAACTCCGGTTCAGTGAGCGCCGGTTCGTAGATGATGATTTCGATTCCCTTGGCTTTGAGGCGCTTCATGATGCCTTGGATGGCGGATTGACGGAAGTTGTCGGAATCGGTTTTCATCGTTAAACGGTAGATCCCAACGCACTTGGGATTGCGATTAAGGATCATCGTGGCGATGTGATCTTTACGGGTCCGGTTGGCGTCCACGATCGCACTCATGATGTTTTGCGGGACATCCTTGTAGTTGGCTAAGAGCTGTTTGGTGTCCTTAGGTAAGCAATACCCGCCATAGCCGAAGGAAGGGTTGTTGTAATGATGACCGATTCGCGGATCGCTGCCGACGCCTTCGATGATTTCTTTGGTGTTCAAGCCGCGGATTTCCGCATAGGAATCCAGTTCATTGAAGAATGCCACGCGCATGGCCAGGTACGTGTTGGAGAAGAGCTTGATGGCTTCGGCTTCCGTCGATCCGGTAAAATAAACCTGGATATCCGTCTTTATCGCCCCTTCTTTCAGCAACTCCGCAAAGCGAACGGCACGTTCACTGCGATCGCCGACGACGATGCGGGAGGGATGGAGGCTATCCCATAAGGCACTGCCCTCACGTAAGAACTCCGGGGAGAAGAGAATGTTAGGACACGCAAATCGTTCCCGCATGCTTATCGTGTAACCGACCGGAACCGTGGATTTGATGATCAAGGTCGTATCAGGTTGAATGGCTAAGGCTTTGGTGATCACGTCTTCGACTGATCGCGTATCGAAATAATCCATCTGAGGATCATAGTTGGTGGGTGTGGCGACCAAAACATAATCCGCTCCTTGAAAGGCGACTTGCGGATCGGTAGTGGCACTTAGGCGCAACGGTTTGGTGCTCAAGTACTCTTGAAGTTCTTTATCGATGATGGGGGATTGCTTGGCATTGACCAGGTCCACTTTTTGTTGAACGATGTCCAAAAGCACCACTTCGTGGTGTTGGGCCAAGAGGACACCATTGGCCAGTCCGACATACCCCATTCCGGCTACTGCGATTTTCATAAGGACTCCTTCGTTGATTCTTTTCTATTATACACGAGTCCACACGTTGATTAACGACTCCCACAATTCTACACGATGTTAAAGGGTGTTTCCTGACAGGATGAGCAGAATGGCTTATAATGCAAGTGGAGGTCACTATGTCCACTCAAGCTTTGGTTGTTATCGATGTTATCAATGGTTTCATTGTTGATGGGCCTTTGGCGGATCCGTCCATCGCCCAGATTATTCCTCCGATCCAAACTGAAATCGAAGCAGCATTGAAGCGTAAAGATCCGGTATTGACGTTTCGAGATGCGCATGACGAACAGGCAGCGGAGTTTGATGCTTATCCGCCGCATTGTTTAAAAGGTACCGTTGAATCGCAATTGGTCGATGAACTCTTGCCCTATGCCGATAAGGTGATCGATATCGAAAAAAACACCACCAACGGCTTCTTCGCCGAAGGCTTCCAGCGTTTCTTGAAGGAACATCCGGAGATCACGACGTACACCTGTGTCGGGTGTTGTACGGACATCTGTGTGCTGCAATTTGCCGAAACGATGAAAACCTACGCTCAAACCCATAAACTGCCGATCACGGTTCAAGTGATCGAGAAAGCCGTCGATACCTTCGGTTTACCGAACCATCCGAAAACCTCATTTCACGAGCACGCCTTGAGCATGATGCGGGCTGCTGGAATTCAAATCATCTAAAAAAGACAGACCTTAAGAACGTATTCCCTTAAAACGGACACGATAAATAAAAGACTTAAGTGAGAGCTGACAGCCGATATTGAAGCGGCGTCAGCTCTTTCAGTTGTTGCTGTAATCTATGCTGATTGTAGAAGATAACGTACTCGGAGACAAGGTGTTTGGCGAAACTTCGTGAGGTTAAGCGGTGAAGTTTGAGGGATTCACACTTTAAGAGTGAGAACCAGGACTCGATCGGGACGTTATCGGCGCAGCTGCCTTTGTAAGAGACGCTATGTCGAACTTGGCGCCGCTTGAGGAGTCTTCGATAGGCGATCGAGGTGAACTGACTGCCCTGGTCGGAGTGAAGGATCAGCCCGATCCGTTGTCGTCTGGGGACGTTCGTGAGGGCTTCCTTCACGGTCTCGATGACCAGGGGGTTGTCGTTAAAGCGCGATTGGCGGTATGCTATAATGCTCCTGTCGTAGAGGTCTTTGATCACACACAGATACTCTATGCCTTCAGACGTCTGGATGTAGGTGACGTCGATCGACCACTTCTGGTTAGGCCCAGTAGCGGTAAAGTCGCGCTTGAGAAGGTTAGGAATCTCGTGATGGGGAATCTTGGCGTACTTCTTGGGTTTGCGACCGGTGATGGATCGTATGTCCAGAAGTCGCATGTAGCGGTAGATGGTGGAGTTGGTCAAACTTAGCCCGTTTACCGCTTTTATATTCATTCTCAATTGAACGATTCCCTGTCTGGTGTCGCTCAGATACTGGTTGAGTATCAGATCGCTCAATTCGTCGTTATGGGCTTTATGCGTGGGCCTACCTAAGCGAATCCAATCGTAATACCCGCTTCTGGAACACTTCAGAAGCGTACACAGGGTCTTGATTGGATACTTGTGTTTCAATTCAAAGATGACGTGATACTTTTCTTTGGTTGTCTTAGGTAGGCCATCACTTTTTTTATGTCGTCATACACCTCGATGATCGCAATCAGCTCGGCCTTACTCAGACTCTTCAGATCCACTTTCT
>CAINEY010000054.1 GCA_903847945.1 uncultured bacterium | reverse complement strand
TTGAAGACTTCATCAGCGGTGAATAGGAAGGAGCCCAGGACCGTTCGCACCTGCGTATGGGTCAAATCCGGAAACGCATTCCACAGTTCTTCCAAGACCGTCTGAGTGCCTTTACCGGTCTCCAGTTCTTGGTCGAAATACCCGATCTCGATCTGATGACCTAACAGCATTTCCCCGCCCAATGCCGGCAATCGTCCGACAATGGTTTTTAGGAGGGTGGACTTCCCTTGCCCGTTGGGACCCAGGATAGCTAAGCGTTGACCGTGTCGCAGTGTCAATGAAATCTTGGCCAGGGGATGATCATAACCGATGACCAATTGGTCCAGTTTGAGGACTTCTTTCCCTCCGCGCAAACGTGAACTGAACGATGCTTTAAAGTTCTTCTGATCGCTGGAAGGTTTATCGATCTTCTCCATGCGATCCAGGTACTTGATCTTGGATTGGGCAAATTTCGCCTTGTCTTTCTTGTAGCGAAACTTCTCGATCAAGGCCTCCAAGCGTTCGATGTCTTTTTGTTGACGTTTGTAAGCAGAAAGTTGCTTCTCCTGATTGAGGGCTTTCTGTTCTACATATTGCGTGTAATTTCCCGGGTAACGCGTCAAGGATCCAAACTCCAGTTCGAGGATGGCGTGGGCAATGCGATCGATAAACATACGGTCATGCGAGACAAACAGGATGGCTTTCTCGTAATGCTTAAGATAGCCTTCTAACCATTCGACCGTGGCCAAATCCAAGTGATTGGTGGGTTCATCCAGCAGCAGCAAGTCCGGCTTGCTTAAAAGGAGCTTGATAAAGGCCAGTCGGGTCTTCTGTCCCGAGGAGAATTCGCTTAATCGTTTCTGCAATTCAGGTTCGGTAAAACCCAGTTTGGTCACCACCGTCATGTGTTCATAACGGTAGGTGTAGCCACCCAGCTCATCGTAGCGATGTTCCAACGTGGCATAAGCATCCAAGAGTTCTTGGGAATGGTCGCTCTGCATGCGCTGTGTCAGGACGTGCAGTTGTTGCTCCATGGCTAAAAAGTCCCGTGCCAGTTCTTTCAGCATGGCTTCGACCGTGATGCTCTCATCGCTGAAGGTCATCTGATCGAGCGTACCGACCCGCAGATCGCGGGGCTTGATCAAATCGCCCTTATCTAAGGTCAAGGTCTGATCCAGGATGTGCATCAAGGTGGTTTTCCCGGATCCGTTACGTCCGACTAGGGCCAGTTTCTGACCGTCACGGATGTCGAAATCCAGGTTCTCAAAAACGGTTTGGGAACCAAAAGCTTTGGTTCCCTTAAGAATTTGAACGATCATGGGGTTAGACTCAGTTGAAGGTATTCCGCAAAGCCTTTGGCAATGTTCTCCATCAGGAGGTCCTGTTGGGCGGTGTAGATCGCATAATCCGCGGGGTTGGTGATAAAGCCTAAATCCAAGAGGATCGCCTGCATGCCAAACCGATTCTGTGCGGCAAATCCTTCATTGAGTTTGGCGTCATCACTGTATTGTCCGGCACCGAGGATCTTGCCTCCGCTTTCACGGACATCGCCATTCACATCGAAAAAGTCGATGACTTTTCCCCTAACGACACCGGGTTTATTGCCGGGAGATCCGATTCCGTAAATGGTGAGGTCATCGGTCAACAAGGCCCCATCCAAAACAGCGGTCGCAAAGCGATTGGTGGTGTAATAGGAGTAAATAACACGAGCGCCTTTATCGACCAGGGACGTACTGACGTTTAGGTCGAGGGCGATGTAATACTTGGCTCGCGTGGTGTAGGCTACATCCATGCGTCCGCCTTGACCATATCGGTTCAGAATCTCATCCGCTTCACGCAGGATCAACACCCGAAGCCCATAGGCTTCCAGTTTCTCTTTTAACAGCTCCGCACTGGCGTGCAAAGCCAAGGCTTCGTTGAAATCCCCTTTGACGTAACCTTCATCGTTGGAGCGCTGATTCTGCGACGGATCGATGACCACATCATAGATCAAGGCCGGTACATCCGCCTTCATGACCCGTAAAAAGAGATACGGTTGATCAAAGATCGAGCGATCCTCATAAGGCGATTCGATGAGATCCGGATCCGCCATCAGATCGATATCCATCCCTTGACCATTATGACGCCGCAAGGTAAAGAATTCATCATACACCACCGCAGGAGCCACCAAACGTTTCTTGGTGAGGTTCTCCAACACGAAGAGCTCATAGAAGCCTTCGGGTAAGGTATCCAGCGGGATCTGGCGATCGATGGTGGCTTCCAACAGGAAAATCAACTCTTCCCCGGAGCACACGTTTCGTAAGATCAGCGTTTTACCGACTAACGGATCGGTCGTCCCCAACACAAAGGGATCCTCATACAGATTTAATGTTTCCCCATAGTAAAGGTGCTCATCGATCGTGAGGGTTTCAGTGTATGTTAAGGTCTTTAGTGTATTCTGAGCCTGAGTCAGGTTATAATCGCAAACGGCCGTTTTCGGTTGAATCACCGGAACGATGCGCGGATTAATCAGGACGTAGAGGATGTAACCAATCAAGGTCAATAAGACCAAGAACGGTCCCAGAACTCTCCACCGGATGCGCCGTTTCCGTTTGCGTCGATTCATCTTCTCGCGTTTCATAGGGAAATGTCCGCGATGTGTTTCGCCACTCGTTTATCC
>CAINEY010000053.1 GCA_903847945.1 uncultured bacterium | reverse complement strand
TACAGTTACGGAACGGTTCCCCTCTTTGTGGTTCATCCGCAACCGGACTCCGTCAAAGCGGTACATGACACCATTACGACTCAACTTGAAATCATCCTGCCCTAAGGCAGGATGATTTATTTTAGGGATTTGAAGAGGGAAGTGTATTGAGCAGCCATCGCCTGATCACTGAAGGTTTTGGCTTTTTCAAGCGCAGCCGAACGCAGGTGTAATCGCAAAGGTTCTGCTTCAAGCGAAAGCATAGCGTTCACGAACCCTTCGGGATCGTTGGGAGAGATCACCATCCCGTTGATGGAATGATCGATGAGGGAAGCTACATCACCGACACCATGAGCGATCACCACCATCCCGCAGGCCATGGCTTCCAGAATCACCATGGGTGTTCCTTCATAGAGCGATGGCAACAACAACACACTGTGCTTTCGGTAGAGACTGGGCATATCCCCTTGAACCGGAACTAATGAAATCAACGATGAAACAGGAGAAGTTCTGATGCGTGCCGTGACGTGATCAAGATCCTCACCTTGACCAATCAACGTCAAGGTTGCCGGATGGGTTGATCGATTAGCGTAACGTTCATATCGATCAATCAGCCCCATCAAGTTCTTTTGGGCTGTGAACCGTCCAACAAAGAGGAAGGACACGGGTTGAGGAGTTGAAGGAGGCGTAAACTCCTCAAGCGGTATTCCGTTACGAATGGTGGAGGTTTTTGAGTCGGGAAGTTTGAGTCGAGGAAGGTTCTTTTGACGTGACGTTTCGGAGACAAACACGTAGTGATCGAAGAAACGGGAACCCGCGTGACGATGCCAAAAGACCAGGTCAAGGACTTCATTATGAATGACTTGAATCTTAAGGCAGGGTTTATCAAAAGCAGCTGGAACCACCAAGGGCAACAAATGCTCATGATGAACGACCATCACATCAATGTCCGAGGTGATGAGTTGGCGAAGGGTTCGAATGGTTTTTAGACGGCCTCTTCCACGGGGTTTATTGAGCACCGTGATGGTGATGGATGGATCATCCCTGAGGGCTTGGAAACGGTGTTGGGCTTGAGGTGACGTGTCTTGCGTCAACGCAACGATGTGGATGTGATCGGAACCATGACACAGGGAAAGATTGTGCACAACAGCAGCCATACCCCCCAACTGAAGCCCATGCAACACATGGAGGATATTCATGCTGAACCTCTTGGACGGGTCAATGAAACCCACGCATAAGCGATCAGGTACAGTGAAGCCTTGAACGGTGGTAACTTGACAATATCCCGATAAATCCAATATCGCCACTTTGCGGATTGCACCTTGTTGGCCGTGAGCGATGCGGAATGGCGTCGTCGGTAAGCCAAGACCTGTGGGATGACATGGATCGGAATATCTTTCATCACAAGGTTTAGCGCAACGGCGTAATCTTCATGTCGCAGGGATGGAAAGACGAGTTCTTGTTTGAGTGACTGATGAGCCATCAGGGTTTGAAACAGGATGCAGTTATCGATGAGTAAACCCTTTAGCGTGATGGTCTTTGGGCAGGTGCGCAATTGGGGGTGAGGATCCTCATTGTCGGTTTGATCGATAAAGTAACCCACGGAGATCAGGGCATGATTTTCCAGCATAAACCTTACCTGAGTATTCAGTTTATCCAAGGACCAGCGATCATCCGAATCCAAGAACGCAATGTAGGTTCCCGTGCAGTGAGCTAACCCGGTATTTCGGGCTCCTGCGACCCCGGTGTGAGGTGCGCCGATCACATGGACCCTTGGATCACGGGTCAAACGGTGAATGGCGTCAACCGTGTCATCCGTCGATCCGTCATCCACGATCCAAAGTTCCCACTGGGGATAAGTTTGATGAAGGATCGATTCAAGCGAAGCATTGATCAAGTTCGATCGGTTATAGACCGGCATGACAATGGAGACCAAGGGATCAGTCATGAGGTTTGCCTCTCCACATCAACGCCAATCCTCCGATCACGACACCCAAACCAAAGAGCCAAGGGGAAACATCGAGTTGAGGGGTGATCATGACCTGGGTCAATTGATACTCGGAAGCCACAGCGTCCAACTCTTCTTGAGCCACCAAAAGCTGAATTTCGACCTGCGTGACGCGTTGTTGAAGGGTCATCAATAGGGTATCGGTCGGCCAGGCGTCGGTATCGATCTCCAGCTTACGTTGAAGAACGGCTTGTCGATGCGTGGTCAGTAAGGTCTTTAAATCTTGCATCTGAACGCGGATCAGTTGTCGTTGGGTCTGCGCTAGTGCCGTGATGGCACTTTGGATATCTTCGGTGATTAGAGGGACCGTGGTTTCCTGATCAACAGTGATCACGATCCGGTGGAGGCTGTTGGATACGAGAGTGATAGTCACGGATGACTTCTCATCCAGGATCGTTTCGATTTCCGACTGCAAGGCCCAGACATCCGATGCCATCGGAGCAGCTCCAGCTTGAATCGGAGAATACGCCACAAATGCCGTAGCAATGGCTGATGATTCCACAAATCGTAACCATCCGGCCCCAAGCCAAAGAGTAAGGGCCAGGATGAGCAGCAGGCGTTGAGGTTTACGCATGATCCTTCTCCTTAGCCAGTAGAGCCACTAAGCATAATAGGATCCACCAGATGGCTTTATCAAACAACATGCGAAAGACCATGCCGGTAGCCAAGGAAATCACCAGCCCAATCCAGATCCAGGACTCGTGGCGAACTTTTTTTACGGAAGGCAAGATCGCTCCGGCGTATATGCCAATCCCTAAAAGTCCGGTACTGGCAGCCAGTTCGAAGAGATCTGCATGGGCATAGCCGCTGCGTAAAATGAAGACGCCGCGTTGAAGGGCATAGACGGCTTGCGTCGCGAAAGCCCCGAAGCCTTGTCCAACGATCGGACTGGCGGTGAACTGGAACCAGGCTGCGCTTAACAAATCGATCCGTTCACGGGTAGAAGCATCTAGGAGCGCATGATCGGTGAAGACCAAACGCACCAGGGACCAGAAACGTCCTTCCAGGGAAACCCCGGTGACATTATTGGATAACGTGGCAATCCAGGTCTCCGTTTGCGGAAGAGCCCTCAACACCAGAATCAAGAGGACTACACTCCCAACGCCAATCAACACCGAGGTCCAGAAGCGTCGCGATGAAGCGCGTTGAGAAGCCCAATGACGGAACAACCAGAGTCCACCGGCTAAGAGGAGGTAGATCCAATAGGCGCGGGATTGAGAGAAGTAACCCAGCATGAGGAGCATCCCATGGGCACTCCAGCGAGTCCAAACCGTCCATCGCGAATTCAGTTTTTCCCAACACCACTCCACCAGCAAATGACCGATAAACACCAAGTAAGCCATCAGGTTGGCACTGACATACACGATACTCATCCAACCGTACTCCCCTAAACGGGTCGAGAGTCCTTTCCACGCAGAGATCAGCGGAGGAACAAACAATAGACCGGTGATTCCCAGATTGATGAGGATCATGACGGCGAGTTTGAAAGCGTTGGACGATCGACGTTGCGGATCGCCATAAAGCGTATAGATCACGGCACACAACAGTAAGTAAACCGTAAACCGTTCGACCCCAAAAAGCCACAAGGAATCCAGTGACAACGTGGCTTGGTGAAGCATCAGATTGACCCCCACCAACAAGGCCATGCCCGGTAAGAGCGGAATCCACCGCACAGGGCGTTTGACTAACGCAACCAATAACCCAACAGCCAAGGCAACAAACTTTAGGATTCCAACGCCAGAAAACGCCATAAAGGCACTGACTAAACCAAACACCGTCAGATCAATCCACCGTGGTGTGATAAGCGAAGAAATTGAGGTTTTACGCTCAGTGAGCGGCGCAAAGAAGGCTAAGGCAATCACCAGCCCCAGTCCCAAAATCACCCCTTGAAGTAGGATCAAGGTGGGGTAGCGGTCCATAACGGTAATCGTGATCAAATCCCGTTGCGGAGATTCAATAGACAAGATCGCCGTATCTAGAGTCTCTAACCTAAGCAAAGCAGCTTCTTTGCGTCGCTGCAGATTCTGAATAGCTTGGAGGGATGACGCGTTGAGGGAAAGGGTCCAGGCTTCTTCGCCTAGGGCAGACGCTTTGGCCCAAAGTGCGGATTGCTGCGCATCCAGTTTCGCCAAGGTGACTAGCGTCAGTTGGCGCTGAAAGGCTTCCAGGGGTGTATACGCCCGAGTGATCTGGTCGATGGTCCACTGGGTCCACGCTGCCGAATCAAACGATTGCGGATCCTTTGTCGCGATGCGGATCTGGATCGCTGCATCATCCCGGGGAATCATCAACGTTCCTTGGGGGTCTTCACTTAAAAAGGCTTGTCGGATGGGAACCAGAATGGCCACTTGATCCGCTTTGGGCAGATCGGCACTGAGTACCGAGAAATCCAGATCGACAAGGTAACGAGGGGCTTGAAAAGCCGACCATGAAAAAAGGGATTGAGCCAGGACCCAAGCGATGAGAAAGAGGATCGGCAATCTGCGCTTTAGCGCATGAAACTTAGCGTTCAAAGGTGATCCCCATGTGAGCGAGTTCAGTCAGTTCGTTTTCAAAAAGCGCATTGAGTCGTTGACGGGTTTCCGGAAGCATGGCTTTATTTTCGTAGAACGTGTGGATGATCCATTGACCCAGTTTGGCCCTTAAGGCGGTCTTCGGGACAATCCGTTTGAGCCAGACGGTTAAGGGGAAATCCATGTGGAGGTAACGCAGGACTTCGTTCTTGGGAATAGCCGAGACATTCTCGTGTTCCGTTTTGATGGCTTCAAACGGGGTCAATCCCAAGAAGTTAGCCAGTTTCTCACGTAAGACGTTTTGATCTCCACGCAGTTCATTGAAGGTGATGATGAGCACGTTGGAAGGACCGAAGGTGGCTTGGTATTCCCGGATGCGTTGGCTGTAGAGGCTGTGAGCCATCAGGTCGACTTTGTTGTCGTCGATGGGTTGTTTGAGGAAATCTTCAAAGGAAAGGCGCGTTACACCTTCCTTGCGCAACATCTTGTAGTGACTGTACAAGCGATCAACCGGATGACGCAACGCAAAGATGATCTTGGCTTCGGGATTATAAGCATAGATGCGCTGATCAGTTCCGGGATAAGCCATGTAATGCACCGAGGAATCCAAAAGGTATTTCTCTGTCGTGGCCGCAGCGTAATTGGCGACGTACTTGGCTTCCGTCAGACAGGTGTTAGGGGCAAAACGCGGGTTGGGAACAAACTGATCCGCAACGAAATAATGGGGCTCCTTGGATGGACCGGCATACACATCCGGATGAGAGGCCAAGATCTTATGGAGAGTCGTCGTTCCGCTTTTCGCGGCACCCACCATAAAGAGATTTACTCTACGCATCAGGGGTTCTCCTTTCTTAAGCGAGACAATCCGTTCACTAAACCCAGCAGTCTGGAGTAATCAAACACAAGGATCAATCCGAAGGTCATGGGAACTTCAATCAGTGATTCAAAGGGGCGTTTGGCAAGCCAAACCTGGGCAACGAATCGACTCACGAGCCAAAGTACCAATAGACTTATGCCCAAAACAAGGTTAATCATGAGTCCGATTCCAACCATCAACAGGGTCATCACTTCAAACCCCACAAAGATAAACTTGGCTTTGGCTACTCCGATGACCACGTTATCGGAAGTGAACGTCGTCCATTTGTGCAAGATCGCTTTGATGGAGCTTGGATAGCCGGTGTACGTCGATAAAGCTTCAACATACTCCTCATGGTAAGAAGAATGATCCAACTTAGCGAAGAGTTCAAGATCTTCACCGGAATGAACGCGTTCATTGAGCCCACCCAACTCCAGATACACTGACTTGCGGATCAAGAGGTTATTCATGAAGCGGCGACTGAAGGATGGGCGATAGAAGGAGCGAAGGTAACTGCGTTCGAAGGCGTTGGTAGGGCCATGAAGGGTGTTGCCCCACACTAAGTCCGCCTGCGTCGCTTGTTGAGTCGACCATAAGGTCGCTAACCATTCCGGTTCCACCAGAACTGCCGCATCGACCGTAGCAATGAAGGGATAAGCGGCAGCGTTGACCCCGGCATTGCGGGCATACCCTGCGCCACGCTTTCCGGGTAATCGAACGATTCGCAACGGACAGGGCAGGTCGACGGCTTGAGCAGCCAACGCAGTCAAATCATCCGGTGACGAATCGACGAGGACGACTTCCACCGGAACATCGACCCGTTGAATGGCTTTAGCTAAGGCCGTCAGGGTCTTGGCGATGACGACGGATTCATTGTAAGTGGGCAAGATGATGGAGATCATGACTCGCTCCGATTGATGAATCCCAAAAGAACCGTTCGGGCAATAATGGTCAGATCCAACAAGAACGACCAGGATTCGATGTAAGTGAGATCATACTGGATCCGTAACGGAATGGAGGTATCCCCGCGACACCCGTTGATTTGAGCCAAGCCGGTAATTCCCGGTTTGACGCGATGTTTGAGGCGGTACTTGGGAATCTCCGTGCTGAAGCGATCCACAAACTGGGGACGTTCAGGACGAGGACCTACGACACTCATATCACCGATCAAGACGTTCATAAACTGCGGTAACTCATCCAAGGAGAATTTGCGCAGGATATGCCCCATGGGAGTCACCCGGGATTCCGTTTTGGCACTCCATTCGCCTTCATGATCGATGACACGCATCGAACGAAACTTGTAGAGTTTGAACGGACGATTGTAGCGTCCGATGCGTTCTTGAATAAAGAGTACAGGTCCAGGCGAACTGAGTTTGACCAAGAGCGCAATCACGATAAACACCGGAGCGCCAAGGACTAACACCAACAGCGAGAACACAACGTCAAAGGCACGTTTGATCGCTCGTCGGGCGATGAAATCCAAGGGGGACTGCATCGGACTCATCACGGCGATATTGCCGATCGTATCGATGGCCGGACGGGCAGAGAGATAACGTTGGGCATCGGGAATCAAGGAAACCCGGACGCCGCGCCGATCGCAAACGTCAAAGAGAGCCGGTAATTGATCATAGAGGGAACTGGGTAAGCCGATGATGACCTGAGTGATCAGGGGATCCTCCCGCAAGATGTTTTCCAGTTCACTTAAGGGGGCGTTGGGTTGAAGTTCCGGATAACGTTCATCCGCATCACCCAGAATCGCGCGAATCAGATGTCCGAAACGGAGGTTGGATTGAACGGTAAGGGCATATTCCTGGGTCAACGCATTGACCCCCACCAAGGCAATCCCAATCCCATAACGGCCGGTTTTAACCAAGCTGACGGTCAACGTGCGCGTCAAAAGAATGATCAGGGTTTCACCAAATACTAAACCAATCACCAAGAGTCCGATTCTTCCTAAATCCAAGTTTAGAAGCGGCCAGATCGACGAGATACTCAATAGGACGATCCCCAGGATTAGACTCGCCCCCGTTACAATACTCAGATGCGAGGTGAATTTTAAAACAGCCGTATCGCTGTAGATGCGTTGCCAAGCCAACAGTAAGATCCAAAACAAACTTAATGAGAATAAAAGAGTAAGGTGTTCAAGGGTGACGGGGAGTAGAGGCAGGACCGTAAAATTCGCCATCCCAATGAAAAGCCCGGCATCCACCAGGATGCGTAAGACTTTCAAGGTGCGGCGGTTCTGTCGGTTCATCGGGATCTCTCAGTTTATAACCCAAGGCTGCGCAAGATGAGGGCGATGGCTTCGGTGGTTTCCATCGTGCTGGTGTCAATGGTCAGATCTGGTGACGAAGGAACTTCATAGGGAGATGAGATGCCGGTAAAGTTGGGTATCTCACCCAAACGGGCTTTGTGGTAGAGCCCTTTGGGATCGCGTTGTTCACAGACTTCCAAAGGGGTACTGATGTAGATCTCCCGATAAGCGTCGCCCAAAACCGCCTTGGCGTTTTGACGATCGGCTTCATACGGCGAGATAAAAGCGGTCAGAACGATGAGTCCGGCATCATTCAACAGTTTGGCGACTTCGGCGACACGTCGAATGTTCTCCACCCGATCGGTTTCTTTGAATCCCAGGTCCCGGTTGAGTCCGTGGCGCAGATTATCCCCATCCAGAAGCATCGTGTGTTTACCTAGAGTGACCAGGCGTTGTTCAAGGGCATTGGCCAACGTGGACTTCCCGCTGCCGGAAAGACCGGTAAACCAGAGGGTCAACGGCGTTTGGGTTTTCTGAGCGGCCCGGATCTCACGGGTGATGGCGGTGGGGTGCCAGATGACGTTGGTGGCTCGACGCAAGCCGTGTTCCACAGTTCCGCAGGCTGAAGTCATATGAGAGACGCGATCGATGAGGATGAGACTCCCCAGTCCTCTTCGAAAGGAGAAGACATCGAAAACGATGGGTTCACTGAGGGCCAGATCCACCACCCCCAGTTCATTCTTCGTCAAACGGTCAGCCACCAAGTGGGCTCCGGTATGGATATCGAGCTGATGCTTGATGGCCATGACCGTACACGGTAAGGTCTTTGTCCCCAGTTTGATCCATAGGTTGCGTCCGGGAATCAGGGCTTGGTCATCCATCCACAGGATCGTCGCAGTAAAAAGATCAGCGACCGGCAAGTGAGGATCGGCACTGAGGACACAACCGCGGGAAACATCGACTTCCCGATCTAAGGTAATGGTTACGGGTTGACCGGTTAAGGCTTCTTCGACACAGCGATCGGTCACATACACGGTCTTGACGATCGCACTTTCATTGGAAGGAAGGACTGTAATCGCATCGCCGGGACGCACCGTTCCGCTTTCGATCTGGCCTTGAAAGCCTCTAAAGGTATGATCCGGACGACTGACCCGTTGGACCGGTAACACAAACGGTAAGGGATCGGACTCCGCATCCACATCGATGCTTTCGAGGTAGCGCAGTAACGGTAATCCGGTGTAATAAGGAGTCATCGGTGAAGGTTGCGTCAGATTGTCGCCTTGGGTGGCACTGACGGGGATAACATGCAGGTGCAGGGGTGAATAAGCGCCGCAAAACGCCGTGAACTCATCACGAATCGCACTAAAGCGGGCTTCATCATATTGAATCAAATCCATTTTGTTGACAGCCAAGACGAAGTGACGGATGCCCATGAGCCAACAAATGCGCGCATGACGCTTCGTTTGAGGCAACATGCCTTGT
>CAINEY010000052.1 GCA_903847945.1 uncultured bacterium | reverse complement strand
GCGATTGACCTTTACAGAAAAAGCGCTATGATATAAGATACGTAAGCTAAGGAGCGTACTATGTCGATTGAAAAAGTGACCGATTTAGGAAACATTAAGATCTCCGAGGATGCCATCGCCACCTTGGCTGGTGCGGTAGTAACGGAGAGTTATGGCGTCGTCGGCATGGCCTCTCAGAAATTGCTGAAAGACGGCTTGGCTGAATTGTTGAAAAAAGAAAACTATGCCAAAGGCATCGTCGTCAAAGAGACGGCGGGGCAGTTGGAACTCGACTTGTTTATCGTGGTGGGCTATGGGGTGAAAATTACAGAGGTCGTCCACGAAGTGCAAAAGAAAGTCAAATACACGTTAGAAAAAACCTTAGAAGTCAAATTCAAAGCGATCAACATCATCGTTCAAGGCGTCCGCGTCATCGGGTAGATCCATGGATAAACTCACCGGACTGAAATTCAAATCGATGCTGGTCAGCGGCGCCAATCACTTGACGAACCGCCACCACGAAATCGATGCCTTAAACGTCTTTCCCGTGCCTGACGGGGATACCGGCACCAACATGAACCTGACCTTTACGGCCGGGGTCAAAGAAGCCTCGGCACATCCCAGTGCGCATGTGGGCGAGATCGCCAAAACCCTGTCGAAGGGACTTTTGATGGGAGCACGCGGCAACAGCGGCGTTATCCTATCGCAGATTTTCCGTGGTTTCTATCAAAGCGTGGACGGTAAAGACGTTTTGACGGCGCATGACTTCGCCAAAGCCTTTACCCGAGGAACGGAGATTGCCTATAAAGCCGTCATGCGGCCGGTCGAAGGCACTATTCTGACCGTGTTGCGTGAAAGTGCCAATGAAACCCTCACATATGTCGAAAAGAACAACGTCACGAATATCATTGACGTGTTGGATTATATGATCGAGCGGGCCAAAGTCTCGCTGGAAAATACCCCGAATCTGTTGCCGGTGCTCAAAGAGGTGGGCGTCGTGGACAGCGGAGGAGCCGGTTACGTCGTCGTTTTGGAGGGCTTTTATCAGGATCTTCTCGGTAAACCGGTTGAACTCTCCAATGAGGTTCACGCCGTGGAAGGGGTTCAGTCCAAAATGGAAAACGAGGAATTCGGCTTCTGTACGGAACTCATCATTAAATTGAATCCGGATGTCTTACCCGATTTCAGCGAATCCCGTTTCCGTGAGCAACTCGAAGAACTGGGCAACTCCATCGTCGTCGTTCAAGATGAAGATCTGGTCAAAGTCCATGTTCATACCTTAACGCCGGGCGATGCCCTTAACCTGGGCCAAATTTATGGTGAACTCATCAAAATCAAAGCCGACAACATGCAGCAACAGCACGAAAACATCGCGCATGATCACTTGATGCACGGGGCCAAACCCAAAAAGAAATACGCCTTGATCGCCGTTTCATCCGGTGACGGCTTAGCCGAACTCTTTAAGCGCGATTACCGGGTTGATCTCATTATCAACGGTGGCCAGACGATGAATCCGTCCACGGAAGACTTCGTGCAAGCCATCAAGAGCGTTAATGCGGAACACGTCTTCGTGTTGCCTAACAACTCCAACATCATCCTGGCGGCTCAACAGGCCGAATCGTTGTTGGATGATGTCGATGTCCGGGTCATTCCGACCAAGTCGATCCCGCAGGGACTCAGTGCCTGCGTCATGTTTAATCCGCAAGTCGATGTCGATGAAAACGTCAACGAAATGATGGAAGCTTACAAGCACGTGAAAACGGGCAGTGTGACCTACGCCATCAAAGATACCTCCATGGACGGCATCACCATCAACGCCAAGGATTACATGGGCATTCTCGATAAAACCATCGTGGCTTCGGTTCCCTCCAAAAACGACGCGGCCAAAGCCTTACTGGACAAGAGTGTTACGGAAGATGACGGACTGATCACCGTGCTGGTGGGAGAGGACGTCTCCGACACCGAACAGGAAGAGCTCTTGGCTTACATCGCGGAGAAATTTGACTTCTGCGAAGTGGAAGTCCATCAAGGCAACCAACCGGTCTACGCCTACATCTTCGGTATTGAATAAGGGCTTCGCCCTTTTCTTTTATGATTCCGCTGCGAACACTGCGTTTTGGCCCAAAACTAACCGAGAAGTTACTGGCTTCCGGACTGGACAGTCTGGAGGCTTTGTTGCGTCATTATCCCGTTCGTTATGAAGTCATTCAATCCATTCCCTTTGATCAGTGGCAAAAAGGCGATCGCATCGCCGTTGAAGGGCAAGTTATTCAACCTGTTCGATCCAATCGGGTGCGTGGAAACCTGACCGTGACCCGGTTTGCCTTACAAACGGCGTATGGACTTTTCAATGTCAGTATCTTTAATCGGCCATGGATCGCCAACTTAAACGGGATCGTGACCGTGTTTGGACGCTATGACGGGGATCACTCGATCACCGCCAATCAATACAAAGGACAACCCTTGAGTCAACTCACCGGCATTCACCCCGTGTACCGTTTAGGCCATGGATTAACCAGTGCCGATCTTCAAAAAGCCATCGGAACCGCCTTACAACACGTTGAACTAGCCATGATCCAACCGATTCCGGAACCCCTGACGGAACGTTATAAGCTCTTACCTTTGACCACGGCCTTACGGTGGATCCATAGGCCGATCGATGATCAACACCTCAAACAAGCGGTTCGTACCTTAAAGTACGAAGAGTTTTTACGCTTTCAAACCAAACTTCAATTTGATCGTCACGAGAACCTCACAGCTCAATCCGGCATCATGAAACTCTTTGACCGCCGAAGGGTCGAAGCCAGGATCCCGCATCTGCCGTTTGAACTCACCGCCGCCCAACGGAAGGTCATCGACGAAGTCCTTAACGATCTTCAGTCTCCCCGCCGTATGTACCGCTTGATCCAAGGGGATGTGGGCAGCGGTAAGACTGTTGTGGCTGCTTTGGCCATCTTGGCGACGCGACTGGCGCATCATCAGTCAGCAGTCCTGGTTCCTACGGAGATCCTGGCTCAACAACACCTATCGACTCTTCGATCCTATTTGCCGGAGGACTTCAAAATCGAACTCTTGACCTCTTCCGTCGCTCCTAAAGTGCGCAAGCAGCTCCTGGAAGATCTGGAGAACGGAACCATTGACTGCCTAGTGGGTACTCACGCCATCATTCAGGACGATGTGGTGTTTAAAAACTGCGGGTTGGTGGTTGCCGATGAACAACATCGTTTCGGGGTCAATCAGCGCCGATTACTGAGTGCCAAGGGCGACCGGGTGGATTTTCTGTTGATGAGTGCAACCCCGATTCCCCGAACCATGGCCAATGTGCTGTTTGGAGACTTGGATATTTCCACCATCGATCAATATCATGCCTCCAAACCCAAAGTCACCTCGACCTTGATCCCGTCCTTGGAGATTTCATCAATGGATGCGCCGATTCAGAAAGCGTTGGCAGATCACCAGCAAGTCTATGTCGTATGTCCGGCGATTGAAACCGATGAAGAAGGGGAGTTGACGGACGTTCAAACCGTTCATAAAGCCCTCTCTAAACGATATCCCGACTTTAGGATCGAGATGCTTCACGGGAAGTTACCCAATGAAACCAAAGAAGCCGTACTCAAGCGTTTCTATGATCAAACGGTACGAATCTTGGTCACAACCACTGTGATCGAAGTCGGGATCAATGTGCCGACAGCCAATGTGATGATCATTCATCATGCCGATCGCTTCGGACTCAGTCAGCTCCATCAGTTACGTGGCCGGATCGGTCGCGGACAGGTGGAAGGGCAGTGTTATCTTTTAAGTGATGCCGATAACCCGGAAAGTTTAGCTCGTCTTCAGGTCATTGTGGAGTCTTCAGACGGCTTTAAGATCGCGGAGAAAGATCTGGAACTTCGTGGTCCCGGCGAGTTGTTTGGACTCAAACAAAGCGGCATCCCCAGCTTCCTCATCGCCAACGTCATCACTGATCAGAAGATCCTGATGACGGCTTTACAGGATGCGATCGCGTTGGTCGATCACCCCGAAGATCCTCAAAACAAAGCCTGGATCGCGGATTGTTTGGTGGAACACAGCACGCAGCTTTTGGACTAAATGGTATAATGAACGCAATGAACGAGTTACACCGCTGGCTCTCTGAGCGCCACATTACGATTCACCATCCGGCCCTTATTGAGCGGGCGTTTTTTCACAGTTCCTATGTCAATGAACACCCCCAACTCAACGCTGAAAGCAATCAGCGGCTGGAATACATGGGTGATGCGGTCCTGCAGTTGTGGACCGCGCACTATTTATACGGGCTGACGCCACCCCTCAGCGAAGGTCAGATGACCAAGATGCGGGCCACTTTGGTGTGTGAAGCCTCGTTGGCGGCCATGGGAAAAGCCTTGGGTCTTCATCGTTTTCTCAAGTTGGGAGCCGGGGAGATCCGTGAGAACGGGTATGAGAAACCTTCGATCGTCGCCGATATGGTCGAATCCTTTATCGGAGCCCTCTATTTGGATGGGGGCATGGAACCGGTCGATCGCACCCTTCAAGAAGCTTTTGCGTCGTTGGATGTGCTCAATCAGGCTCAACCGGATGACTACAAAACCCGCCTGCAGGAATTCGTACAGGCCGACGATAAACGCGCCATCAGTTACGTGTTAGTCAGTGAAACCGGACCGTCCAACGGAAAACGGTTTGAGATGGCCGTGTTTATCGATGAGATTATGTACGGCAAAGGTTATGGATCGTCCAAGAAACGGGCCGAACAAGCCGCAGCCAAAGAAGCCTTGGAGAAACTGGTACGATGAAGGAACACTTTCAGGAACCGTCGGGGTATACCTATGAGGAAGCCCTGGCAGAAGCACAACGGTGTTTAAACTGCAAACACAAACCGTGTGTCACGGGTTGTGTCGCCCATATGGAAATTCCGTCGATGATTCAGGCGTTTTTAAACAACGACGGCAGTGAAGCAAGACGTATTTCTTCTTCCTACAACAATTTCTCCGAGATCTGCGGTCGGGTGTGCTATCAGGATCAGCAATGTCAGGGATCCTGTGTCTACGCCAAACTTGGGAAACCAATCCAGATCGGAAAACTGGAACGCTTCATCAACGACACGTACGAACTGCCCAAAATCGAATACCCGCAACTCAGCGGAAAAGTCGCCATCATCGGCAGCGGACCCGCGGGTTTGTCGTGTGCCTACGATTGTGCGCAATCGGGACTCGACGTGACGATCTTTGAGCGCAGCGATCAGCCGGGTGGCGTCTTGCGTCATGGGATCCCCATGTATCGTTTACCCAAAATCATCCTCGATCAACGCATCGATGAGTTGTTGGCATTGAATGTAACGTTTAAACTCAACCAGCACTTAGGTTTGGATTTTACCTTGGAATCTCTGCACGACCATTTCGATGCCGTGCTTTTAGCGGTAGGAGCCCAGGAAGTCAACACGGTGTCGATCCCGGGTTCAGAGTTACCTCAAGTCATTCAATGGGATGCCTTTTTGCGCACGGTCAACGAAGGGAAGGTGGCTTTTGATGCGGCTTACGGAGCAACGGAACGTGTGTTAGTCGTCGGTGGCGGCAATGTCGCCATGGATGTGTGCAACGCCGCAGCCCGATGGGGAAAATTAGTGACATTGGTGTATCGCAGAACCCAGGAACTTATGCCAGCGCGACCGGTGGAAGTGGAAGAAGTCTTAGCCCATGGGATCGATCTTCAAATACTCAGGGATCCGATCGCCATTTTAAAGAATGGCGAAACGCTGGACGTTCTCTGTAAGATCACACAACTTGTATCTTCCGAAGAGGATCCGCGCGGGAAGATCGTAGACGGGGTCGGAACTCAAACATACGAAACGGATCTGGTCGTGTTGGCTATCGGATCCAGTGTGACGCCGATACAACTGGACGGACTGACACTGGATTCATCGAATAAAATCGTGACGGATGACCAACAACGCACGAGTCTTTCCTGGCTGTATGCCGCAGGCGATGCGGTGACTGGGCCCAAGACCGTGGTTCACGCCTTATCCGCCGGCAAACGGGCTGCCAAGGCTATTTGTGAGGCATTAGCGCATGACTAGATCATTTCTCGATATCATCGATCGCTTGGATTTCCCGGCGTATGAACGGGAGTTCTTTCTGAACTCGACGTGTTCGTCACCGGTGGTCGATCTGAAAGATCGCGTAATTCGCTTGGCGGTTTCACTCAACCGTGCTCTTCCGTTTAGTCTTTATCAGAAACTCGTGAGCTCACTCAAAACGTCTCTGAAGGCCGAGGTCGAACTCTCGATCCACGCCGAAAGTGTCGATCTGGAACCCACGGACATCTTGTCGTATCTTCGCATGGCCATGGAGCGGCTGTTTGAACCGACTGAAATCAAACACATCTTGTCCACCGTCGATGGATCATCCATCGTGTTTCTGGTCGACAATGAAACGTGGATCCCAGCCCTTATGGCCCGATTTGAGGCCTTATCGACCCAGCTCAGCCGATGCGGGTTAACGGTCGATCTGAGTGCCAAACTCCAAGACAGCATCCCAAGTGTCACCTTAGAAGAGGTTCATGTCGAAGCTCCCCGTAAAGTCGACAAACCGGTTCAACCGTATCGGCGCAAAAGCGGCGATGATTTACCGCTCATTCCCATTTCGGAGGTCTACGAAGGGCAACGCGACATCCGAATTCGCGGCAGGATCTTCAACCTGGACAGCCAAATGATCAAAGGCAACACCGTTCAGCGTTTGAGTGTCTACATTCACGATGAAAGTGACGCGATAACCTTTACCGTGTTTATTGAGCGGGATGAAGAGCGAGCCAAGTACGGTTCCCTCAAAGTCGGAGATCATGTGTTATTAAGTGGGGATGTCAAATCGGATGCCAAGAGCGAATTGATCTTTTATGTTCGTCATCTCGAGTTGATCGAGGATTGGCGATTTGTGGAGGATGGAGCCGCTCAGAAGCGTGTGGAACTGCATGCCCACACCAAGATGTCCGAAATGGATGGCGTCGCTGACATCGAACACTACCTCGAGAAGGCGTTCAAATGGGGTCATGAAGCCTTTGCGGTGACCGATCACTATTCCGTCCAAGCCTTTCCTAAGGCTCAACATAAAGTCAAATCGCTCCTCAAACAGTACCCCAATCGTAAGTTTAAAATGATCTACGGGTGTGAGATGAGTTTGAATGAAGCTCAATTGATCGCCGTGCATCACCCCAACCAACAATCCCTTAGCGATGCGGAGTATGTCGTGTTTGATCTTGAAACCTCCGGTTTATCGACCCGATTCGATCGCATCATCGAGTTTGGGGCCGTCAAGATCCGCAGTGGGATGGTCATTGATCGCCTGCAGATGTTTGTCAAGGCACCCGTCAAACTCAGTCCCTTTATCATCGAGAAGACCAACATCAGACAATCGGATGTCGATTCGGCATTGCCTGAAGAGAATCATTTGGATGCATGGTTGGAATTCTTTGGGAATGCCGTTTTGGTGGCTCACAATGCCACTTTTGACGTCGGTTTCATCAATGCCGCCCTTGAACGGGCCGATCGGGCTCCGCTGACCAACACGGTGATTGATACTTTGCCCTTAGCGAAACTACTCATCGATGATAAGCGCTCCTACCGTTTGGGCGCCATCGCAAAGCACTATAAGATTCCCTATGATGACGTCACGGCGCATCGGGCCGATTACGATGCGGAAGTCTTGATGGGCCTCTTTCAGCGCATGTTGGAAGATGCTCATCAAAAGGGATGTGTCAATGACGACGATCTCAACGCGCTCAATACGCCTCAATCCTTCAAGAAAGACCAAGCGAGTCACCTGATCGTCTTGGCTAGAAACGCGGAAGGTCTCAAAGCTTTATTCAACCTGGTGACTTTGGCCCATACGCAACGCATCGTTTCAGAATCCAAGAGCGAAGAGAGCGGTGCTGAACCCCGCCTCTTGCGTTCTGATCTGGAAGCCCATCGTCAACACCTCTTGTTGGGTAGCGCCTGTTTCAACGGCGAACTCTTCGAGTTAGCGGCCAACCGTTCAATGGAAGAGCTAGAAGCAGCCATGCGTTTCTATGATTATGTCGAGATCCAACCGTTACCCAATTATCAACCGCTTCTGGAGAATGGATCCGTTCCGAGTCAAGAGCGTTTGAAAGCCATTTTGAAGACGCTTGTGGATACAGCCAAACGCTTGAAGATTCCCGTATTGGCTACCGGAGATGCGCATTATCTGAATCCTTGGGACAAGATCTTCCGCGACATCTACATCAACTCCAAAGGAACGGGGAAGACCCGCCATCCCTTATACCTCTACAATGCTGAACGGCGTCAAAATACGGACTCTCCGGATCAGCATTTCCGGTCTACGGATGAAATGCTGGGGCATTTTGCGTTCTTAGGCGCTGAAACGGCTTTTGAACTCGTGGTTTTAAATACGAACTTGATCGCCAATCGCATCGAACCGGTCTTTCCGATCAAATCGGATCTTTACACGCCGACCATCGAACATGCAGATGTCAACCTCAAAGCCATCGTCGAACGCAGTGCGACTGCCCGTTACGGTAGTCCTTTACCGGACATCGTCCAGCAGCGCATTACCAAAGAACTGACCTCCATCACGACACATGGGTTTGCGGTCATCTACTACATTGCGCACTTGCTGGTCAAGAAATCCCTCGATGACGGTTACATCGTTGGTTCCCGCGGATCCGTAGGATCGTCTTTGGTGGCGACTTTATCCAACATCACGGAAGTCAATCCGTTGCCACCCCATTATGTGTGTCCCTCCTGTCAGCATAGCGAGTTCTTTACCGACGGTTCGGTCAGCAGCGGCTACGATCTGGGCGATAAAGCGTGTCCTCATTGTCAGACGAAGATGCTGGCGGATGGGCAGGACATTCCGTTTGAAACTTTCTTGGGATTCGAAGGGGACAAGGTCCCGGATATCGACTTGAACTTCTCGTCCGAGTATCAGGAAATCGCCCATGCCTACACGAAGGTCCTCTTCGGTGAGAAGCACGTCTATCGCGCAGGAACGATCAACACCGTAGCCGATAAAACCGCCTTCGGATACGTGAAAGGGTATATGGAAGAAAAGGGGATCACCACCCCCTACTCCAATGCTTACCGGACTTATTTGGCCAAAGGCTGTGAAGGCGTCAAACGTACCAGCGGTCAGCATCCCGGCGGGATCATCGTCATTCCGCAAACCATGGATGTTCATGACTTTACCCCAGTCCAGTATCCCGCCAACAAGGTCAACGCCGAATGGCTGACGACCCACTTTGAATTCGGGGATATCCACGACAACGTGCTTAAACTCGATATTTTGGGTCATGTGGATCCCAGTGCCATGCGCATGCTGGAACGCATTACGGGAGTCAATGTCCAATCGATTCCGATGAACGATTCTAAAGCCTTATCGCTCTTCAACTCACCCTCAGCCATGAACGTCGATGAGCAATACGACGAACAGACCGGAGCCGTGGGATTACCGGAATTCGGGACCGGATTTGTTCGACAGATTTTAGCATCCACTCGACCCAGCAAGTTCAGCGATCTGGTGCGTATCTCCGGACTCTCCCACGGGACCGATGTATGGCTCAACAACGCCAAAAACCTCATCGAACGGGACAACATTGCTTTTGATGACGTCATCGGATGTCGGGATGACATCATGTTGTACCTCATTCATAAAGGGCTACCGTCCAAACAAGCCTTTGAGATCATGGAAGCGATCCGTAAAGGCAAAGGCCTCAAAGAAGAACAAAAGGCCCTCTTGGCCAAGCACAGTGTCCCGCAGTGGTACGTGGATTCGTGCCAGCGGATCAAATACCTTTTCCCCAAAGCGCATGCCGTTGCTTACGTTCTGATGGCTGTTCGCGTCGCGTGGTTTAAGATACATTACCCGCTGCATTACTACGCCACATTCTTCACCTTGCGTTGTTCTGCCTACGAGTACGAAACGATGGTCGCACAGATGCGGGTCATCAAGAGCCGTCTGAAAGGCATTCAAGCCAAGCTCAACGATCCGATACTGAAACGTGAAGTCAGTTCAAAAGACGCGGATTTAGTCCCGACCTTGGAAGTCATCTACGAGATGAACAGCCGGGGCTTGCATCTGGCCCCCTTGGATCTCAACCTTTCCCAAGCCACAGAGTTTATTCTGCATCCCACACAGAAAAATGCCATCTTACCGCCGTTCATCATCCTGGACGGATTAGGTGAAAACGTCGCCAAGTCGATCGTCGAAGCCCGTGCTCAGCGTGCCTTCTTCTCCAAGGAAGATGTGCAGAAACGAACCCTGATCAACACCACCCAATTGAACCGCTTCGATGAACTGGGACTCTTGAGCGCTCTGGACGATAACAATCAGATGAGCCTGTTTTAGTCTTGCATTTTAAAAGTAAAGCGTGTATAGTAAGTGCGTATCGAAACTCAGGAGTGGTTAAGGCCACTCCTTCGTGTTGTTTAACGGAGGTTTATGGAACTCGGAGCACTCAAATCCCTCATTCAACCGGTTCTGGATGAACGAAAACTGCGTTTTATGGATCTGAAATGGGTCCAGGACGGTCATACACGCATCCTGCAACTCCAAATCATGTATCCGGATGGCACCATGGATGTTGACACCTGCGGGGAAGCCTCCCAAGCCGTGTCGGATCTTCTGGATCGATCGCCGCTGGCGGAGTCCGAGTATTACCTGGAGGTCTGTTCACCCGGTGCGGAACGTCCGTTGACCACGGATGAGGATCTGCATTTGGCGGTCGAGGGGTATGTGCATGTGTTGCTCTTGCACCCCATCGAAAAAAGCCTCGAACACGAAGGAAAGCTGTTGGCCTTTGACGGAACGCAGCTGACGATTGAGATCATGATCAAAAGCCGTAAGAAGATCATCACCGTGGCCAAAGAAAACCTCGTCAAAGCACGACTGGCCGTCAAATTATAAGGAGCCTGTATGAACGTTAAAGAATTCATTGCCGCCTTGGCCGGCATCGAAGACCGCAAAGTTTCCAAAGAGATTGTTGTTGAAGCCCTCAAGGAAGCCCTTTCCAAAGCCTACAAGAAACAGATTGAAATTCCTGATGCGCTGGTCAAAGTCGACATTGACGAAAAGACCGGTGAATTGGCCATTTACCAACAGTACGCGGTGGTCGAAGAGGTCGAAGACGATGAGCTGGAGATCTCGCTCAGCGATGCGCGCCGTTTCAATCCCGACCTTCAACTGGGGGATTTCTACGATGTGCGTAAATCCATCGATGAACTGGGCCGTGCCGCCGCGATCTTGGCGAAAAACGTCCTCAAACAAAAGATCCGTGAAGCCGAAAAACAATCCGTCTACGATGAATACATCGATAAGAAGGACGAGATGGTCATCGGGATGATCGAGAGCGTCGAAGAGAAATTCATCGTGGTCAACCTCGGGAAGACCTTGGCGATGATGCCCAAAGCTGCTCAGATCCCCGGCGAAGTGTACCGCGACGGGGCGAAGATCCGTGTCGTCATCACGGAAGTCACTAAAGAAACCAAAGGCGCCCAAGTGTTGGTGTCACGTGCCGATGCCAAGTTGGTCAAGCGCTTGTTTGAAAAGGAAGTCCCGGAAATCTTCCAGGGCATCGTGGAAATCAAAGCCATTGCCCGTGAAGCCGGTGAACGCACCAAGATGGCTGTCTTCTCCAAGCGTGCGGATGTCGACCCCATCGGAGCCTGCATCGGACCGCGTGGTTCGCGTGTCCAGGTGGTCATCGGAGAGCTCGGTAACGAAAAGATCGACATCTTCGAGTGGAGTGAAAACACCGTTGAACTGATCCGTAATGCGTTAGCGCCCGCTGCCATCATCGGGGTCCTTCAAACCCCTGAACGTAAGGGACTGATCGTGGTCGTCGAAGACAACCAATTGTCCTTGGCGATCGGTAAAAAGGGAAAGAATGCGCGCTTGGCCGTTCGTTTGACCGGTCAACGCATCGACATCAAATCCCGCACCGAAATGGACAAAGCCGAAATCGACTGGGTCGGCGCGATGAATGAGTACGCACTCGAAGTACAAGCCCAGATCGCTGAACGTCAAGCCAAGAAACTCGAAGAAGAACGCGCCAAACAGCGTGCCGAAGCGGAAGCCTTGTTGGCTGCCCGTGAAGCCAGCCGCATGGCCGAAGCTGAACTGAATAAAGACGACGAAGAAACCACGTTTGATGAAGAACCGGTGAGTACGCCGGTGGCCAAGGTCGAAGAAACCGTGGCTGTGGAAGAAACTCCGAAAGCGGTCAAGCCCAAAGCGGAACCCAAACCCGAACCGGTGGTCGTCAAGAAGGTCAAGAAGCCCTTGGAACGCCGTGCCGACTACGTCTCGAAGTTTGAGGCCTTAGCGGATGCTTCCAAACCGGTCGAAACCAAACCCTTGCCGAAGAAGAAATCCAAGAAGGAAGAGGAAGAACGCAAACTGCGCGCTGCCGATCTCCGTAAGGACAAGGATTACGAAATCAAGGTCGAGTACACCGAAGAAGAACTGGCTGAAATCGAAAAACAGAACCAGGTCGAAACAGTGGTCGAAGACGAGATCGATTACGATCAATTCGACGAGTACTACGAAGACGAAGAATAAAGCTCAGGAGGATCCTCAATGAAAAAGATTCCCATGCGGCGTTGTGTTGCCACCCAAGCGCAACTGCCCAAAAAAGAACTCTTGCGGATCGTCAGGACCCCGGAAGGTCAGGTGAAGATCGACGTGACGGGAAAAGCCAACGGACGCGGAGCGTACTTGGCGAAGACCATGGAAGCCGTGGAAGTGGCCCAAAAGCGCGGAGCTTTGGCTCGAGCACTGGAGTGCGAGATTCCGGCTTCGATCTATGACGAAATTCGGAGCATCGTGGGTGAAAAATAGCAGTCTGGCCTTCATCGGCTTGATCAAGAAGGCCAGAGCCATCGTCGTCGGTGATGCGCTCATGACCGCCATCCGTGCCCAAAAGGTGTTCCTGGTGATCATCAGCTCCGGGGCCTCACCGCGGACACACAAACAACTTGCCGACAAATGCACGTTCTACCGCATCCCCGTGATGATGGCCGACGTAACGACCGGGATCTTCCATCTCGGGGACAAGACCGTGGCGGCTCTGGGCATCACTCAGCGCTCCATGGCCAGTCATTTGATCGACGAAGAAATGAGGGAAGCCTATGCCAAAGAAACCGGCTCAAAAAGCCAACAATAGCCGTCGTCCCAACCCCGCCAACAATGCGCGGCGTAACGACATTCCGCGTCCGATGACGCGGCAAAAACAAGAAACCGTAGCGGCCATCTCCTATGAAGAGGGGATTACCGTCCATGAACTGGCCGAAAAACTAAAACGTCAGTCCAGCGACATCATCAAACTGTTGTTTATGTTGGGTAAAGTCGTAACGATCAACTCCAACCTCGATGACGAAACCGTTCAATTGATTGGGATGGAATATGGAACCGAAGTCACCAAAGTCGTTCCGGTGGATGAAGATTCCCTGGAAGAAGACGTCATCGATGATGAAGTGTTGGTTGAACGGGCCCCGATCGTGACGATCATGGGTCATGTCGACCACGGGAAAACCACCCTCTTGGACACCATCCGCAAAACCAAAGTCGTGGAAGGGGAGTTCGGAGGCATTACGCAACACATCGGGGCCTATCAGGTCAATGTCGCCGGGCGTAAAGTCAGTTTTTTGGATACGCCGGGTCACGAAGCGTTCACCTCAATGCGGGCACGCGGAGCCAAAGTCACCGACATCGCGATCATCGTGGTCGCGGCCGATGACGGCGTCATGCCGCAGACCAAAGAAGCGGTGGACCACGCCAAGGCGGCCGGTGTTCCCATCATCGTTGCTGTCAACAAGATCGATAAACCGGGTGTCAACTTTGATCGCCTCTACAACGGCATGGCCGACTTAGGCCTCACCCCGGAAGAATGGGGTGGAGAGACCATCTTCTGTAAAGTCTCCGCCAAGACCGGCGAAGGGATCCAGAACTTACTGGAAACCATCTTGGTCGTCGCCGATGTCAATGATTTGAAAGCCAACCCGAACCGGACCGCTTCCGGAACGGTCATTGAAGCTAAACTCGATAAAGGCCGCGGACCGGTCGCAACCGTGCTTGTTCAAAACGGGACTCTGCATACCGGGGATATCTTGGTTGCCGGAGCGTGCTTTGGGAAGATCCGCCGTATGGTGGACGACAAGGGCCGCGAAATCAAGGAAGCTGCACCGTCAACACCAGTCGAAATCATCGGTTTGAGCGACGTACCGGTCGCCGGCGACATCTTCAAGGTGTTCGAAAGCGAACGCCGTGCCCGTGAAGTGGCAGATCACCGTGCGCAAACCAAGATCGAAAACGAACGTCGTTCCAGTGCGGCGGTGTCGTTGGAAGATCTCTCCAAACGCATCGAAGAAGGCACCATCCTGGAAGTCCAGGCCATCGTCAAAGCCGATGTCCAGGGTTCTGCGGAAGCCGTTCGACAGGCCTTGGAACGCATGGAAGTCGGTAACGTCAAGGTCAACGTCATCCGTTCGACCGTCGGGGGAATCTCCGAAAGCGACGTCATGTTGGCTTCGGCATCAAAAGCCTTGATCATCGGATTCAACGTCCGTCCGGACGCTTTGATCCGTAAGAAAGCCGAAGAAGAAGGCGTCGAGATTCGTCTCTACAACATCATCTACAAGGTCGTCGAAGACATCGAAGCGGCTATGAAAGGGATGTTAGCGCCGGTCTATAAAGAAGAGATCCTGGGTCAGGCTGTGGTTCGTCAGACCTTTAAAGTGTCCAAGATCGGGACGATCGCCGGATGCATGGTCAATGACGGGAAACTCGTCCGTAATGCCAAATGCCGTATCATCCGGGACGGGAAAGTGGTTTACACCAGCTTTATCAGTTCCCTCAAACGTTTCCAAAACGATGCCAAGGAAGTGGCTTCCGGGTATGAATGCGGGTTGACCGTTGAAGGATTCAACGACATCAAAGACGGCGACCTGGTGGAAGCCTACGACGATCAAGTGCTCGTCGAGGTCTAAGTATGGGCGTCAAACATCAGCGGGTTGCCTCGCAGATCCTCAAGGAACTCTCCAGCATGATCCAGTTCGAGATGAACGACTCCAAAGTCGGATTCGTTACCCTCTTGGATTGTGAGATCACGACGGATTATTCCTACGCCAAGGTCTACGTCACCTTCCTAGAATCCGGCAACAACGCCGAACGCCTGGAAGCACTGAGCCGTCACGCCAAGTATTTCCGGATGGAATTGGGTAAACGCATCCAGATTCGCAAAATTCCGGAAGTACAGTTCATCCTGGACAAGACCTACGAAAAAGGCAAACGGATCGACGAGATCCTCAAAGACATCAAACAGTAAAACGAATCAGCCTTGGCTGATTCGTTTTTTGTGTTTCAAGTGATAAGTGCAACGCTGACAGAGGTCTTCGATCAGTTGCCCGTGTTCCAAGCCGTTTCTGAAGTCAGCGTAACGAGGTGACGTTAAGAGTTCACTTATCGGGGTTTCCAGAAGATTACCTAACGCCAAATGGCCGTTGTGATCCAGACAGCACGGGGTGAGCGTTCCATCCGCAAGCACGGCCAACATTTTGAGTCCTCCGTAACAGGTTCCTTTATCTGTGACTTTAGGATGTTCAATATCGGGCCATTCGAAGGCTTGATCGGTATCCAGGACCAGGTTATCGATCAGGGGCTGACGTTTCTTGGAAGGCGTATAGTGGATCGGCTGACCCAAATAATCCGAGAGCCATTGGATCAAGACCCCGTTATTTTCATTCCAGAGCCTTAAATAGATCGTCAGGGTACGTTGACGGTTGACGGTGAGAAAACGGCTCAAATCGCCTAGGATCGTCTTCTGAGCGCTTGTGGGGAGCGGTTGAAGGCTGTGAAGTGAAATAACCAGAGAGGCCAAAGCTGGATGCGCTCCCAAATCAAAGGTCAGTTTCGATATAAGGGTCCCGTTGGTCACCAGATGAACTTTCTTATGGGCTTGATGAGCCAGATCTAGAAAGGTCTTGAGTTCCGGATGCAGCGTCGGTTCACCTTTGACATGAAAGTAAAGGTGATCGCCGAAAGGGGACAGTTGGTTGAGGATGCGTTGAAAATCCTCCACGCTCATCACACGGTTATCGCGCCAATGAGGGGTACAGAAGGTACAGGAGAGGTTACAGGTGTTCGTGATTTCCACGTACAGGCGATCAAACTTCACGGCTTCTATCATAACAAAAAAAAGTCCCTTACGGGACTTATTGGATAAAACGGGACAGGAAGGCTTGGGTTCGCGGTTCTTTGGGATTGAGGAAGAGTTCTTCCGGTTTGCCTTCCTCGCAGATGAACCCTTGATCCATGAAGATGACGCGATCGGAAACTTCTTTCGCAAACGACATTTCATGGGTGACGATGATCATCGTACGGTGTTCTTTGGCCAAGCTCTTGATAACCTGGAGCACTTCGCCGACCATTTCCGGATCGAGCGCACTGGTGGGTTCATCAAAGAGGAGCACTTTGGGTTCCATGCAGAGGGTTCTGGCGATGGCGACCCGCTGTTTCTGACCTCCGGAGAGGGTGGAGACACTGGCCTGGATAAAGTCTTTGAGGCCCACGGTTTCCAAGGTCTTGATGGCCAAGGCTTCGGCGTCGGCTTTAGTGCGTTTGAGGACTTTGACTTGACCGATGACGCAGTTTTGAAGCACGGAGAGGTGATTGAACAGATTGAAGCTCTGGAAGATCATGCCGACTTGGGCGCGATAATGGTTGATTCCTTGGGGAAATTTCAGGATGTCGGTCTCTTCAAACGTGATCGTTCCGTCGTGATAGGTTTCCAAAAGGTTGATGCAACGCAAAAGCGTTGATTTTCCTGAACCAGAGGAGCCAATGATGCTGATGACTTCACCGCGATTGACGGTTAAGCTAATATCTTTGAGGACTTCGTTTTGGCCGAAGTTCTTTTTGAGATGTTGGATGTTGATCATGATTAGACCTGCTTTTCCGTATGGGCAATGAGTCCAGGTGTGGACGAACTCGAAGGTCCGCCTGAGACCGGAACCTGCATGCGATGCTCAATGATCGCCAGAACACGCGTCGTGGAATAGGTTAGTACGAAGTAGAGGATCGCCGCCACAAAGAATGTATCCGTAAACCGGAAGGTCGTTCCGGCGACGGTATTGGCTTGAAAGAAGAGTTCGGTCGTCCCGATGACGTTGAGAACGGACGTGTCTTTGATGTTGACGACGAACTCATTGCCGATGGCAGGAAAGGCGTTTTTAATAGCCTGAGGCAGGATAATGTAGAACATCGCCTGGAAGTTACTCATCCCGATGGAGCGAGCCGCTTCATTCTGTCCCTTATCCAACGACTGGATTCCGGCTCGAATGATTTCGGCCATATAAGCGCCGGTATTAATGGACACGATGACGATCCCGGCTGTTAACTTATAACTGCCCAAAAGCGGAAAAAGCTTAAAGAAGTTAAGGAACGTGTAGTAGATGAAGATGGCTTGAACCATCATCGGTGTTCCACGAAAGACTTCAACGTACGCACTGCTGACGAAATGGATCAGTTTGATGGCAAACTTCTTCCAAGTCGGATCATCCGGTAAAACGGGAATGGATTTAAGCAAACCCACAGCCAAGCCTAGGAAGAGCCCAATGATCGTGGAAGTCAACGCGATGATCAAGGTATTGCGGATCCCAAACAGGAAAAGGGGGGCATACTTCACCGCGAGGTAGTACGCCGCTCCCAATAAATCATTCGGAATCGCTGAACTGAGCAGGATCATTATTCCGGCTTACGCGCGATCGCATCCGCCATCCATTGTGAACGGGTGGCTTCGTCGATGTCGGCCAGAATCGCGTTGATATCGGCCAACAGGTCCGTGTCCGCTTTACGCAGGGCAACGGAAACCGTGGTTTCTTCAAAACTGGTGGTAAATCCTTGACCATCGGCAAACTGCACGATCGCCAAATCAGCGTTAGTCGAGGTAATGGACAAGGCCACCGGGTACTCCGTGACCATCGCATCGGCTTCACCGACTTTGACCGCGTTGACCAAGAGCGAAGCACTGTTGAGCGGGGTTAAATGGTTGACCGACGGAATCTGATCGACCAAGTCATCATGGAAGGTTTCAAACTGGGCGATGACAGACGTTCCGGTAAAATCGGCCAGAGTGGTCGCATTGGCTAAAGCCGAATCGGCTTTAACGACCATGACCAAGTCCGAAGCGTAGTACGGGGTCGTAAAGCTGACGGATTGACGACGTTCTTCGGTGTCGGTCATCCCGGCTACGATCATGTCGATTTCGCCTTCATTGAGGGCACTGATCAGCCCGTCCCAGGCGATTTTCTTGACGACCAAGGTCTTCCCAAGGCCATCGGCGATGGCCTGAGCGACAACGATGTCGTAACCGTCGCAGTAACCGGCGCCTTCTTCATCGATCTTTACGGCGCTGTCGCTTTCGGAAGTGACCGTCGTCCAGTTGAACGGGGTGTAGTTGCATTCGAGGCCGACGATGATCGTGTCCTCTTCGGTTTTGGGCGTACAGCCGGTTAAGGCCAACAGGAGAACGGCTAGGGATAAAAGTGTCTTTTTCATAAGCATCCTTTCGTTAAAACAAAAGACCATGGCTATGCACGGTCCGGTTAGGGAAGTCATGTCATAGCGCCACTTCATTGCTGAAGGAGTCCACCGGATCTTTTCCGGAATGGCCCACGAAGCGTACTGCCGTACGGATTCGTTCGGCGGTGATTACCTTTCGCGAAGTTCAACGCCTGCCGGCTCCCTTCG
>CAINEY010000051.1 GCA_903847945.1 uncultured bacterium | reverse complement strand
CATGACCAAACAAGCCTTTCTGGATAAACTGAGAAGCCGACTCAGCATCCTCGACGATAACGAAGTCGAAGACATCCTCTCCGAATACGCGGCCCACATCGACCAAAAGGTCGCTTCCGGCAAAACCGAAGAACAAGCCATCGCCGATTTCGGTGATTTCAACGAACTCGTCAAAGCCATCCTGAGTGCCTACAAGATCAAAGACAATACGGCTTCCGGTGATTCCGGCAGTCAGTTCAAGACCTGGTTGCACAACGCCATCGATGAGATCACTGACTTCGTTAAACCCCTCATCAACCGCGTGGGAACGCTTCAAGGCGATCAAGTCGGTTACTTCATTGCCTACCTGTTTCTGACCCTGATCACCATCTGGCTGGTTCAGATCCCGTTTTGGCTCATTGACGGTTTAGGCAACCTCATCCTGCGCATCATTCCGTTTGTGGGCGGAGCCTTAGGGACTATCCTGTCGATCTTCATCAAGCTCGCTCAAGTCGTGGTCTCCATCGTGATCCTCATCTATGGCGTTCAACGCGCCATTGAAGCGGCTACTCAAAAGAAAGCTGTGGACTTCGGCATCGTCATCAACGACAAGCCCATTGTCGAAGCCAAGTTCAACGATCAACCGAAAACCACGGTAAACGTCAGTACCGAACCCAAAACAACGGTGAATGTGACGGTGGAACCCAAGGTTCAAACCGTCGAAGCTCCCAAATCGGTGGAAACCCCCAAAGCCGTGGAAACGCCGATTCCTCCTGTGGAACCGGTTCAAGCGACTGCCAAGAAACCGGTCATCTTACCGGCCATCGGATCCTTCTTCGTCCTTCTGTTTAAAGCGTTCGTAGTCGTCTGCATGATTCCTGGCGTCATGATTGCCTTGGGACTCTTCGTGGTCTTAGGCATCCTGATTGCGCTCTTGGTGAAGGGAATTGCCTTCTTCGGACTCTTCCTTATCATCATTGGGTTGCTGATTGCCACCACCACCATCCTCGACATGATCCGATCCACGGTCTTTGGGAAGAAGGCCCGTCATGCGTAGACTCTTGGGACGCTTGATGTTTAGCTTTCTACTGATTGGGATCGGCAGTGCCTTGTTCTTCTTTGAAGTCACGGAGTTCCGTTATGAAGACGCTATCGGTATTTCCATCGGAGGCAACCATGAAACCATTACCGACACTTACAGCCTCGACAACATCGACCAAGTCGACGCCAACGGCGCAGAAATCGTCATTGATGAAAACCAGGTCGGCATCAAGGTCGAAATCGACTACAACGCCGACATCACCGAAGTCCAAGCCCGTACGTACACGATCATTACGGATTGTGGTGTAACGCAAACCACCTTGTGTGAAAGCACCGAGAAGGATAAAGTAACCACTCTGGTCATCTCCTACGATCACTTGGAAAGCAAGTTCAATCCCAAAGCCCTCATCGATATCCTGATCGATCAAGCCAAAGACAAGGTCATCATCAACGTCTTCAACCTGACCATTCCCAAAGTCACGATCACGGTCAGTTCCGCCAACCTCGAGCTGATCAAGTAATCGCGAAAAACACGTGTTGTCTCACGACTTCCGACGCATTCGGAAGTCTTTTCTTTATAATCCAGCGACAATTTTTCATCGTTGAGTTACTTGGGTTTGGAAGTGCTACAATGAGTCTATCTGTGGGGATATCCAAATGAAAACCATCATTAAACTCAGTATCGTCATGTGCATCATCATCGGACTCAGTGCCTGCACACCCAAACCCGAGCCGGAAGAAAGCTTCACGCCGATGACCAGTTTTGTCGTGTCAGCGATCTTAGGGACGAATGTGACGGAAAGCATCAGTCTGGCTTTGGACGAAACCGAAGTATCTACCCTCATGAAATCATCGGTCTGGACGCGGGATGACAGCATCTTAACCCAAGTTTCGACTTTTGTCGTCACGATAACCGATAAGCTGGGTGATCGTTATGCCTTCTCAGCCGGTCAACAAAAAGACACGGTCGTGGTTACGCGGAAGAGCGATGGAAAGCAGTTCGGGTTCACGATCAAAAGCGGGTTAGTTGAAGATTTACGTCAACTCATCGCCTCGATTGGCACAGATCCGGTTTTAGTCAAACCGCAATACAGCTATATGATCAGTTACGACGGAGTCTACGATCCAACTAAGTATGTCGATTTGGATCAATCCTACAACAGCGTCATCAACCTGTTTCCGGAATCGATCTTAATCGAAACGACGGATACGATTGATCCAGAAGCTCCGATCGATTACGTGTTACGCGTCAATCTGGGTAAATACATCACCGTTTACCTGGAAGAGATCCCGAATGAAGAGTTTCCTTTTGAACCGGGTTGGCGTTATGTCAGTATCGGTTCAGGAGCGTTACATGGCCCTGAGAACCAACTCTACTTAGTCAGTGAATGGGACCTTGGCATCAACTCCAAGCTCTTCTACTATCCTTCCGTGGAAGGACCACAAACGCTGAATCTCGCTGAACTCAACCTTTCCAACTACACCATCGAAACGATCAAGTATGGGATTCTGATGACCAGCAAACCCAGTTCCGGAGTCGTCAATGACGATATCCTCAACGTTTTGATGGATTACATCGGGGAGTCATTGACGCAAACCGCAGTTCCCCATGTAGCGGATTTTAATCGAATGATGACGTTTGAAACGGACTTAGGTTTTCTTTACGTGAATGAATGGGGATTTATCTTGGATGAAGATCCCTTGATTCCGGGAGTAGCCTATTACGAGATCCCTGGAAAAGTTGATTTAATGAACCTCTTGTTCGAGCTGGAATTCTATACCCGGATTCCCATCGATCGCGACTTGCCTGATCTTACCCCAAAGACGCTTTTTCCCTACACTCCTGATCCTATTACGCTGAGCAGCCAGGAACAGGCTGACCTGCTAGAGGCCCTGGATGTTTCAAAATGGACCCAATCCAACCTTATTCCGTGGGAGCCCTTGACCTATGAACCGAAATACGAGTTGTTTACCGCCGACGATAGTTACCTTTACTTTAATTATCCGACTTATCAGGATTGTCCGTTTGTGATCATTCAAGTGGATGGTGATACGTACTATGTGACGCTGGAGCACTTCTTAACGATCAAAGCGGTCATGGATGAAATCGAAAGCACTCACTAACCCTGCGAACAACTTTCGGTATTTACAGATAGCATCCTGTTTTATAAAATAGAATCAATGAAGGATGAAGGACCATCCTTAGAAGGGGGAGTTATGAAGAAACTCATGCTTGTTATTGCAGTTTTGATGATGCTTTCGCTGTTAAGTGCCTGTAAACCCAAAGAAATCGTCGTGAATCAGAAAATCACCGAGCTGGAAGCCGGTCAAGCCGTTGAACTCAATGAGTTGGTGGAAGCCGATGAAGACACCACCCTGGAGATCGTCGATAATCCGATCGATCCAGAGAAACCCGGGGAGTATACCGTGACCGTGCGTGGAACCAGCGGTAAACAAACCAAAGACTTTACCTTTACCGTCAAAATCGTGGATACGATCGCTCCGGAACTGGTTCAAATTGAAGCGCCGGTAGTCAAGATCGGGGAAACCTTCAACGTGGAGGATTACCTGTTGATCACCGAATCGACAAATCCGGACACGTGGGGTGATTTGGTGGTTGGAGCGATCGACACCTCCAAAGCCGGCGAGTTCTCTGTCAATGTCTCGCTGACGGATGCGTCCGGACATACTGGAACTCTCGAGTTCTTTTATCGGGTCGTCAAACCCAACGTCTTGATTCCTGAACAAACCTATACGTTGAAGTACACTTTTGAGAACGGATTGACCCATTCCTTCAAGGTGACCTTCCATGGGGTTCAAATTGCCGATACGTTGAGCTCGTTAGCGGATAAAGAAGGCAAGAAGTACGTGGCCTTGGATCTGACGATTGAGAACTTAACGGCGTATAAACTCAACTTCGAGCTGTTTATGTCCGGGTTAGAGCTCGGGGATGTCGGCTCGATGAAACGCGAGATCCAGTTTATCGACGGGAAACGCTACGCCATCAGCTATCGGACTACAGTAGGCGTCACGACGGATTCCGCCTACAACGAATCCTGGGCAGCGAAAGCTTCTTGGCGGATCTTCTGGTATGTGGAAGTGGATGATGATCAAGTGGACTTACCCTTTACGATCATCGTTCCCATCAACCGTAACGCCTTATCCTACGATTCCCGCTTATTCGAATAACCATAAAAACCCTTCTTCCGAAGGGTTTTTAGTTGTCCATCATTAGGGTCATGCCTGCACAATCGCCAGGGTTTAGCGTACAATGGAACTATGCCCTTAACCATTATCCGACACGACATTACGAAGCTCTCCGTGGACGCCATCGTCAATGCGGCCAACACACTCCTTGAGCGTGGAGGTGGCGTATGCGGCGCCATCTTTGAAGCAGCTGGAATCGAGGCAATGACCCAAGCCTGTCAGTCATTAGCGCCGATATCCACCGGTCAAGCCGTCCTCACACCAGGCTTTGACTTACCTGCCAAGGTCGTCATCCATGCGGTTGGGCCTATTTACACCGACGGAAAACACGGTGAAGCGGAACTCCTGCGTCAAACTTACCTCAACAGTCTGGAACTGGCGGTTCGCGAGGGGTGCGAATCCATCGCGTTTCCATTAATCTCCAGCGGCATCTATGGCTATCCGTCAGCCGAAGCCTTGGCCATCGCCATGTCCACTTTTCGTGCCTTTTTAAAGGATCATGAACTCGATATCACGCTGGTCGTTTTCAATCGACGGGCCTTTGAACTCAGTGAAGCCTTATTGGGGGATATCGAGAGTTTCATCGACGAGCACTACATCGATGAACGTCAGGACCGATACTATCGTCGTCGTGAAACATCCTTCCACAACCGGCCTTTGCGCAGTCAAATGGAACGGGAAAGTACACGGTATGAACCCATTGAATCCTTGGATGGCTTACTGGATCATCTGGATGAAAGCTTCTCGGAAGCCTTATTTCGATTGATCGATCAAAAGAAACTGCAGGATCCGGACGTGTACAAGAAAGCCAACATCGATCGTAAGCACTTTTCCAAGATCCGTTCCAACCGCCACTACATGCCCAGTAAACCCACGGCTGTCGCCTTAGCGATTGCCTTGGAACTCAACCTGTCGGAAACCGAAGCCTTCTTGCGTAAAGCGGGATTTGCGTTGTCCCCCAGCAGTAAGTTCGACGTGTTGATCACGTACGTGATTACGCATAAAATCACGGCAATCGACGAAATCAATACGATTCTCTTCAGTTACGATCAACCGCTCTTGGGCGTATAAATCAACTCAAATCAGTTGTCGAAAATGTCGCTTGCCAAGCGACCTTTTCTTATCCTCAAAATCCTAAACTAAAGGTGACCTTAGTCAGAAAGGACTAGACACATGAAACAAGGACTCACCGAACTCATCTTCATTCTCGACCGCAGCGGCTCCATGGGGGGCTTGGAAGCGGATACCATCGGAGGTTACAATAGCCTCCTGACCAAGCAGAAATCCGTCACCGGGGAATGCCGGATCACTACCGTGTTGTTTGACAACGTGGTAGAACTTCTCCACGATCGTACCGACCTTCAAGCTGTCTCTCCGCTGACAGACACGGATTATACCGTGCGTGGATCAACGGCACTGTTGGATGCGATCGGTTCCACCATCAACAAGATCGGCAATGCGATCAAACACACGGCTGAAGACTATCGCCCAGAAAAGGTGCTCGTCTGCATCATCACCGACGGCATGGAAAACGCCAGCCGCTTCTATGGTTCCGATCAAGTCAAAGCGATGATCAAACGTCAGCAGGACAAATACGGCTGGGAATTCATCTTCTTAGGCGCTAACATCGATGCGGTGGAAACCGCAGGACGTTACGGGATCCGGGCCGATCGGGCTTCCCGCTATCACAACGACAAAGCCGGGATCGACATCAATTATGGATCCATGTCGGAAACCATCGTCAATCTGCGTGTCAACAAGACCATCAACGATGACTGGAAACAATCGATCGATGACGATTATCAGAAGCGTTCCAAGTAAGAACCCGCAAGGGTTCTTTTCTTACGTTTGATTTCAAGCATTCTCCATCTCCTATTCAAGAAATCCGTGTAGAATGGGGCTACGTATGAACCGTGAAATTCTTGAAGAACTGCAATCCGTCCTCAAAGGCAAGACCCTGGATGCCTTGATTCCACCCCTAGTTTTTGTGATGCTTCAATCGCGAGTCGAGCTGTGGATCGCCGGCTTAGCCGCAGCCTTGGTGAGCATTGGGTTTGCAGGTTGGCGGCACCTTAAGAAACAAACGACCGGCTATGCCCTGGGCGGTTTAGTCTCCGTCATCATCGCAACCGGTTTTGCGATTTACGCCAATAGCGCTTCCAATTATTTCTTGCCCGGCGTGCTCAGTAACACCGCTATTACGCTTGGGCTAATCGTTTTAGTGGTTCTTGATCGTCCGGTTGCGGCCTATCTGTCACACTTGACCCGAGGTTGGAAACTGGACTGGTTCTGGCGGAAGGATGTCAAACCGGCCTATCGGGAAGTGAGCTGGTTTTGGACATGGGCTTTCGTCATCGCAACTAGCCTGCGTTGGTTCTATTACCTTCAAGGGGATGTGGAAGCGTTGGCTGTCCTCTCCACGATTCTGGGACTCCCCTTTACGATTGCGATTCTCATCCCGGCCTATATTTATGGTTTATGGCGTTTACGTCAGCTCAAAGGACCAGGTATTGAAGAGTATTTGGAAGGCAAGAGTCCCCCGTATCGCGGACAAACCCGAGGATTCTAAAAACCTGTGTTGATCACAGGTTTTTGTTGAGATTCTTTTTGACTATAGAGCGACGATATCAATCCGCACGACCGATTACGGTATGATTTTCGTTCCACTTTGACCATCAATCGCCGCTTTCGCTTTATCAAGGGCTGCGATAATGGCTGTGCGATGCGGACTGTGGTCAACAAATTGGATGGCAGCCTCGACCTTGGGAAGCATACTTCCTGGGGCAAAGTGTTTCTCCGCGATGTAACGATGGGCTTCCGAAACAGTCATGGATTCCAAAGCTTTCTGCTGGGGGGTGTTGTAATGGATCATAACGCGGTCAACTGCTGTTAGAATGAACAAGTAATCCGCATCAATCAATTCAGCGATTTTTGCCGCTGCGAAGTCTTTGTCGATGACGGCTGGGACCCCATCTAGCGCATACCCGTTGTGAACAACCGGGATTCCTCCACCCCCCACGGTGATAACCACTGCACCGTGGTCGGATAGTTGTTTAACGATTTCTTTTTCGATGACATCGACAGGTTTAGGGCTGGGAACGACACGGCGATAACCGCGACCGGAATCTTCAACCATGATCCACCCTTTTGAAGTCTTCAGTTCATTGGCTTGCTCGAGAGAATAGAATTGACCCACGGGTTTGGTTGGGTGCGTGAAGGCCGGATCTTGGGCATCAACGACGACTTGAGTGATCAACGTAACCACTTCTTGATGCATTTGACGCGAACGCAATTCTTCGCGTATGGCATTCTGAAGATGAAAGCCGATGTAGCCTTGACTCATGGCTCCACATTCAGGCAATGGCATTTCTGGTGTATTGACAACCTGTCTAGCCGTATCCATGGCATGGTTGATCATGCCAACCTGTGGACCGTTACCATGAGCCACTACCAATTGATGTCCTGCAGCAATTATATCCACCAACGGTTTGGCGGTTTCTTTGACCAGTTCATATTGTTCTTTGGGTGTCGTTCCCAAGGCGTTACCACCTAATGCAATGACTATTTTCATACGTTCCTTTCGATGACACAAGCATCAGAGATGAGTAATGGGTGCGGTTCATCCGTTTCGTGATGTCCCACAACCGCACCGCATGACCCTGGAGAACACAACGGCCAGGTTCATCGCTCTGATGAAGAAGCGATGGGATTGTTGAGCGTTCCTATTTTCTCAAATCGGCGGTTTTACCACAATGGTCAATGCAAACAAACCGAAGGGCATCCCCTTGTCAGTCTGCACAAAAAGGTCCTACGAACACGGGATCAGGCCTTTAGCCAAGCGTAAAGTTCAGCGAGTAACGTGTTACGTTGACTGCGATCGCGCTGATCAAAATCATGATCATTCCCTTGAGCCGTGAATAAATGGCTTGAAGGGTGATGAAGGTGATAGTCCAAAGCGTTTTCGTAAGGAACATCGGGATCATGGATTGCTGCCGCTAAGAAGGTTCGTGGAAACTCAGGAATCAGGGGTCGAAGATCCAGTTTTGGTAATGCGCTGCTTGTGATCCCCAGCAGTTCCAGCCATTTCCCCTGTTGACGTGCATAAACATAGAGGGGGATACGTTTCATCGGCCTGGAAGAAAGCTGCTTGATTTTAAGTAACGGAATGACGTCAAGAGCAGTCAATTTCGGATAACTCAGATAGAACCGACTGGGATTAATAAAATCCGGTTGATCAAAATGACTGTACCCATAAAACAAAATGAATCCATTAGGGAGCGATTGACGATTACGGATCAAGGATGCGGTCAAGGCTTGGGCCAAATATGCCCCTGCCGATCGACCCATGATGTAGAGCTGACCCTTAAAGTCTGAGCCAATCCACGCAGACTGTTGGGATAACCACCCAGTATAAGCGTCGATAACCGTTTCAATGATCGTGAAAAGGGTAACCTCTGGTGCTAAAGGATACGTTAAGGCGAGTACATGATATCCCCAATGATTGAATGCCTCGATCATATCAGCTGGAAGATCATCCGAAGTGCCAAAAATGAAACCCCCACCATGGATATAGATTATCGTTCCGCTAATGGGGGAACACTCCGAACGAAACAAGGTTGCCAGATGCTCTCCCCGAGAGCCCGTGAAACGCAAAAGTTCTGGTTTGTTCATATCATAGTGCAACTGGATTTGCGGAAGACCATGATTCTTACCATGGATTAAAGTAGGGGTATTCGCCCTTACATTCCCTGGGCTATCAGAATGACCATGCCAACCAATAGGGCCATGCCCAAAGTAATCGGTAAGACCCGACGAAGGATCTTTCCTTCCTGCCCAAGAACTCCAGCGGTTGTGGTACCCATAATGATGTTTCCCGGGGAAATGGTTCCGCCAATGGCTCCCCCGGCTGTCTGAGAACCTAAAATGATTGCGGGATTGAGTTTCAAAAGTGTTGCTGTGGTTAATTGAAACTCCGAGAACAAAATGTTTGAAGCCATATTTGAACTGGTCATAAAAGCACCTAACATACCAATCACCGGGGCCAATACCACATAGGTTTGTCCTAAGACAGAAGCCATCCCATAGGCTAGGATCACGGTTTGTCCAGTCCCACTCATGATGCGTGACATGACTACAAAGCCTAGAATGGCGATGGCAGAAGGAAAGGTTTTACGGAACGATCGGGCCAACAGATGCTTTGACCCCCCCGATTGGATCCATCCGTGTGACCGAAAAAACACAAATCCGATCACTGCTGCGATCAACAAAAATAACCCGGCATTGGTCAAGGGGGCGATCGGTGAGTAGGCGGTTGTCGCCAGATTGGTGTACCCATACCCGGTTTGAGTTTGGGGAAACGCGAATCCGAAACGAAAATGCTCAAGATAGGACTTAATCGGGGCAATCAACAAGACCGATAACGTGACACCGGTCAATACAAGGTAAGGAACGAAGGCTTGTCCCAACGACATGCGATGGGATGGGAGAGGTGTAGAATGGTCAAGAACACTTCGGATCATGATGGGGCTTTCTTCGATAACCCATGCAGACCGGTATCGCCGAGTTAGGCTAATACCGATAATGCCCAACATTGATAGAACAGCGGGAACAAATGCAGCCAAGGTTGGATTGATTTGACTCAACAGCAGTTGTCCACCCCCTTGGATTAACGAGATTACCAAGACTGCAGGCCACCCTTTTTGAAGGGCACGTCTTCCTCCGTACAACCACGTGATGACGACTCCCGTGACCATATTCCACGCCCATAACAGCCCAGCTGCCCATAAAGCAGTCTCCAAGAGTAGCGCTGGTGAAGCACTAAGGTTGGTTTGGAGTACCATCGCATTCCAAGCAACCGCTAAAGTACCAAACGTATTGGCCCAAGTATGTCCAATCAGCGGGATCATGACGGCCCATACCGGATTTACCCCGATACCGACCAATAATGGAGCACCCACAGCAACTGGAACACCAAACCCCGTAATGCCTTGAAGAAAACTGGTAAATGCCCAGCCCAAAGTCAACAATTGAATCAATTCATTGGGCGTATGACGTTGTAACCCGTGTCGAATCACCGTAAAGGCGTTGGATTGGGATACAACTTCATACAGTAAGATAGCCGGCCAGATGACTAAGAGAACCACAAAGGTACTCCAAACACCCTTAAGGGCTTCCACCAGGATCCCCTCCGGAGAGGCTCTAAACACCAAAAGGGCTGACAGAACACTGATGGTAATGCCGACCGGAGCAGCTTTGATGGCTCCCCAATGAAAACCAATCATCAGGATCATGAGCGTCAAGATTGGCAATGCCGCCAATCCCCACGTTAAAAATGTCAATGGAATCGTCATGTGAGCTCCTTCAAGGGGGATGTTGTGCTTGAGCAAAACGGCTTCAAGTGTTCTTTAAAAGGGAGGTTCCTGGTTGGTGGTTAGGTTAAATCCATGGTTTCCGCAAAAGCTTCCAGGGCTTGAGTAAAACAAGCATAGGGAGCCTTGACGATTCCCGCACCGACTTGTCCGATCCCGGGCTGTTTGTGCGCCATACCGGTGTTGATGACCGGAAGACTCCCGCTCTGAACAACTTTTCGGACATCGATCCCGGTTGCGGTTCCAATGAAGTTCATAGTCGGCAGAATGTAGTGCGGACTTAGTCCGACACAGATTTCCTGCATTTCTTTCGAATAAGCGATGGCTTCGTCAATGGAAGATGCCCCAACAAAACGAACTACGGCTGGTGAAGAACCCATCGCAAACCCACCGATCCCAAACGTTTCGGTGATGGCACTGTCCCCGATATCCGGATTGGCATCGTCTTCTGTGTATCCGGGAAAGTAGAGTCCCTTGGGTTGATTGACAGGGGCTTCAAACCATCGGTCACCTAGAGCACTGATTTTGATCCCGAAACGGGTTCCATTTCGGCTCATGGCGGTTACAACTGTACAGTTGGGGATATTTTTGACCGGATCCATGATGGCTTTTCCGCTGGCCATGGCCAGATTCAGAAAGAACTGATCATTGCCGGTAATAAACTCAGCGATCTGAGCCAGTTGATCTTGGTTTGAGACTACCCGGACCACATGTTTCATGATCTCACGAATGAATAAAGAGGTTGCACCGGTATTGCGTTGATGCATTTCGTCTCCCATAGCCAGCGCTTTGGCCATAATGACCTTCATGGACAGCGGCCCCGAGAGCGCGAGAGCAGACTGGAGTGCCGGTGCCAGAACCTTTTCCATCCACCGCAACCGGTCGATCACCTCCGGACCATTCGCTCCAAAACGCATGACCTTTCCCAACCCTTCATTAAAAGTGCAATATGCCACATTACCGAAGGTGGTGTTAGTGACTTCCCACAGGGGCATCGAATACGTAATCATGCCCGTCATGGGTCCCACAGCACCTAATGCATGGTTGGAAACAAACTTGACCCGCCCAGATAAGACGTGTGCTTCTGCTTCAGCAAGCGTTGAGGCTAAGCCCTCATACACTAGTGCACCTAAAACAGCCCCCTTAAGTGGTCCGCACATGTCGCTCCAAACCAACGGAGGACCGGCATGACCGACAGTCCATCGATCGATTTCAGCGAGAACTTCATGAGCATATTTAACGCCGGTCAACATCGGTTCAGCCACATTGATGCGTTCAAAGGCCAATTGATTGGCTTGTTCGATCACCTGAGTATCCATTCTGTCCAGAAGTTGAGCCAACAGCACATTTCCTTCAGCCGGAGGACGCCATCCCACATGGACCGTTGACACGTGTTGTTGTTTCAAGGTATCTCTAAAGATTTCCAATCCGATGTTGGTGACCTGGAGTGATGTCCCGAAAAGATCGTTAACGCGACTCATGAGTGATTCCATCCTTCAATAACCATCCAGCAAATCGGGCTGCCTGGGCGTTGGTCGGTAGGACATGAACGCCGGCTGCCATCAATTGTTTGCGCTGTTGGATCCCGTTTTGAGGATCAGCGTCCGTTCCGCAAACCGAGGCAACGTAATGAACCTTTCGGTTTGGATAAGCAGCATGGGCAGCTTCGATGGCTTTTACGATTGCCCCCGCCGGATCCGGATGAGATCCATAACCCAACACGCAATCCAAAAGGATCACTGCTGTTTCAGGATCTGCCACTTCTTGTTTGATTCGTTCACTGCGTAAACGCGGATCAATCATGGGGTGAGGCATTCCATCTGTAAAATAATCTTCGCCCATATCGAGAATGGTGTGGTGTTGACTGATTTCGACTTCTTTCAACTGGTATGTGGGATCGATGGCAATGTTGGCATAGACTGGTCCAAGTTCCTGTTGTAACAATAACATGGCTTCATACGCTAAGGTGCCTCCTGTGTAAAGTCCTCGGATGTATTTTCCTTCTAGAGATAAAGAATGAAGTTTGGGTAAAGTATCTAGAACGGGAGCCTGACCTTTTTCGAGTTCAACCAGCTTGACAGCGATAGATTCCAAGGTCTTGCATCCGATTACTTGTGTTCCTTCGAAAACTTTGGAGTCTTCACCCAAGAAACAAGCAACGACGGGTTTCTCGATGGTGTTCAACTTAGCCAGGATTTTCTTAAGCACACTGGGGTAGGGTGGCTTGGATACGATGCCGATCACCCGGGTTTGCGGGTCCGCAGCTAAAGCATCCAATCCCATCAACATCATCTTTCCACCGACACTGGCTTTGACATCCCGACCACCAGTGCCTAGCACATGCGAGATTCCACCACCGAGTTTATCCACAAGAACCGATACTTCTTGAGCTCCGGTCCCACTGGCAGCAACCAATCCGATTCCACCCCGACGGACAACATTCGCAAAGCCTAAAGCGACCCCGTTGATGATGGCAGTACCGCAATCTGGGCCCATCATCAAGAGACCTTTTTGGAGGGCAAAATCCTTCAACTCGTTCTCATCTTCCAGTGAGACGTTATCGCTAAACAACAACACATGCATGTTGTGACGTAAACATTTCATGACTTCAAGTTTTGCAAATCGTCCGGGAATAGACACCACGGCGAAATTGAGTCCGGGATCATGTTTAATGGCCGCTTCAACACTGCGTAAAGTCACTTCCTGAGCTCCCGTTGATTTGGATTTGTTCTCGAAATGGGATTGAAGCACGTTGAGTGCTTCATCGATCACCGCTTGAGATATTGCTTTTATGCCGATCACCAAATCATTGCTGGTGATCTTCGTCAATAGATCCGGCGTTAATAATCCGGATTCCAGCATCAGTTCTTTATTGTGATCCGTACCCATCATGACGGCTGCTTCTTCAACTCCATCGATTGCCCCAAGATGACTGGAGAAGAGCATCAAAGTCACGGAATCAAAGTATGCGTTGGATTTAATCGTGTTGTAAATCATGGTTTCTGTTACCTCCGATTTTTAGTCCGTAATACACCCCGAGCAAGAAATCTGTGCCCGATGAATGCCCAATCGATTGGATGTCCCGCAGAATACGATCACACGGTGATCGATGACCAATGGCCATGAAGAAGTCTTTGGTCAGCGTTGAGAACAATCCTTTCGTGGCATAATTCAAATAATGTTGACTGATCTTGGTCGTTGATGATGAGTGATCATCAATCATCGCTGACATACGTTGTCGAAGCCGTACGATAGAGGGAGTGTCGTCGAGTACTGTAAACGCAGCCATGATGCCACAAACAAAATCGTCTCCGGATGGGGTAAGTCCTTCACCCAATCCGACTAGTCGCTGTGTTTCCCGAAGGACAGCTTCATCATCCGGGTCATGGGACAATGTGCTCAATACGCGTTGCGCAATGACGTTAAACAAACTCGAATCCGTGTTACTCCCATTCTGATTGACTTTATAAGCGTTAAGCAACTGGCCATTCCCATTGGGTTCCTGCAACACTGCCTCTAGCGTAGCCATTGCATAGATAACACTTGAGGACGTGAGTTTGAGATTGCGGAGATCACATTGAAAGCAATCCGCTTCTCGATGATCGAAATGCAGACTGTCCAAGTGTAACCCCGTTTGATCGATTCGACACGAATCCCCCGCTTTGATGCCTAAACGAGAAAATCCCTCCGCGTCCAACCCCAAAGAAAAACTCATGGGTGAGGTGGGTAAACCGGCGGGTTGAAGAGCGATGAACCATTCCTGTGCGGCGATGTTGATCGTGTTCTTAAATACTGAATGTACGGTCAGGGTCGTTTCATCGAAAAACAAAGGTCGAAAGTGCTCGGGATACGCAAGAATGAACGGGATGATGAACCCCTCCTTAAACACGATTATTTTCTCACGCAGTTCTTATGACCCACAATGGATAAGGCACCTAAAAAGAATAAAGACTGTTTGGTCATTTTGACGAAAAGGGAAAGGTAGAAGCCAGAAGTCTTGGCCTTGAATCGAAAAACATGAACGATGTTGCTTCTTTCTAGCCACCCAATTAACAAAGCTGATTTATCTTAAAAAATGAATTTACGAGCAGAAAAGCAGAATGATGTGCAATTTGCCTTACGAAGATCGCCGAAAAAGGACTGAAAAAGGGCCAAAGCAGTTCAATCTGTACATTTATCTTTACGCGCATATAGATCTTGGTATCCATGAAAAGCGGATCTAAGATGAAACCTAAACCAGTTTTTAATGGGTTCCACCGGTAATTAGCTCCCCATTTCATCGGATATTGGGCAATATGAACAAAAACCTTTTTTTCGATTTAGGCACTTATCTGATGTATTTCGAAAGGTTTCAACTTATAATGCCCTTGTAATTTGAAGATTTCAAGGTATTTATCATGAAAGGAACACCCATGAAACAAGTCACGACAACCTCTGTCATTCATGTCATGTCGAAGAACAATCCTCCCGCAGCTGTGGTTGCCAACGGAGAAATCATCAGCGTTGAAACGGCCAAACCCGGGATTCCCGACGAAGTGTTTACGAAAGATTACTCGGTCACCCCTTTCCCGAAACGGATTTTGACCATTACCGGACCGATCTTTGTCGAAGATTGTGAACCGGGAGATACGCTTAAAATTGATGTCCTCGATATTCAACTGGATGTTGCCGGGAAGATGTGGATGGGTCAATGGATGGGAATTCTGATGAATGAAGTGGATCATTGCTACTTGAAGAAAGTCCAAGTTCATGACGGAAGAGTCCATTTCTCTGAGAAGTTGTCATTCCCCATCAAACCCATGATCGGCACCATTGGTGTTGCGCCAGCCGGAGAAGAAATCGCTTGCTTGGTTCCCGGTGAACATGGGGCCAATATGGATGCAATCAATGCGACAATTGGAAACTCGGTTTACTTGCCAGTCCAAGTCAAAGGCGGCTTACTGGCTGTTGGTGATGTGCATGCTGCGATGGGATTGGGGGAAGTCTTGGGAACCGGTGTAGAAATTGGATCCGTCCTGACTTTGCGGTTAAGCGTCATCAAAAACAAAACATTTGCGCATCCATTGGTTGAAACCCCGACCAGCTATGAATTCTTGATCTCGGATGGTGACTTACTCAATGGATTTAAAGAAGCCACCCGGACAGCGATCGACTTCATTCGTGAACGGAATGGAGTAAGCTTTGATGAAGCTTATGCGATCACGGGTCAAACGTGCGACTTAAGAGTAATGCAAGTCGTGAATCCTATCTCGACCGTTTCGATCGAGATACCGAAATCGGTATTAACTCATTAATACACCCAGTTGAAAATCAACTTAAAAAGGAGGAAACATGGGTTTATTTGTAGGGCCTTGGTCAGGAATACTGAATGTATCGCTGACCCTTGGATTAGGTTTGCTGTTGATTATTGTTGCCGCAGTTTGGGCTGATCGCTTCGGTAAGGGGTATGCTCCGGTCATCATGGTGGGGTTGATGGCTGGCTTGCAGATGCTGGTCTCCGTCACTTCGGCTAAAAACGTCGGATTGACCTTCGGTGGGCAGACATTCTTCATTATCGCCGGGTCGCTGATGTTTCCGTTACTGGCCTGTGGTGAAGATTACATCAATGAATTCTACGGCAAAGATGTCGCGAAATCATCGGTGCTTGCCCAGCTGATCGTCCGTGTCTTGTCGACGCTGTTCCTGATCTGGGTCATTGTGTTGCCTTCTCCGCCGAATGGCGATACGAACTACACGATGTTTGCGACCTTGATGGGTATCGTCCCGCGCGTTGCGGCCTCCAGCATTGCAGCATCCTACATCGGTGGGATCCTCAATGTCAACATCTTCGCCAAAATCAAGAAACAGACCGGCGAAAAGAAACTGTGGTTAAGAACGTTTGTTTCGACAACGGTTGGATTGACCACTAATGCAGTGCTCTTCACCTTCTTGGCTTTTGTGGGGATTCGCACGCTTGATCAAATGCTTCAGATGATCTTCATCTCGGTGAGTGTCCGCTTGTTTACTGGTTTCATTGAGCTCGGATTCTTGTACTTCATGAAATATCTCAAAAAAGCGGGAGTCATTCTGCGTGATCCTAAGGATCTCGTGATTAGCGCCAAACCTGTTAATTAATCGAAATTCATGTACGAACAAAGAACAGGGTCCAACGGCCCTGTTCTTGTTTATGGGTTTCGTCAACCTGCACAATCAGTCCGATGGGAGACTGTAAGGTACCCCGATGACGGAGGCAGGCTGGATTTGTCATAATGGAAGCAATACAAATGTACTGGTAGAAGGAGAGGAATCTTGGATGAAACAAGTGCTCGGACAGACATTGAATGTAGTGAATCTTGGACTCGAACAGTTCGCAGATACACTTGAAAATCAAGCCATCCCCCACACCCAAGTGCAATGGCGTCCGATGGCGGGGGGCGACGTGGAGCTGGCCCAATGGATCACTGCACTCAATGATCCCCAAAATCCACAGGCTCAACGTATAGAGGCCGCAAATGCTGAAGCTGTTTCACGCCTTAAAGGGGCACAACCCGTGTGGGTGGATGTTCTCCCGGCAAAACAAGCATTGGGCTTATCAAAAACCACACTATTGCATGCGGGTCCTCCCATCGCTTGGAACGCGATGTGTGGTCCGATGCGGGGAGCGGTCATTGCTGCACTTAAATATGAAGGGTTGGCACAGACGGACGATCAAGCGATTGCTTTAGCGGATTCCGGACAGATTACTTTTGAACCCTGTCATCATTACGGAGCGGTTGGACCGATGACTGGGGTGACCTCAGCATCGATGCCGCTTATCGTCGTACTCAATAAAACATCGGGGAATATGGCCTACTCAACACTTAATGAGGGAGCCGGAGATGTGTTAAGGTTTGGTGCATGTGGAGACAACACGGTCAAGCGATTAAAGTGGATCGAAACTGTTTTAGGACCCGCCCTACGCCAAGTGGTGCTCAAGTCTGGAGGAATCAATTTAAAATCCATCATCGCCCAAGCGCTGAATATGGGTGATGAGCTTCATATGCGTAACGGAGCTTCTACGGCAGTATTTATAAAGACGATCCTCCCATGGTTAACTGAAACGATGTCGGATTCGAAGCAATTGGTCGAAATCAGTCGTTTTCTAACCACCAACAACGACCAGTTCTTCCTCAATTTCGCCATGGCTTCCGCGAAAGCTTCAGCGGATGCAGCCCATGGCATTGCCGGTTCGACGATGGTTACGGCTATGGCTCGTAACGGCGTTGAAATTGGAGTTCGTGTCAGCGGACTCGGTCAGACGTGGTTTACAGCGCCAGCAGCCGAAGTGAACGGTTTGTATTTTCCCGGGTATTCCGCGGAAGACGCCAACCCGGACATTGGGGACAGTGCCATCATGGAAACGTTGGGGGTTGGCGGGTTTGCTATAGCCGCAGGACCTGCCATCGTACGCATCCTAGGCTCTGGAACGGTACAAGATGCCCTTCGAAACACCCTTGAGATGTACGAAATCACCTTATCTGAAAACGATGCTTACACGATTCCAAACCTGGATTTCCGTGGAACTCCGACGGGAATCGACATTATTAAAGTTTTGCAGAGTGGCTCGACTCCACTGATCAATACAGCCATCGCCAGTAAACAAGCAGGCGTGGGTATGATCGGTGCCGGAATTGCTGTCGCTCCGCTTCATCTTTTCATTCAAGCTGCACGGGCATATAAAGACCGTGAGCCTCAATCAACTCAAGGAGAATTCACACGATGATGGATGTCCAAGTATTTCGTTTACCAATGAGCGGACCAGATGATGTCTCGGCATTAGCAAATTTGATCGATCAGGGTACCGTCAATCCGCAGGAAATCTGCGCGATCATTGCCCAAACCGAAGGGGATGGGTATGCACGCGGTTACAGCGCCCTCAGTTTTGAACTCATGATCTCTGAGCGTACGGGATTGTCACGTACGGAAATCGCTAAAAGAATACCGATGTTGATGATCGGCCTTACGGGTGGATTGATGAGCCCCCATTACACGGTCTTTTCGCGTAAGCAGGTTGACGCGCCTTCCAAGGGAGAGAAACGGTTAGCCTTAGGGATTAAAACAACCCGGGTTCTGTTACCGGAAGAGTATGGCACCAAAACACACGTGTTGCTGGTTGCAGAAGCGGTTAAAGCAGCGATGGTGGAAGCCGGTATTGATGATGTCAATGACGTTAAATGCGTTGAGGTCAAATGCCCCAATTTAACGGCTGCACGGATCCAAGACGCCAAAAGCCGAGGAAAAGCCGTAGTGAGTACAAACTTCGCGGATGCAGGTGCCAAATCAAAAGGCGCATCCGCTTTAGGGGTAGCTTTGGCTTTGGGTGAGATCAGTGAGGATGCGGTCACGGATCAAGCCATCTGCTCGAATTGGAACCTTTTCTCTAAGGTTGCCTCCACATCCGCCGGAAATGAACAGGTGGCGTGTAAGGTCATCTTGATCGGGAATTCAAAGACTGCTGTAAGTGCCTTTAAAGCGGGATGCGGGGTGATGAGCGATACCCTAGACCTCTCTGGAGCTTTCTCGGCATTCAAAGATGCTGGGTTAGTCTTTAATGGAGAGATCCCTCAAGATCAGCGTGATAAGATCGCAACCGTGTTCATCAATGCAGGCGCCGATGCATTAGGTTCAATTCGAGGTCGTCGAACCACCATGAAATCAGATTATTTAGCCGGATACCAAGGGATCTTCGCCAAAGCCGTCATTAACGCCATCGTTGGTGCCCTCATTGGTGATACCATGATTTTGGCATCTGCCGGGTATGAACATCAAGGCCCTTTAGGGGCGAATCTGGTAGCTGTCATCGCTAAGGCGGATTGACTATGCTGGATTTGATTGTCCGACAAGCCAATCTGAATGGTGCATTGAAAGACATTGCCGTTCAAGGTGAGAGTTTAGTCGAGATAGCAGACCACATTAAACAACCGACACGTCGCGAAGTGTTTGCGGATGGTCGTGTAGTAATCCCCGGTTTTGTCGATTGCCATATGCATTTGGATAAATGCTTGTTGAATGAACGTGCCCCCTACGTCGATGGCACCGGCCCTGAGAAAGGCGCCTTGACGCTTCAACAGAAAGCCCAATTCACGGTTGATGATATCACAAAACGCGCTGAATCCATGATTCAACGGGCCATTGCCAGCGGCACACTAGCCATACGGACCAATGTGGATGTCGATGCGAGTGTCGGACTAAAAGGTATCCATGCGCTGATCGCCTTGCGCGAGAAGTACCGATCGCTGATCACCATCCAAGTCGCTGCTTTTGCTCAGGAGGGTGTGTTTGCAGATGGCGAAACTGCAGAGTTGTTAGAACAAGCTCTTCTGGCTGGAGCTGATCTGCTTGGTGGCCACACTATCACCAAAGGTGAAGGGGAAAAGCACATCGATTTCATCTTGAAACTGGCGATGAAATACCATGTCGATGTTGACTTCCACCTTGATGAATCCGGTCAACGGCAACATTACCTTTTACCTTACCTAATTGCACAAATGAAGACTTTGGATCTCAAAGGGCGCGTAAATGGCATCCACAACTGCACGTTGGCAGCTTTGGAACCGCAATCAGTAAAAGAAGCTCTAGCCCTGATGGCTGATCAAGAGCTCAATGTGACGGTCGCACCAACCGCCATATCTACACGAAGCCTGGCTCCAGTGAAACAGTTGTTGAATGCCGGGATTCGAGTCGGACTGGGTTCAGACAACATCCGTGACTTCTTTAATCCATTGGGTAGCGGTGACATCAAGCAAGCTGCACTCTTACTCTCCTATGTGCATCGTTTCTTTACGTTATCTGAACAAGCAGCTATCTGGCGCATGATCACGACTGACGGAGCGAGGATCCTCAAACTTGCGGATTACGAAATTCGTGTTGGGGCTCCTGCAAACCTTACGGTGCTGGACGCCCTGACTCCTCAAACGGTCATTGCTTATGGAGCTCAGCCTGTACTATTGGTGCGATCGGGTCAAGTCATCTTGGATCGGCAAGAACGATAAACTGTCCTTAAGGACAGTTTTAGCGTATAGTAAAATTATGGTAAAACCGGAAAGGATCATTCAGAATGATTGCATTTACGGTTAAAGAGTTGCTTAAAAAAGACAATCTCAAAGGGATTAAAGTGGTGGCCGGTCACCCAAAGACCGAAAATGTGATTGCGAACGTCAACATCATGGACAATCCCAACGCCTTCGACTGGTTCACAACCGGAGATTTCATTTTGACCACCGGATACATCTTCAAAGATGATCCACAGCTTCAAATTCGCATCATCCGTGAGTTGGCTGACATCAACTGCTCGGGGATTGGTATTAAGCCCAAACGTTTTTTGGGTGAGATCCCAGCTTGCATGATTGAAGAAGCTAACCGGGTCAATCTGCCCATTGTCGAGATTCCTTTTGATTATCCACTCTCTTTTGTCTCAAGTGTAATCAATAACGAGATCCTTAAACGCGAGGACTCGATGCTAAAGAAGCTGTTTACGACACACGATGCCTTGACCAAGTGTTCACTCGAAGGCGGGGGTCTGGATGAGCTTGTTAAAGTCGTCACCAAACTGGTAGGGAACCCCGTTTTGATCGTTGACAGTAAGTGGCGACTGCTCACCTACGCCGAACATCCGGACAATCCGCATCAAATCACCAATTATCTGGAACTGCACCGTAAAGAGAAGGTGTTCCCTGAAGAGTTTTTGGAAGATATGCCTCAGAATATCTCAGATTTTAAGAAGTCAATCAAACGTCGCTTCCCTAACCCTCAAGGGGATATCGTCTGTCGAATTTTGCCCTTTCAAGCGGATAAGTCCTCCTACGGTTTCTTGATCGTTTGGGAAACCGTAATGAAAATGACTGCTATCGAGTACATGGCACTGGAAGCCGCTGCAACCAACGTAGCCTTGGAGCGACTCAAAACACGTCAAATCGAAGAAGCGCGCCATCTTTTGCAGCAAGACTTCTTTGATGACCTACTTGAAGGGAAAATCGAATCCGTCCATGCCGCGAACTACCTGGCAGAATTTCACAGTCTGGATCCCTCTCGAAATTACATCACCTTAGTCATCAAACTTGATAATGCTTATGAAAATGCTGGAGGAGATCCGCTTTTGGCACGAACGCAGTTCACAAAAGCCAAAGAAGAACTCATCAATGTCATCGATCATGTGGCCTATCTTTCAAATCAAAGCCTTTTGTCAATCCATCGTGGGACGTTTATCATCAGTTTTATAAAAGTAAAAGACAATAGCCTTAATCAGAGTTCGAGTTTATATCTAAAGCCGTTTGTTCAAGAGTTGTTTAGTGCTCTGACTCAAACCAACCCCAAACTGAATCCGCGCATTGGGGTAGGGAAAGTCAGTCCGGAGTTTTTGGAACTGCGCAAAAGCTACACTCAGGCTCAGGAAGCAATTCGCATTGCGTCTCAGGTCAAGTCAGAGTCAGTTGTGGCCTTCTATGAAGAACTCCTAATCTATCATGTGTTGGATTCCGTTAACAACCGAGACACGTTGGATGAACTGTATCAATCGGCTTTAGGACGTTTGATCGATTACGATAAAACCAATCGGACCAATCTGGTGGAAACCCTTGAGCACTACTTCCAGTCCGGTGGTAACATCAGTGATGCTGCGAAAACGATGTACCTTCACCGAAATACGTTCATCTATCGTTTTGAGAAGATCAAATCGATCTTGCGTTCTGAACTCAAAAATCCGGATGAAGTCTTTAAGATCCAGATGGGACTTTTGATCATGAAGATCCTAAGAAACGGTAAATCTAACGAGAATCCCCTCGGATGATGAATCCTTGCGCAAGGAGCGCGTTATAATAAGTGTAACTAAGGAGGCTTTATGGATCACTCTACCTTTGTCATGTTGAAGCCCGATGCGCTGGAAGCCAAACTCCAGGAAAAAATCCTGGACATGTTCCGTGAACACGGCATCTCTATCCTCAAGAAGAAGACCGTGACGGTCGATGAGGCAACAATCTTGGCCCATTACGCCGACGTCATCGAACGCCTCAAAGACGCCATCCCCGATTTTCCTGATCGCATCCGCAAAGAATTCGTCGGTAAGCAAGTGGAAATCATCGAAATGGCTACCCGTCACCACGATATCATCACCAAGGTGCGTGAAATCGTGGGAGCCACCGATCCGGCTAAAGCCGATCCCAACTCCATCCGCGGAAGATACGCCACCGATACGATGGCGAAGTCGAATGCGGAAGGACGGATGTTACGAAATCTGGTCCACGCATCCGACTCCGAAGAGACGGCTAAAAAAGAATTGGCCTTGTGGTTTAAATCCCATTAGCTGACGTTCTGTTATATCCTCACGTTATCGATGTATATTGGATAACCGAGTAGTTAAAAAGCCCTATTGGGCTTTTTCGTTGGGATCGAGATTTGGACAGCGTCGAGTTAGTTCAGCTAGAAAATCGTCTTGGTTGACCGGTGAGATAAACGTTGTCCCCGTGACATACGGTTTATCGTGTTGCGTGATCTTTAATCGAATCCGGGACATAGCCATCGACGAAAGGTGATTGCGAGCCGGAGTGATGCTTTTGATGCGGACGTAGGGAATGCGTTCGGTGAACGGGCCGCTGCGGCACACGAGGTGATCATCCTCAAAGCGGTACCACGTTCCGTCAATGATCCACACCAGGATCCCTACCAAAACTATTCCTAGTCCCAGAATCATCCAACGTTCATCCGCTGGAACCCAAATCGCTAGTCCAACCATGACCAGTGCCATGACCAGAATGAAACTGTGATAGAGTCGATCGACACGAGAACGAATGCGCATAGGAACACCTCGTCCTTATTGTACTCGATGCGATGGGTCGAAGGGGAGTGATTGTTGGGTTTTGTGAAACAACCATCAGATGCGATGGCTTTGAGCTAAGGCATAGGGTATACTAAAACCAAGAAATTCGGGGGTCAATCCATGACGATCTTTAAAACATTCAAGCGTAAACAGTTTCCGCAGGTAATTTTATTAGTGGTTTTAGGACTTTTCTTTGTGGTCATGGGAGTCCTCGCCGTTGGGTCACAGAACCCGGAACCGGTCAATGTGAACACCCTGACGGAAGAAACGCTGGACGATGACACGTTCATCACGATCACGGAGTTTGCGCCACTAGTCGAGTTTGCGACGGAAACGGTCGGCAACGACGAGTACACATACCTGATCATCGCCGTGGAAGACGACAATCTCGATGTGATGTTGATGGCCTTACGGGTCACAACGACCGAAGCCGAAACCATCTGGAGTTATGTGGATGAAAATGCCACGGATGTCGTATGGATCTCCGACTTGACGTATCACGGCACGGCGTATGCGATTCCCAGCGAAGCGACCGGTTTCTTTCAGGAAGGCTTGGATTGGCTGGAAGTGGAAAGTGATTTCCCGATTGCCCACGTTTACCTTGAAGCCGTCAAAGGGGAGTACATTCCCAACACCAGCGAACCGCTGATCATCGGAATCGGATTTGGGATCATCGGATTGGGTGTGCTGATTTTGCCGTTACTTTATTTTGCGGGCTTCTTCAACCGCAAAACGCTACAGGCGATTCAAGCCATGACCTTGGGCGGCAGTGCAACCCAATGGCTTGAGCATTTTGAATCGGAAGCGACCCAAGTCGAAGGCGTATACATCTCCAAGGAGGCCTTGATTTATCCCACAGGTATTGGGAGTCAATTGGTTAAAGCGGAAGATGTGGTGTGGGCTTACGGTCACAAACAGGATCGCACCGTCTACTTTCTCATCAAGATCGCTACCCATCATTTCGTGATGCTACGGACTTCAAACCGTAAGACCTACCTCATTCCCTGCAAGTCCAAAGCCAGTGCCGAAACTTTGTTTGAAGCCTTACAAACCCTGTGGCCTACGATCGTGTTAGGGTATCACCCTGACTTGGAGAAGCTCTATAAAGCCGATCCGGCCGGGTTTATCTTGGCTGTCAAAGCCTTGGAAGCATAAATTTGGGTATCTGCTTATCCACGTTTCACTGAAAACGGTATAATGACCGATATAAAAAGGAGTATCTATGGAAATCGGAGATTTAGGCGAATTATTCGGTTATTTAGCTGTTGCGATGTTTGGGTTTGCGGCGTTCCGCTATGTGTTGAAATGGTTCTTTAAGACCTATGGGAAATGGGTCAAAGAACACACGAAGTTTCATCCCCTTTTACTCAAGGTGATGGATCTCAATAAGAAACTACATCCGTGGATCGGCTTAGCCGCAGCAGTCTTTGTGGTTGCGCACTTCACGACCCAATTCATCATTCAAGGGTATCAGAGTCCTTCAGGGCTGATCAGTGCCTCGTTGATGGTCATTCAGGTGGCTGGCGGGTTTGCCGGGCAGTACCTGATGAAGAAACCGCGGCCAAAATGGTGGTTGTGGCTGCATCGCGGAATCACGGTGGCCCTCATCACCGGACTGGCCATCCATATTCTTGGCTAGATGTTGAGTGGTGTTGAACCGATTAGTGTGAAACTGTTGTGATTTTGTGTTAGATTTCACAAGCCCCTTGTCGGGGCTTTTTCTTATGGTATACTATTTTCAAGCATCGCACGTGTCACGCAGTCTTCTGCCTCGTGCCGGTCTTGTCGGACCACGCTTTTTGAACGTGGATGTCCGACGTCACCCTGAGAGGTCAAACCATGAAGTATGCAGTCATCATCGCCGCCGGCGGAAACGGCGGTCGTATGGGGTTGAAATACAATAAGATGTTCTTCCCCCTTGCCTCCGGCAAAACCATTTTAGAGACGTCAGTAGAGCTCTTTAAGAGCGATTCCCGCTGTACGCAGATCATTGTCGTCACCAATCCAGTCGATTTCGACAAGCTTCATTTCGGGGATGATCCCCGCATCACCCTGGCTTTAGGCGGCAAGACCCGTCAGGAAAGCGTGTATCATGGGCTATTGAAAGCAGAAGAAGACCTGGTCTTGGTCCATGACGGTGCCCGTCCCTGGTGTACCCGCGAATCCATCGATGATTTGTTGAATGTGATGGTCAACGAAAAAGCCGGGATATTAGCTGTGGCTGAAATCGAAACCATCAAAGAAGTCGAAGGGGGCTACATCAAACAAACCATCCGACGCGATCGCATGATGCACGCCCAAACCCCGCAAGCCTTTGATCGCGAGCTCTTATTGAAGTGCCATCGGGATGCCGAAGCGGAAGGCTACAGCGCCACCGATGATGCCCAGCTCATCGAACGCTACAGCGATACCCCCATCCGCATCGTCGAAGGCAACTACGCCAACGTCAAAATCACTACGATGAATGACGTGGTCAAACACGACTAAAAACGGTTCTTGCGAACCGTTTTTTTTATTTCGTGAAGGGATAGTGAACGCCGGTATGCTGCTCGGAGATCGACCAGAGTCGCTGTTGAACCTCCGCATCGAAAACGATGGGAATGGGCTTGTGGAGACTGACGTTACCTTGTTTTCCGGGACCGTAATAACTCCCATTGACGGCTTCCGGATCCAAAGCGGCCATGATCAGCGGTCGAGCCCCGTCTTCTGCCGTGGGCACAAGACCCATGAAGGTCTTGATCAAAAACTGGATGATTTTCGGATCGTTCTTGCGATCGAATAACCCGGTACGAGCCACGCCCGGATGAGCAGCTACCACCAGAATATCTTTCCCGGATGACTTCAACGCTTTCCCCAAGGATTGAGTGAAGAGAAGATTGCATAGTTTGGAGCGCGCATAAGCCCCAAAAGGAGAATAGCCGCCTTTTTCGAAGAGAAAGTTGTCGAAGTCGATCTTGCCTTGACGGTGGGCATTACTGGACACGTTGACGATGCGTGCGTTTTCGCTGAGCCGATCCAACAGAAGGGCAGTCAAACGGAAATGACCCAGATGATTGACGCCAACCTGACTTTCATAACCGTCTTTGGTTTGGGCATAAGGTACCGCCATGATGCCGGCATTGTTGATGAGGACATCAATCAAAAGGTAGTGTTCGCGGACTCGCTGCGCAAACGCATTAATCGATGCAGAATCGGCCAGATCCAAGAGTTCAACGGAGATCTTGGCTTGCGGGGACTCGGCGAGGATACGGGACTTGGCATTTTGTCCTTTTTCGTTGGAACGGGAACATAGAATTACGTGAGCACCGTGCTTGGCGAAGAAGCGGGACGCTTCATAACCTAAGCCGGAGTTGGCTCCGGTAATCAAGATGGTTTTGGATGATAAATCAACTGAATTGAGCGATGGAAAGGGAATCATGGGGAACCTCACAGGTCGTACACAGCGATTGTAGCATATCTAGACGGAGCTGCTTAGCCTAGGCGCATCACTTTTGTCAATCCACAAAAAATCGGTCTTTCGACCGATTTATTTGATAAACATTAAGGTGTCACCGGCGTTGATGCGCGGGACATTGTGCGGAGAAACGCGGACGGCTCCGGGCAGGAGTTCTGCGCCTTCTTCCAGTTTGAAGTAGATCGACAGGTGCCCCAACTCTTTGAAATTCTTGTTGGCGACATAGCCCAGTTCTTCGACCGTGTAGGAGGTTCCCCCCATCACCAGCTTGGAACCGACTTTGAGGATCTCGTCGCTGGGTTCGCTCTCAAACTCGTGAATGATCGAGATTTCGCGAATGCCATCCGGGGCCGAATTGTTGAAAAGAATCAGGATGGGATAATCTTCGAAATAGGCCATTTCGCCGATTTCAAGGACTTTGGATTTGAGTGTGCTCATGATTACCCGTAGATTTCGTCTTGGAGCTTACGCAGTTTCCAGACGGTCGTATTCGTATCGAGTTGGACATCGTCTTCCGTGAGGAAGGTGCCGTTGGGGATGTCGCGTTTGGCGACGACGTTACCCGCGATGAGTCCGATCGGGATGAGTTTGTTGGCTTTGCAGACCGTATGCGCTTCGATGACGCCACGCACGCAGTAACCGCCGATGCCATCCAACCGTTCACCGGCTTTGATGTCTTTCTTGGCGACACACACGGTATCCGAGACCGGACCAGCCAAGGGAATGATCGAGGCTTGACCCGTCAGGACCGCTTTGGCGATCGACATCGGGGTTTCCAGGGATCCCAAATGGAAGGGACGGTAGAGGATCTGATGGTCGTTGTGGACCTTCATCATGTAGTTCATCTGATCGATAACGCCTTGGTTCTTGCCTTTGACGATGACGAAGACCCCCGGAGCCAAGCCGTCGACGTATTCAACGACGCCGTAGCTGTTGAGGACCCCGCCTTCGGATTTGAGGCGCAGCTGTTCAACGGTTTCTTTGAGGTGACCGGAAACACCATGCATCCCCGTGACATCCGCTTTATACCCGATCGCATTGGACAAGAGGGTCATTTCAGCCATCGTCTTGGTACCATCGGCGAAGCTGGCCAACATGTGGGCGGCCATATTCTTGGACTTGGCTTCTTCAGCGACAGTGGTCGGGTTGGCTTCTAAGCGCAGTTTGTTGTTTTTACCTTTACCGGCCACTAAGACATCGAAGCCCATGGCTTTGGCGAATTCATACATTTCGAAGGTCGAGGCGGGTTCATCCCCGTCGGATCCGGAGTACACCAAGCCGGCGGCCTTGAAGAGGTTATACATCAGGGTACCGATGGTGATGTCGATTTCAACGTTGAGGAGCACGACGTGTTTCTTGGCGATGAGGGCTTCCAAGCAGATCTTGGCGCCGACTTCAGGAACCCCGGTCGCATCGACGATCACGTCGACGGTCGGGCTGGAGAGGACTTCACGGTAGCTGGTGGAGACCAGAACCGGGTGTTGGACTTTCGAGGATGCGAGGTAAGCATCACGAGCCTTTTCCGCATTGGACAGGTTGATGTCACTGATGCCGGTGACGGCCATGCCGGGGATGGTGGCGATCTGGGAAATCATCCCATAGCCCATTTGGCCGGCGCCGACGACCCCGACCCGGAGCGGGTTGTTGGCGGCTTCGCGCTGCAGTAGTTGTTGATAGACAGTCATGGTTCCTCCTTGTGGCTGTTTGCCTTGACGTCAGGTTGATTCGATTAGATAATAATCAAGGGTGTCACGAATGTCAAACCCTATTAAAAATTGTCACATATGTCACAATTGTGGCAAATTATGGGCTTTCACAAGTTCACAAATGCACATATTTAACAATTGTGATGAATGGTTGAAAGCGCTTTAAGATTCGTTGACACCGGGAATCGTTTCTTATAACATTAGCGTCAAAGGGCGATGTGTAAAGCCGTGTAAGCGCTTTACCCTTCGCAATTGGGAGAAAGGAGGGTGTACTTGGATTATTTTGGGTTTGTGATCCTGTTTGGTGCATTGTGGCTGGTTCAGCTGGGCTTCACATTCATTCAAAGCAAGGCAATGACCAAAGCTTTAGTGGATATGAAGCGCAGAAACGTCGGTCGCAACATGGGCATCGGGGTAACCCGAGCCAAATTCAATGTCGGACGCGGCATCATCGTGATGGTCGTGACCGATTCTGAGGGGATCGTGCAGGAGTTTCAAGCCCTGTCGGGAGTCTCCGTGCTGGCCCGCTTCAAAGCCAAGAATGATTACATCGGGAAACCGGTCAAGGATGTCGTGGCTTTGATCAAGGACAAGCGCCTGCTGTCGACGTTCCAGCAAGCCATCGAGAAGATCAACGAAGAACGTAGTAAGAATGGACTGCAGTTAATCGAATCAACCTAAACATAAAGGAGGAAGTATGGATATTTTAGTTCAATTTGCTGAAGGCTTTATTGGGATTTTCAATCAAGGTGGAGCCGTCCTGGTTTCTTTGATTACCGGGATCCTTCCGACGCTCGTCGTCCTGTTGACCTTCGTCAACGCCATCATTAAGCTCGTTGGTGAAGAACGTGTCATGAACTTTGCGAAGTTGATGACCAAAAACATCATCCTGCGCTACACTGTGTTCCCCGTTCTTGCCGTCTTCTTCTTGACCAACCCGATGTGCTACACCTTCGGTCAATTCGTCGAAGAAAAACAGAAACCCGCTTTCTATGACGCTGCTGTTTCGTTTGTTCACCCGATTTTGGGCCTCTTCCCGCATGCCAACGCCGGCGAACTCTTCGTCTGGACTGGGATCGCGGTGGGTGTTGAACAAGCCGGTGAATCCTTGGCTCCGTTGGCCATCTGGTACTTCATCGTTGGTGTCGTCGTTATCCTCATTCGTGGTATCGTTACCGAAACGCTCACCAAATTGATGTGGAAAGACTAATCGAAAGAGAGGTCTGAACCATGGCTGAAAAAGTTGTTAAAGTCGTCAAGGGTAAAGGCGGTTGGGGAGGACCCTTCCTGCTGAAAGAAACCGAAACCCAAAAGATCGTCGCTTCCATCACTGGCGGCGGGATCCATCCGGTTGCCCAGAAAATTGCCGACTACCTCGGCGTTGAAGCCAAAGACGGATTCACCAACAAAGTCGAACCCAAAGACATGATCTGTGCGGTCATCGACTGCGGTGGAACCGCTCGCTGCGGCGTCTATCCGAAATTCGGTGTCCTCACTGTGGACATCATCCCGACCTTCCCGTCCGGACCGCTCATGAAATTCATGAACGAAGAAAACTTCTGCTCGGGTGTTACGATCGACGATGTGGCTATGGCTGATGGCAGTACTCCGGTCATTGCTCCGCGCAAAGTGGAACCGAAACCGGAACCCAAACCCGAACCGAAGAAGGTTGAAGTTAAACCCGCCGTGAAAAAAGAAGAAGTCAAAAAAGTCGTAACGAAGAAAAAAGAGGAGGCTAAAGAAATGGCTAATAACAATAGTGGCGTCGCGAAGATCATCAGCTCGATCGGACGTGCCGTCGGTGGAGTCGTCGGAGCATTCTATCAAGCCGGTCGCGAAGCGATCGATATCACCATTAAAAACGTCTTGCCGTTCATGGCGTTTATCTCCATGATGATCGGGCTCATCCT
>CAINEY010000050.1 GCA_903847945.1 uncultured bacterium | reverse complement strand
TCGTATTTCTGAAGACACGCCCTCAAGCCGATTCCCCCATCTAAATACTCCCTGACGATCTTATTCTTTTCCTCGATACTGTAAACTGCGTGCTTCTTGGTTTTCCTCATTGAGATCCTCCTAAAGAAAAACACTAATGTTAATTCTACACTAGTGTCTTTTTTTATCGTGTCCGTTTTAAGGAAACAGGTTCCGAGATGGTTCTTTTTTTTTTAGAGTTTCGCCTTGATGGCTTTCAACATGCTTTCAGCATCCAGACCCAAGACTTTTTGAAGGTAATCCGGTGTCCCGACTTCTCCGAAACGATCATTGACGGCAATTCGAACCAAAGGAATCCCTAGGGCGTTCTCTGCCATGACTTCAGCGACTGCCGATCCCAAACCGCCGAATTTTGTGTGATTCTCGGCCGTCACGACCAACCGCTTACCTTGTATCGCGGCTAATACCCCGTTCACATCAAACGGTTTGAGACTGAAACAATCGACGACTTGAGCCGTGATCCCTTCTAGCGCTAAAGCATCCCGAACTTTTAGACTTTCGGACACCATCTCACCAATCGCAAAGATCACAAGGTCGTGACCCGGATCAACGGTGATGGCTTGACCCAATTCGAAACTCGAGGTCGGATCATAGAGATCCTGGAATGCCTTTCGACCGGCCCGGATGTAGAAACATCCTGGGGTCAACGCTGCTTTGCGTAAGCACCAGGCAAATTGCGTTGCATCGCTTGGAGCCAAGACCGTCAGATTCGGTAGGGATCGGGTCAGGGCGATATCTTCCATGGACGTGTGCGTCCCTCCGTTATGCAGCGCCCAAAAACCCGGATCAGACCCGTAGATCTTAACATTCGCTTGTTGGTAAACCCCGGCCATATACAACTGATCGAAGATGCGACGAGTCGCAAACGGCGCAAAGGTGTGAATGAATGGTACCTTCCCGGTGAGTGACATCCCGGCAGCCATCCCCATCATGTTGGCTTCAGAGATCCCCGCATTGATGCAGCGATCGGCATACGCCCTAAACAGTTTGGCCGTGCCAGAAGCGCCGACCAAGTCGGCATCCAAAGCAACCACCTGGGGGAGTTCACTCATTAGGGCACTCATCGTTTCCTGATAGACCACCCTCAATTCTTTCGGGTTTTGAACAGAGGTCCGCGTAATCATCGCGCATCCTTTCCGGCCACTTGGGCACTGAGAGTTTCGATGGCCGCTTTGAGGGCCGCTTCGCTTTCATTAGCAAAACGAATGTGGTGATTATCGGCAAGCTGTTCGAAGTAAGGTACGCCTTGTCCTTTGACGGTATCCAAGACGATACAGGACGCTTGACCAGATGCCAGGCAGTCGGTCACGGTTTGAAGGATCAGGGCTTCATCGTTTCCTTTGATGCGGAGTGCCCGGAAGCCAAACGCTTCCATTTTCGCCCGAACATCAAACGGATTCATGATGTCTTTGGTCAACCCATCGAGTTGTTTATGGTTCTCATCGATGAAGATGAGTAAATTGCTGAGTCGGTTGTGAGCCGCAAATTGAAAAGCTTCCCACACTTGGCCTTCATTGAGTTCCCCATCCCCCACGATCGCAAAGACACGGTTGGGTCGGTGATCGATTTGGAAGGCTTTGGCCATCCCAACTGCCAGGGAGATCCCTTGGCCCAACGATCCGGTGGTCGCATCGACTCCCGGTGTTCTTAAGCGGTCCGGATGTGACGGCAGATTCGTGCCATTGTCGTTGAGGGTCGACAGCCACTCCAGCGGGAAATAGCCTTTGAGGGCCAGTGTCGAATACAACGCCGGTCCCGCATGGCCTTTGGAAAGCACAAATCGGTCGCGCTGATCCCACGACGGATTTTGGGGATCGATCGTCATTACGGCCCCGTAGAGGACGGACAACGTCTCAACGATCGAGAACGATCCGCCAAGGTGACCAAATCCGCGCTTTAAAAGCATCTTCGCCGTTTCCAGCCGAATCTGCGCTGAAAACAACTTCAGTTCTTGAATAGTCATGAAACCTCCTGGATTGAAGAAAGGGGTTTAGAGGACCCCTTTGGTTTTCAGATAAGCACTCAATTTCGTTTCCAGTTCAGGAATTGAAATGATGCTGTCGAGGACAATGCAATCGCCGTAAGGGGAACAGATATCGTACATATCTTTCCCGATAACAAATAAATCGGCTACGCCTTTATGGACATCGGTGGCCGCAGAGTGTGTAACTTCGATCTCGTGAAGGCCTAACTTTTTTAAGACTTTCGCCACATTCATTTCGACCAGGAATGAGGAACCCAGTCCACTCCCGCAGGCACATAAGATTTTATTAACAGCCATGCTCAGTTCTCCTTCATCGTATGGATATCGGGAGGAGCAAGCTCCTCCCGATTCGATTATACTCTATAGCGGAGACTATTTCGCAGCTTTTTTCGGGACCGCGATGGCATAAACCACCGGGATCAGGAAGGCTACCACAGAGATCCCCAGAAGTCCAACACCTTGAATGTAATTCGCGATGTTGCCCACGATGATCCCGACCGCGGTGAAGTCCGCATCGGAGAACGTCGTGTTGGCGAAACCTAAGGTTCCCATAACCGGCATCAAGAACGCCGGGAGGAAGGTAATCAGCAAGCCGTGACCGAAGGCACCCAAGATGGCCCCACGACGACCGCCAGTCGCATTCCCGAAGACACCAGCCGTCGCGCCGCAGAAGAAGTGCGGAATGACACCCGGAAGAATCAGCGCCAAGCTCATGCCGGCACCGTTAAGCAGGGAGAGGATTCCTAACCCAACCAAACCGCCCAAGAAGGAGACCAAGAAACCGATCAGCACGGCATTTTCCGCGTAGGGGAAGACCACCGGGCAGTCCAATGCCGGTTTGGCATCGGGAACGATTTTTTCCGAGATCCCTTTGAAGGCCGGAACGATTTCAGCCAAGACCAAACGGACACCGGCCAAGACGACATAGACGCCACCGGCGAAGGTCAAGGATTGCAACAGACTGAAGATGATCCAGTGTTGACCGCTGGCGATCATCGAAGCATCATACCCTTCCGTCATGACGGCTTTGCCGGTGACGATCAGGAAGAACACAAACATGGTAAGGGAAATCGCTACCGACGTATCCCGCATAAAGGACAAGCGTTTCGGGAAAGCAATTTCTTCCGTTGATTTGGAGCCTTTACCGACTAAGCCACCGATCCAGGCCGAGAACACATAACCGAGGGTTCCAAAGTGACCAAACGCCACCGAATCGTCCCCCGTAATCTTGACCATGGTCTTCTGGGCCATTGCCGGGAAAAGCGCCATCGTCAAACCAAGCAGCAGCGAACCCGCCAAGATCAGCTGCCAGCCTTCCAAACCGCCAACCGTCAACACAACCGCGATAAGCGCCGCCATGTAGAGGGTGTGGTGACCGGTCAAGAAGATGTATTTCAAGCGGGAGAAACGAGCCAAGATAATGTTGGCTGCCATCCCAAAGGCCATGATGTAAGCCGTGGCCTGGGCGTAATCGTTCAGCGCCAGCGAAACGATCGCTTCATTGTTTGGGACAACCCCATTGACTCCGAAACCGAAATTGAAGAGGGCTCCGAAATAATTCAATGCGCCGACCAAGATGCCGGCCCCTGCGCCGATGACCAAGAACCCTAAGATCGTCTTGATCGTCCCTTTAATGACCACTTCGATCGGTTTCTTCTGGGCAACCAGACCGACCAAGGCAATCAGTCCCACCAGGACAGACGGCGTGGAGAGAATCTGCTGTAAAACATTCAGAATCGAATCCATTAATCTATTCCTCCTTTTTTGTTTGACTGCGTAAACAACCACAAGATTTCTTCACGTGTTTTGGCTTTCAGGATGTGAGCCATGCGGGATTCGTCCATCATGATCTCTGAAAGCGTCTGCAACGCCTCCAAATGCGATTGACTGTCCGATGCTGCCAATGTAATCAGAAGGCGAACATCATAGCCGTCTTCCGAGAACTTGACCGGATGGCGCAACAGGGTAACCCCGATCTGTTTCTTCAGAACTCCCTGTTCCGGTCGGGCATGCGGCAAGGCCAACTCTGGAGCCAACACGTAGTAAGGTCCATATTGTCGGGTGTTGTCGATGATGCTTTGAATGTAGCGGGCTTCGACAAAACCGTGTTCGACCAGGGGAGTCACCGCTTTGGTGATGGCATCGATCCAGTTCTCTGCTTTGTCATAGATGGCAATATTATCGAGAACTAACATGGATTCCAACATCGGATGATCCTCCTTCCGGTCGCCAGGACCCTATGGTCTCATTATAGAAAGCGAATGGCTTCACAAACACCCAAACTTTGCCAAAGCTTCTGTGCAAAACATTATTCATGTTGCAGCGGTTTCACAAAGAGTAAGCTGCTTTGAATCAATAAGATGACGGATAGACCCAAATTCGTCCAGGAGGTCACTCCGATAGCCGATCGAACTGCATCATAAACCACCGAAAGAGCTAAGAAAAATGAAATCGGCAAGGTATAGCGCATGGACGTCGATACGAAACGATGCCGAAAACGGCTCCAGGACAGTTTCCCGTCCGGGTACTCGGCCATGCCGTGTCGTACCAAGGCATGAAGAACACCATCATTTTCAGCCGTTTCAGTGACTTCCAGTCGTTTAGTCTGGAGTACGTCCGGATGAGCATCTCCCATGGCAATCCCGATGGATGCTTTGTTTAACATCTCCAGATCATTAAGGTTATCCCCAAAAGCCATGACTCGGTTCCAAGAACGTTTTGTGCGTTTCAGTAAGATTTCCAAGCCTTCGGCTTTGGATACACCGAGGTGATAAATGTCGTAGAAGTCCGGTGCGAAGGCTTGAATCTTCAAATCCGGATAATCTTTGCGATACTGTTCAGCTTGATCCGGCGACAATTTCGCCATGATGTTGTAAATGGGGTGCTGCAGATCTTCTTCGCTCATTGGCTTAAGGGCAGGACGTTTACCGGTAAGGGTGATCACCATCGTTTCCACAGCTTTCCCGTGAACAATGACGTTGTGCGTGAGCGAATGAAAGCCGCTCTCAATCCGTTCTTCCTTTAACCGCAGGATCAAGCGCTTAGCGGTTAGCGGATCGATGGGATCCTCAGTTATGATCTTGCCGGAAGAATCCAAAACCAGCTTCCCGTTGTTGCACACCAGCGCATCGGGCCGAATGCGTTCCAATATTTCAGGATACACTTCAAAAGGCGGGCGTCCGGTCGCCAAGACAATGGCCATCTTTTGTTGTTTCAACTGCTGGATAGCTGCATCCACGGATGCAGGAATCTCTCCGGTATGACGGTTTGTCAATGTCCCGTCAATATCAAACACCACTACATCAATCATCCACATCCACCGTGCCTTTCTGCAACGTTGCTTCTCTCACCAAGCGGAGGAGTCCGTTTTGATCCGACAAGTCCAAAATCGATTCCAGACGGTCATCGGAGATGACCCTCATAAAGTCTTTCATAATCCCTAAATGACTGCTCTTGTCGATCGGCGCCAACACAAACATCAGTTTGACCGGTCGTCCATTGATTGCCACCGGCGGATCAAAGAAAGAGGCAGCCACACTGAGGGCGTTGACCCCGTCTTTGGGCAACGCGTGAGCGATGGCGACATCGGGTCGAACGATGATGTACGGACCATACCGGTGCACCGCCGCAATCATCGCTTCGACGTATGACGGCTCAATCGTGCTTTCTGTCAATAATATTTCTGATACCGCTTCGATGGCTTCGATCCATCCCGGACAGGCGGCTACGGTTGAGATGCGGTTCGCAAAGAGGACATCCTCCAGCCGAATGCTGGTGTCCCGAACCGGTGTTTCCACCATCGGAGCCGGGTTAAAGAGTTCATACAGATCTTTTTTCAGCCGTTTCAGTTGTTCATGATCCACATAAGGGCCTACAACCCCCATCACAGCCTCATACGTGATCCCGCTTTGGAGTTTCTTGAATTGATTGTTTTTGACAATGCGTGATAAGATGCGCAACCGGTCATCTTCGGTAATGATCGGTTTGACTTTGATGACCGGAATCGAGGTGTTGACATCCACAGTCGAAATGATAAAGTCACACTGCGACAAGTAATTGTCGATATCATCGATGCCCACCACATCCACGATTTGCAGGTTGGGATGCAACGCTTCCACTTCTCCTCGCAAGATGGAGGCTGTCGATACCCCGTTGGGACACACGATCAGCACGCGATAGGTGTGCTGGGTTTGAATGTTTCTGCGGAGATATCCGCCCAAATGCATCGTCAGGTAAGCAATCTCGGCATCCGGAATTGGAACCCGGAGGCGATCTTTCAAGATTCGAGCCGCTTTGGAAGTCAATTCGAAGAGATCGGGGTAAGACGCAATGATGTCCGCCATGAGCGGATTGCCGATCTGGATGCCAAACTTATACCGGTAAATGGAAACGGCTAAATGACTGGCTATGTGCGAAATGAGTTCATCGCGTTCATCGAACTCCAGCGCAGCCAAACTCTCGAACTCCATGACCAATTCTTCTGCGATGGCCACAAGTCCCGGCTGTTCTGCTCTGGAGTCATACAAGGCGTTGATCTGGACGCGTGACCCCAGCAAGTGCATCGCGACATAGATTTGTTCGTTGGGCGGTAGGAAATCCATAACTTCGTGCACCAGGAGGTACTCCTTGGTGTCTGTGATTTCACGGGTATCGATTCCCTGAAGATCCAACACATCCTGTCGAACAAGAATTACGTGAATCAAGGCCGCCAAAGCATGGATCATGCCTTCGACATAGGACACTTCCAGACGTCGTTCAATGTCCCGTAGTTTCTCAGCGATGTGATCGATGGCAACATGATCCAAAAAGGCCAACTCACTGGTCGAACAATAACTCCCGCTTTCAAGCAACGGCAGAAGTTGCCCGTAATAATACAAGAACACAGCCCGGCGCTGAAAAAGCGGACCGTTGACAAAGTACCCTTGCTGATTTTCAAAATTGAGTTCGAGTCCATACCGATTCAGTTTTTCCCGGACGATGCGCAAATCATTGAATACGGTATTTCGGCTGACATCGCAAAGTTGACTCAGCAGATCGATGTAGACCGGATCAGCCGAACTCAATACTGCACACAGCATCAGCCGGTGCCGTTCTTTCGGCGAGATGACATAATAAGGTGTGCTTTCGCTGTTGTGCAGCAAAGCTTTAATTTTCTCTGATTGGATCTTGGTGACATACACGCCGCGTGAGCGTTCGATCAGCACCGGAGAGATGTGATGCATTTGAAGCCAGTCATTGATCTTACCCAGGTCGTAATAAACGGAACGAACGCTGATGTTGAAAATCCGGGCAATTTCATGCACGGTTTGAACGTTTTCACTATCAGCCAGATACTTCAGCATCGCGACACATCGGGAATCCAATTGCCAAAGAGTCATGAGGCACCTCATGTCTATTCTATCAAATGCACACGGGCGGCGAGGTATCAATCTTGCATGGTTATTGCGCAATGCTGAGATGAGATCGGACAAATAAAAAACCTCGCAAGAGGTTTTTTGTTTAAACCTGGTGCACCAGGCGGGACTTGAACCCGCACGGTTGCCCACACGCTTCTGAGACGTGCGCGTATGCCAATTCCGCCACTGGTGCGAGAGTGGATGCTTAACTATTATACCAAACCAAACTCAAATGAAAAGGGCTAAAATCAAGAAAAAAGGACCGAAGTCCTTGGAAACCTTAATGGGGAAACAAGAGCTCTGCCAACGTCCAAACAAGCGCCATTCCCCCGATCGCAAACGCCACGAAATCCCAGGGGCTTTTCTGACGCAAGCGAAAGCGCGAAACAGCACTGATGATCGCACCTAGGATCGCACAACCGAAGATGGCGAAACTGGGCAGCGGGAAACGGATCCACAACTTTAGAATGAGTAATCCCAACGCAAACACGGCAACAAACGCACCCCACAGCGAATTGATGGTTTTAGGCATCGTTTCCTCCTTTGCGGTTAAGACACCACCATCGCCTTTCTCAAGGCATTCACATCCACCCCAAACTTCTCAGCGACCGCATACGCAAACGTCAAAGCCGTCCCGACACCCCGACTGGTGATCAGTTTCCCATCGATCACCACCGGATCTTCCCGGTAGAGCGCTCCTTGAAGGGCTTCCGAATCCTTTACGGACGGATGGGAAGTCACCCACTTGTTGTGAAGGACACCGGCACTGCCCAACACGGTTGGAGCTGCACAAATGGCCGTTAACCATTTGTGCCCTTCCTGGGCACGGATCACCAAATCGATCACTCGCGGATCGTTGCGCAGGTTTTCCGTTCCCACGCCGCCTCCGGGTAAGAAAAGCACATCAAACTCCGCTTCCGGATCAAAACTCACATCCGCCATGACGGGAATGCGGTGCGATGAAACCACGAGCTGGTCGTGCAACGCCATCGTCACCACCTCAAAGCCGGCTCTGCGCCACACATCGATTGGGATGATCGCTTCACTTTCTTCAAAGCCTTCGGCCAATAAAACCATGATTTTTGGCATATCCTCACCTCTACCCTTATCTTAGCACGATTTATCTTCCCAAACAAAAACCCCGCATGGGGTTTAGTGTTCAAACAGGGTTGGCCAGCGACTGGCTTTCAGCCACGGAATCATCGCGTTATTGAACGTTCCCATCAGGATCGCAAAGAGCACGGTTCCCTCCCGAAGCGTCGTGTTGGGTAAGGAAAAGCTCATTATCAGGATGACCGAACCCGCCATAAACACAAAATCAGTGACCCGGCGCATGGATCCAAAGGGTTTGTTCAGTTTATCGGCCAACACTTTGGCAAAACCTTCATAGGGCATCATCACAAAGTCCAACGTCAGCATCAAACTCACCCCAAACGCCATGATGAGGACGCCCAAGACAAGCACCGCCAACCGAACACCGTAGAACACCCCGACTTCCAGTCGGCCTAGCGGCAAGACATAGATGAAATAATCCACGATTGGGGAGTAAGCAAACGTCAATCCGATTTGAAAGGCATGAATCAGTTTAAAGCGATCCTTCAAAAGCAACCACTGTCCGGCAATGAAGAGCAGGTTAAGGATCAACAACAGATTTCCCTGCGTCCACCCGGTTAAGAGCCCGATGTTGGAAACAAAACCGGTCAGAGCACTCTGACCGATCTGCGCCTTCACGATGAAACTCAGCCCGAACGCAATGACCGTAATGGCCACCAACAGCTTCAGGCTCTTGACGATGCGATGCACTAATCCCCCAACAGCTTCTTCGCTTGAGCCAAGATCGTCTTCCCGTCGATCATCCCGTAAGCGACCATATCCACGACCATGACTTTCTTGCCCGGATACATGGCCGAGACATCCTGGATCGACGTCCTTACTTGCGGGCCCAACAGAATGATGTCGGCATCGGCACCTTTGGTTTCCAGTTCGATCGTCGGATGGGCCGAGATATCCACATCATAATTATCGGCCAACGCCGCAGCTTTCATTTTATTAACCAACAGGCTTGTGGAGAGTCCGCCGGCACAGAACAGTTTGATTTTACGCATCGGTGATTACCTCGGTAATGATTATACCATAGTCCCCCCAAAACGCCATGGCGCTGACCTGTAAAAGGGGGTATAATTATCCGCAAGAAGGAGGTGCACTATGCGCGCATCCATTCCTCAAGCCCGTCGCATCGTCGTCAAAGTCGGTACCAGCACACTGACTCACGATAACGGCACCATCAACCTGGTCCGCATGGACAAGTTGGCCCGGATCCTTTCCGACCTGGTCAATCAAGGCAAACAGATCATCCTGGTTTCTTCAGGAGCCATAGCGGTCGGCGTCAATAAGCTCAAGATGCCGCAACGGCCCAAGACAACGCCGGCTAAACAAGCCGCAGCCGCCGTCGGGCAAAGCGAACTGATGCACCTCTACGCCAAGTTCTTTTCCGAGTACGGTCACATCGTCGCCCAGGTGCTTTTAACCAAGGATGTGGTGGAAACCCAGCCGCAACGCACCAACGTCATCAACACCTTTGATAACCTGTTGTCAAGTTCGATCATCCCCATCGTCAATGAGAACGACACCGTTGCCACCGATGAAATCGAGTTTGGTGATAACGATACCTTATCTGCCTTAGTGGCAACCTTAGTCGAAGCGGATCTGTTGATCCTCTTGTCGGATATCGAGGGGCTTTTTGATGCCGATCCGCACAAATACCCCAATGCCCGCTTGATTCCCACCGTGGAAGCCATTACCCCGGAAATCATAGCCTTGGCTGGCGGAGCCGGGACGACCCGAGGTACCGGAGGCATGGCCACCAAGATCAAGGCGGCCACCATTGCCACTCAATCCCACATTGCCATGATCATCACGGATGGAGCGCATCCGGAGAACCTGATTCCAGTCCTGGAAGGTCAACCCATCGGCACCTTCTTTAAGCCCCTATGAGCGAAGTACTCCGCAAGGCCACTTTGGCCCATGAGACTGCTCCGCGCCTAGCCCTGACACCTTCAGCCGTTAAATCCGCGTTTTTGAATCGACTGGCAGAGTTACTCCTCGAAAACGAACCAGTCATTTTGGCGGCCAATGCCGAAGATGTCCGACAGAACCCGCAACTCACCAAGGCCCTTATCGACCGGTTGACATTGACCCCGCGACGCATCGATGCCATGGCTACTGCGGTAAAAGAGCTGGCCGCCCTTCCCGATCCGATCGGACGCGTGCTCAGTGACTTCATCCGACCCAACGGCTTGCACATCCGCAAGGTCAGCGTCCCCATGGGCGTCATTGCGATGATCTATGAAGCACGCCCGAACGTCACCATCGATGCGGCAGCCTTGGCCCTGAAAGCCGGCAGTGCCGTCATCTTACGCGGGGGGAAAGAAGCCCTCAACGCCAACAAGATCCTGGTCACCCTCTTACGTCAAGCCGCCTCAGAAACAGGCCTGAACCCAGATCTCATTCAATTGATTGAGGATCCTGACAAGACCCTGGCTCTGGAACTCATGAAAGCCAACGGCTTGGTGGACTTGTTGATTCCGCGCGGATCGGCCCGATTGATCGATACCGTCAAAGCCAACGCGACCGTCCCGATCTTGGAGACCGGTGTCGGGAATTGTCATGCGTATGTGGAATCGACAGCCGATCTGAAGATGGCCCTCTCCGTCATCCTCAATGCCAAGTGTTCCCGTCCTTCCGTCTGTAACGCCTTGGAGAAGGTTTTGGTGGATGAAGCCATCGCGGATACCTTTATCCCGAAATTGGTTGATTCGCTTCACGAAGCCGGAGTTGAGATCCGTGGGGACGCGTGGTGTTGTCAGTTGGATGAACGCATTGTACCTGCGACAGAAGCCGATTGGGATACCGAGTACTTGGATCTGATCTTGGCCATCAAAGTCGTCAAAGATCTGGATGACGCCTTGGCTCACATCGCCAAACACGGGACCCATCACAGTGAAACCATCCTGACTCAGGATGAAACCCAAGCCCAGCGTTTCCTTAGCGAAGTCGATGCGGCAGCGGTTTACCACAACGCATCCACTCGCTTTACCGATGGCGGAGAGTTTGGGATGTCCGCCGAGATCGGCATCTCCACGCAGAAAATGCACGCCCGGGGACCGGTAGGATTGGATGAACTCTGTTCCACCAAGTACCTGATCACCGGTAATGGTCAAATCCGCTAACAACAAAGCACCTCACTGAGGTGCTTTGTTTACACTTCTTCAATGCTAAGCTTGCCGTTTCGATCAAAGAATCGAACCGGGAAACCGTCGTTCTCGATGGTCCCATAGTCATGTCCGGCATCGCTATTCCAACAGGCTTGTACCGTTAACACATCGTTTCCCGTGTTGATCATTCGGTGAGCGATGTGGCCGGGGATATAATGCAGTGATTCTTTGTGCATTCGCTCAGCCCACCAATTCCGCTGACGATCCATAAACACTAAGAGCCCTTCTCCGGAAAGACAGAGGTAGAACTCCGAACGGTTGGAGATCTCATGGAAATGCCCTTTCGTCATAAAGTACTCTCCGTTGACTGTACCCGGGTAAACATAGCTGGTTGCAAACTGAAGACTGCCTTCTGTGGTTTCCGGCGTGTAGACTTCAGTTCGGTAGTTGATGGCACTCAGTAGATCTTCACTTAAGCCCTGCGTATTGGCGTAGATCCGCAGAGTATCTTTTAACGACTTAACACCTTTAACCACACTTCCTTCAGGACCAACGAGTGATCCGTTAATCAGTGAATACGTCATCTTTGGATTTATGATCATGAGCTTACGGGATGAAGTGATCCCAGACCTCCTTTACGATGGATGGATTCTTCACAAAATCAAAGCGGTGATGCGCTAATTCATACTGCCGGTAGATCGGAGTATCCGCAGCGATATGGAACTCGGTGTAAATTCGAGGGCGCTTTATAATGAGGGGCGGGGATTGATACCGATGATTCTTGATCCACGTCAAATGACCTTCCTCGAGAACCGGGTAATAAGCCAGTCCTTTATGCGCACGAACTTGTTCATAATCAAAGCCATAGTCTCTGACACACCAAGCCCCAAACGTCAACGGTTGCTTCGGATTGGCACTGATGGTGGCGTGCGCCCATCCGGGGGGTACAATGATGACGTCTCCGGGTTTTCCTTCGACAGCATAACAACACCCGCAGTGATCGTTTGCGCTTTCTTGCATGTAGATTACCGCTTTCCCGGTCCAAATCTCGTAGACCTCCGGCGTAGAACACCCCACACTCGTTGAAATCGAATGAACGTGACCTTGACTGCGGATGGGTTCCTTGCCCAATTGCCCTTGAGCATAGATGACGGTGCCATACAAGAGATTCCGCTGGATGAGATCCGCCTGATCTTTCTTTTTTCCGACATCCATGGCAATCGCATAGACGACCTCCGGACCTGAACACAACGGATCCAGCAATGAGGCGCGAATAGCATCCAACTTGCGTTGTTCGACCGTTGGGCCAAAGGTGTCTGGACCATACGTAAACGTCATGGATTCAAAGTTGGGTTGGATATTAAAACCTGGATTGAATGGCATGTCTCCTCCTAATGCCGGACATAAGCCCGGATGACTTTTACCGTGCTCCCGTTGACCGGCCGCATGCTGAACGATTTGACGGCTTGTGGGATGATCCACGTCTCGGCATAATGCACGGTATAGGGCTCAAAAGCGCTTTCGGGGCTTTCTATCACAACCGCTTCCCCTTCGATCAGATTCATCATCTGCACACTTCCATCTGTCTTCAAATCGATAGAACGGTTAAACGTATGCCGACGCGTTTCGATATATTCCCGTTCATGAAGACCGGTTCGCTCCTCCACATGCCCCGGTTCATCCCGAAGGATCGACACCGCATTGATCAGGTTCGCTTTGACCCATTGAGTATCGCGGTCAAATTGGATGACGTTGGCGCCATGTTCGATGTGAACCGGACGAGGTAAACCATCCAAACCGACCCGATCCCAGTCCCATAACTTGAAAGTGAAAATATACGGTGTCGCACTGATCTCAAGGATCATCGTGTTTTTCCCCGAACAATGAACCGTTCCTGCCGGAATCAAGAAATGATCATGTTTCTTCGCCGGAAAACAGTTGATGTAGGTCTCGTCCGGAAAACGGTTAGCTCCCGTTTGTGCGATTTTCAGATCACGGATCATCGCTTGAGGATCGATGCCTGTTTTGACACCGAGGTACACGGTTCCCTCGGGTTTGGCATCCAGGATATAATAACTTTCATCCTGAGTGTAATGCATCCCGAATTGCTCCTGGATGTACTCCGTTAACGGATGGACTTGTAAACTCAGGTTTTGTCCGTCCATGGTGTCGAGAAAGTCAAAACGAATGGGAAATTCTGTCCCAAAACGGGCATGGACTGCTTCGCCTAATAAAGCTCGGGGTTGATCGAACACCAGGTCGATCGACGGAACTTGTACGATGACCTCGCCATACTGCAGTAACAAACTGTTCTCTTCAGGAACGCCGTCAAAGCACCAGGCATAATTCGGTTGAGCCGAATCCAGATCACACACCTCTTTCATCCATTGACCGCCCCAGACTCCCGGATCAAAGAAAGGCACGATCCGAAACGGTTGAGTCACCGTTTGTTTTAATCCGGATAGGAAGGCTTCCCGGGTAACCAGGCGCGGATGATGGGCTGTATTGGTATCCAACAGGAAATCAAAATCTTTGAAGACTAGTTTCTTGTGGCGATCGGCCATCCGCCATTCGATAAAGAACCCGCGTTTGTATTTACGCAAGATATCTTCACTGTGGTTAGAGCACTTCCAGTTTCCGATCTCCTGACGGCGATAACGCTGTTGGATTTCCCAACGCGCCAGATCGGCATAGATCAACACATCCCCTCGGGTGATCAACGATGCCCCAACCCCGATGACACAGTACGGTTCAGATAAGGTTGAAATCGAGTTCCGCAGGTCAGCTAAAGCTAAAGGATCAATAAACTCGTTCAGGGTGTGATTAGACAGGATCCCAAAGACACGATCTTCCGTCAAATGCCGCTGAATACGCTGCGTGATGTCATCACCTGACACAAACACTTCTTCGGCGATAAAGATCCGGGTAATCCCTAAGGGGCGGATCAATGAGTCCAGGATTTCGTCGACTCGGACGCCAGGATACACATCGATCACTACCCCGCAAGCCGGACTCAGCTTAGACCCTAAAACACGGGAAATGGTTTCTTTCCCTTCCCATGCCGCATGATCGTAACCGTTGACTTTGACCGTTGGGAATTTGTTGTACAACGGGGTCATACGGCCTTCTCAGGCAGGGTACGTTCGTAAAGCGTGATGAAGAACCCAACCAGTTCTTTTAGCAAGATGGCATTCATCAAGTGATCCTGAGCATGCACCATCAACACATTCAACCCCACGGCTTCACCGGAGGCTTCCTGGACGATCATTTCCGTTTGCAGTTTGTGCGCCGCCAATAACGACGCTTCACCTTCTTTGACTAAACGACGCGCTTCGTCAAGATTGCCGCCTTGAGCCTCAGTAATGGCTTTTAGAAACAGTGATGAGGCATCTCCGCCGTTAGAGATCATTCTAAATGCAACATTTTCAACATTAAACTCGTTCATGGGAACTCCTATTGTGCAGTTTTAAGGTAAACGTCATAGAATAGCGCAATGACACTGTCCAAATCGGTGCACTGACTCAAACGTTGCACATGCGTTGGATTAACTGCAAAGCGCGAAACCATAGCGTAGAAGTAATTCAGATAACGGATGTCTTCATGGGCAATCGCAAACAACATAACCACGGATACCCGATGCTGGCCCCACTCCACCGGCTCTTTGAGGGTCACGATGCTGACACTGGTTCGTTGTGCATAAACCACTGTGGCGTGCGGCAATGCGATTCCGGTCTGCATAGCTGTCGAGATCAGGCTCTCACGCTCCAAAACAGAAGCTTCGAACCGGTCATCGACGTGACCATCCTCGACCAAGGCAGTGCAGACGCGACGGATGCAGTCCGACGGATCCGTAACACTGAGGGAATCAAAAATGCGGCTTCGGGAGAAGAAGATACGTGCCAAGGTGTTGAAGTTGCGCTTCCTAAGCGCATCCAACTCGCGGTTGATGACGGCTCGGATCGAGAATCGATCCCCGGCCGATACTCCCGGTTGAATGATCAAATCCGGTAAGCGAGAGCCCAGTTTGATGGTTGAGGTCGAGATGATCAGATCATCTGTGATTTGTCGATGCAGCATCGCTTCTAGCTCGTCATCCGAGCTAACGACCGTCAGATCAATCAATCCTTCCTGACGCAGGATGTCTTGGCTCATAACGATGTACTTGGCGACTGACTTCCCTTCTCGGGCAATCAACATCACCTTGAGTTTCTCTTGAACGGTCTTGGCGCGTTGCAAGCTTTCATACGTTTCGGCTAAATGGCAGACAATGAAACTGATCTCGTCCTGATGAAACACCATACCGGTCACTTCCGAGAGCCGATGACCAATGTATAAGGCGACATCGAACAGGAAGGGATAATCCCGTTTCATCTGCTCGATGATGGGGTTGGTGATGTGAATACCTTTGATCATGCGCAACATGGCCACTTTCACGTGGGTGGTCAAGTCGATGGCCAATTCCGTTTCATGGGTGAAGTCCAGCTCATATTGAAGTTTGATTTCGTTGAGAATCAAACGAATGTCTCGGAATATCGGATCGGTCAGGATGTCCGTCGATTGATTGACCCCTTTGACATCTTCCATGGCTTTGACGGAAGCCAAGGTCTCGTTCAAGAGATCGATGTCTTGAGTCATCACTTTGATCTCCAGCTGTTCTTCCAAGTGTTGAAGGATCTTGACGACCAAGCTGCTTTCTGCAAATTGCCTTAACTCGGTCAAGTCATCACTGCCGCCCAGGATGGCATGTTCACACACCAACAGGACCGTGATGAGCAAAGACCGAAACGACAGGTATCGCGAGAAATACTTCTCCTCCACCAGTTGTTCCAGCAACAAGTCGTAGATCACCGACACTTCGATTGCAGGAAAGATGCGCTGGAACTGTTCCGGAGTGGTGTAGTTTAATTCATCTTTGATCCAGCGGATCAGGGTCTGCACTTTGAAGAACCGATTGCCTGTCAACACCAGGTCCTCATTGTGCCGGTCAATCACCAGTTGATCTTCTTGAGCGATCATGTATTTGCGGAGCTGCTGGATATCCGAGAGGATTGTCGACTCAGACACCATCAGATCCAAGGCCATCTCATAGAGATTGATTCCGGATTGATTCAAGATCAACGCCTTAAGGATCAGGGCTTGTCGTTCATGGGCATCCGCGTACTGATCGATGCTCAGTTCTGAGAAATCGATGTCCGGATTGATGCGGTAACCTGAATGCTTCGAGGTTAAAATAACGGTTTCACCCAGAATGCTTTTGATCGCGTCGACATCCGCCCGAATCGTCCGATCACTGACACCCAACACTTGAGACAAATCGGCCCCCTTGATCCAATCCGACTGCGTGTTGAGGGTGACCAGAAGACGTTCCTGACGTTTGGATAATGTCGGTTTCATCTTAATCCCTCCTTGTTTCTTTAATCGTAGCGTAAACGGTAACGACTATAAAGGAAATGTGGTGAATGCAGGTGTAAACTGATGAGTTCGGTGTGGGGGTGGTGGGTCGAAGTAAAGGCTTCGCAGCTTTGTCCGATCGTCGTTGCCCGTCCTCCAATGTATAGACCGGATTGATTGAGAAAGAGTTCATCCAAGCTTTGTTCCTGCATCAGAATGTGACTTACCGTCGGTGACTCGACCAACAATGCATTGACCCCGATCGCCTTTAAGATGCGCAAACCTCTACGATTATCAAAGGCCCGTTCATGATTGGTCACGATAACATAGGATTTCGTCGGATCGAAGTGGAAATCCGTGATCGGTATTGGGGAATTTTCATCATAGGGTCCCAAAACCACCACCGGTTTCTTCGAGTGCTGACGAATGGGTTCAACACCGGCAGCAGTAGTGTAAAAGAAACTGGCCATGGCCGGGTGGGTGAACTGAGCGGCCTCATAGGGAATGTCCGATCCATCCAAAGTGACGACAATTCGCCATGGAGCTTCCGGCATCTGTCGTTGCAGTCGACGTTGGCAGATGCGCTCATCATAGCAATGTCCGGTTCCACCACTGGTCACTTCCTTGGCAATGGATTGTGTTCCGCAGAGGATGGCATCCGAAGCCCCTCGCAACACATTTAAAATCCAATAATCGGCTATACTCCCTGCACCGGCCAGTTTATTGTTTCGGGCAATCAACGGTCCTTGAGGTGCATCGGGAAAGGCAATCTTTCCGTCAATCGACAACACCATCGAGCAGTACGTGTAGGGACGATCGGGACTATACGTTCCAAACATCAGATCTCGACCGAGAACCTGACGCACTTCCGGCAACACGACGCCTTCATTGGGCAAATCGATGTTTGTATTGTAGAAGAGTTCTTTTAGTGCGATAGCCGAGTAATCAAAAGCAATTTTCTTTAAGGTTTCAGTCATGCGAGCCTTCTCTCATCAACGCATAGCGCGTATACAGAAAATGCGGGGAATGAACATGCATACTCATCAACGATGTGTGCGGGTGTTCCTGAGACAGAAACGATTGACCTGATTTACCAAGGCTCAACGCATTTCCGCCCACATACACTCCGGAAGTGTTAATAAACAGTTCATCCATCAACCCTTCCCGTAAAAAGAGGTGGGTGATTAACGGTGATTCCACCAAGACCCGATGAACTCCGTTCATTTTGAGAAAACGCAGGAGTAAATGCGGATTGGGAACCGTTCCGGTTCCGCAGACAATTGCGGCTGGATGACCAGGTTGAATCTTATGTGCTTGCTCGTTGGTCGAGTAGCTATCCGGCTCTAGGACCGCCAAGTTCGGAAACTTCGCTTTCAGATTCGATAATGATGCCTTCACCGTGTAGAAGAGTACCGGAATTTGAGGAGAATGAAATTCGATGTGATTGGAAGGTATATCCAATCCGTCCAAAGTGGGAATAATATTGAGCGGAACTGCCGACTTTCCATGAGTGAGTCGCCATTGTTCAAGTGAATCATCATAGACATGTCCTGTAGCCGTAGGTTCCTGAACTAAGGTGTTCGCTCCAAAGATAATGGCGTCTGCGCTGGCTCTGAGCAAATTCAGCATCCACCAATCGATGGTGGCATCCTCCAAACCAAACCGGTTCTTGGAAGCAATCATCGGCCCTTGAGGAGCATCCTCAAAGGCAATCTTCCCGTCAATAGAAGTGACGACCGAGTTGTAGAGATAGGGTCGATCGGGACGTCCTGAGGTAATTCGAAACGGTTCGCCCAGTACACGGCGGACTTCCGGAAGATCGATGACTTCATCACCGAAATCCCCATGACGGTAAACACAGGTTAACCCCATTCGGTCGTAATCAAAATTCATTTTGATTAGGGATGGCGCATTCATCGATCACCCCCGCAGACCGGTAAATGAATTCCGGTAACCCATGCAGAGTCCTCACTGCTGAGGTACAGGACGGCTTTGACAATGTCATCGGCAGTCCCGATTCGTTTCAGGGGATACAGATCGGCATAGGCTTGTCTTAAGGCACTTGGATCTTCCGATACCGCCAAACGTTGTTGGATCATTGGGGTATCAATAATCCCCGGCATCACGGTATTTGCCCGAACCATTGGAGCATAATCCACAGCAATGCATTCCGTCAGCATGTTCACGGCGGCTTTGGATGGATTATAGGCAACCCGTTGTGGAATGGGTTTGACAGCCATGTTGGATGAAATGTTAACAATGGTGGAAGGTTGCTTCTTTAGCTCACCGATGGCGGCTTGACAGAGCACAAACGTTCCAACCAGATTCGTATCAATAACCGATTTAAACATATCGAGCGACATGGACTCAAGATCCCCTTCACGGGTAATTCCGGCACAATGAACGAGTCCGTCCAGTTTCCCAAACCATCGAACGGCCGTTTCGACAGCTTTCTTACAATCGGATGGTGAACTGACATTACCGCTACAATAAACGAAATGCGGATTCGTGATCCCGGATTCCTCTTCCATCGAAAACCCGACCACCGAAGCCCCTTCCTTCAGACACGCTAAAGCCACAGCTTTTCCTATGCCCGAAGCAGCCCCACTTACCAGCATAACGCGATTACTCAGACGTTCCATAGGTCTCCTTTATCTGATTCTCATCAGCTGAGAGATAATTCACGGAGTTATACAAGTACTTATAAAATCGACCAGATGCTTTATCCTCCAGCCACTGATTCAACCGTTGAGCCGCTTGTTCACACCGAACCGTGGCTTGCCTGTTCTTTGACGCGGCTAATTGATCCGTGGACGTTGCATAGATGAAATCAATCAATCCAGCATCCAAATGGGAGAATATGAATTCCACAGTCGTTTCGACAGACTTTGCCATCGAGTGCCATTTGGAACCCGTCGTCATCAGAAATACACCGGCTTTGTCCCACCGATGTCGAATATCTTTACGGAAGATCAAACCGCAGGAAATGGTTTGCAGACGAGAGAAGAAAGCCAATAACGGACCTGACACCGTTCCAAACCACATGGGTGAAGCAATGACATACGCATCGGCTGACTCGATCTTGGTTAAGATCTCACCAAAGCGATCGTGGATCGAACATCCCGGTTTGTGTTTACAATACCCGCAATCCACGCAAGGTTTCACATCCGCATAATCAAAGACGTTGATGATCTCCACCTCGCCGTGAACTTTGGATCGAAAGGCATCTACGAGGGCCATGGTATGACCCTGACGATGTGGACTGCCGACGAAGATCAACGTCTTCATCTAGGCTTTGACCGTCACTCGAACTTTATACAATCCGTGGTTGGTTTCTTTATGAATACGACGTACGATGGCAAACGGGGAATCAAAGGTTGCGGTGAACACCCGATCGATCCGTTTGAGTTCCTCCAGTGGAATCGACTTCCATTCTTCCATAGACTTCCAGATCAGGACGGTATGCACTTCACCGGGTACTTCACGGTTGACCCAGACTTCTTTGGAAATAAAGCCCGGATACTCAGCTAAGGCAGTCGTCCAGATTGCTTCATCCAAACGAATGAACCGATCCACTTGTGCGGGATCCTCGACTTTGAAGACGAGGTGTTCAATGGGGTAGGCAACATTTTCTAAGGTGGTTTTAATCATGGGTTCTCCTGAGAACAAGAGTAGCCAGACACTCATCTGGCTACTCGGTGAATTACGGGTTGACTCGCGATGCTTTGATCGCTTTAAACGTTTCAGCCAAGATCGGAACAGCAGCCATCATGCCGTAATCATCTTTGTTGATGACCATAACGGGGACTCGCAAGTGATGAGCAGCAACAACCTGTTCGACGTCTTCTTTGATCATGGACACTTGGGGACCCAACAGGATGCATGCGCAATCCTCAAGGTGGTTGACATATTCCTCTTTGCCCCAGGCCTCAATCTCAATCCCCCGATCCCTAAACTTCTCGGATTCTTGGATGACTTTTTTCATGTTGTTGACCAAAATGCTTGTAGAGAGGCCGCCATAGCAGACCAGCATGATTTTCATAATGATTCCTTTCGTGAACGTCAAGCCGGAAGATAAACACTCCGGCTCGACACAGATTATAGATCCAGATCCAACTCGTCCAACGACGACAACTTACCTTCGGCAGCCGCTTTTTCTTGCTCTACGGCACGTGCTTCAAGTACGCGGAAGAACGGCAAGTAAATTAACACACCCGCCAACAGAATCGCTGCACCGACAAGGATGAATCGGAAGTCCATCGTTGCCACAACCCCGCCAATGGGAATCGGCGTGTACGGAGAAACCATCACAAACGGGTTCATAAGTCCCAACTTAATGGCATACCAACCGATGACCGCCGCCACTTCACTGGACAACAACCAGGGAATAAACATGACCGGATTCAAGACAACCGGGATTCCAAACAGAACCGGCTCACCAATCCCAAAGAAACTGGGGATAAGGTTCAACTTACCAATCGCTTTGAAGCGTTTTGATTTGGACAACAGAGCCAAGATCATGATCGCTCCACACAACCCAGATCCAGTCAAACCGGCCAAGTTCCACATGAAGTCCGGTGTGAAGACGAACATGTCTTTGAAGGCACCGCCAGCCTGAAGGATGGCCGCATTGGCATCCGCATTCTGGAACGCGACTCCGATCCAAATCGGGGCCATAACGGCATACCCGTGGATCCCAAACCACCACAACAACTGAACAAAGAAGAGGATGAGCATAATGCCCGGTAAGGTATTCACAGAAGCCGTCAACGGTGAGAAGACCACTTCAATGAGTTTAACGATCGGCGTACCGGTTATCGATTCAATCCCGAATTTCAGAACAGCCACGATGAGCGTTGAGAATAAAATCGGCCAAAGGTTTTCAAACGAACGCTTGATGGGGGTCGGAACACCGGCGCCCAAATCGATCGTGAAATGGAGCTTGTTGACTACAATGTGAATGATCTCAACCGTCAACAAGGAAACCACTAAGGCTGTAAAGATTCCCGTACCGCCAAAGTAGGAGAGATCCTGACCGCCGGTTTCGTTGGTCAAGGTTGCCACCGTCACAAACGAGATGATGGAGGCCACAATGGCTCCGATATCCCAGACTTTGCGTTCTTTGGCGTAGTAGTAACCGATGAAGGCCGTCACGTACAAGGCCATTAATCCAAACGATGCGAAATAGATTGGATTCGTCACTTTGGCAATCGCATTCACCGCATCCACAAACCAAGTCGGCATGTTGGGAATCGACGGCAGTTGCCAAAAGAGAATCGGAATGGAACCGACCAAGGTCACTGGAATGAGGGTCATCATCCCGCGACGGATCGCTGCCATTTGAGGGTTTGCTTCCAATTTTGCTGCAAGCGGAAGCAGTAACTTCTTCAATAACGCTTCAAAGTTCTTCATTTCTCCTCCTAGAGCAATGTCCAGAATCGAACTTGATTCTGACACTATCATAACGAGCGATGTTCATCGAAACAAATGAGCTTTTTCCTAATCGATTAGGAAAGCTATCAAACGAAAGCCCCCTAAAAAGGGGGCTGTTTTGTTAACTTAGAAGCGAGTTGGGAATACTGATGATGAGGGTGCATGGACCTTCGATCTCCAGCGTACGGGCTTCCTGAAGGGCTAAGGCATGCTCACCGAGGGCCAACACACACCCATTGATGGTTGCCTCCGTTGAGAAACAGCCGACAAGGCCATAATCTGCATCAATCACAAAACGGCCTTTCGAAACGCATTCGATCTTCTCGACGCGAAAGAACGCGTTGTCTACATAGGTCGTTATCGTCAACGCTTCCTCAACGCGAACTTGCGGAGTCACGGTCTGTGCCACATGCGGGAATCGCGTGACGGCTAATGCTTGTTCTTTATGTAAAGGCCTTGGATTTCCTTGGGCGTCGATTCGGCCATAATCATCGATCCGGTAAGTCAGATCAGAGTTCTGTTGAACCTCATAGATTAGAGTATCGGCACAGATGGCATGGATGGTTCCGGCGGGAATATCGAAGAAATCTCCCGGATGAACCGGGAACCGCAAGAGATGCGACTGAACAGAATTCGTCTTTAGCGCCTCTTCAAACTGGATCCGATCGCTAAAATCATGTCCGATGACGATTTCACTGGAGGGTCCACAATCCAGCACCAACCAACATTCGGTCTTCCCGGGTGAATCAGCCGTTTGACGTGCATAATCATCATCCGGATGAACTTGAATGCTCAGGTTGTCTTTCGCATCAATCAGTTTGATCAGTAAGGGAAACTCCTCAGCATCGCCAGATCCAAACAACTCACGGTGGGACTGATACAAGGTTGAGAGTGTCATCCCGGCATAAGGACCATTAACGATCGTGCAATCTCCCTGGCGATGCGCACTGACGACCCAAGCTTCTCCGGTGTTATCCGTTGGACAATCCAATCCGAAACGATCCCGCAAACGGTTTCCACCCCAGATCATGCTCTTAAAAACAGGTTTCAATTTCAACAGTTCCATGTCTTCCTCACGTTGTTTGCTTCGGTCGTCTATCCTGCTTGATGAGGGGACGAATCGGTTTCAGTTTTCGCTATTTTAGGGATTTTGTCAACGAAAATCAGTCTGTTTTCGATAAACTGAAGTAATCAACGATGATATTAGCTGCTTCTTGGGGCTCAAGGGCAGTATTATCGATCTTCAGATAATAGGCTTTCTGAATTTCTCCTTCTTTTGAATTTAACCGGTATTTATCTTCTAAGGTCTTAAACATCGTTTCAGAGCGTTCCAGGTTACGTTTTGAGGGCTTGTTGGCTAAACGATTGGGAGTCTTATTGCGCTCCAACCTTACCTTCTGATCAGCACAGAGTTCCACATAGATCACTTTTCCACCGATGGCTGTAAAGCGATCTTCGATGCCTTGAAGGTATGCCGCATCCGAAGCCTCATCCAAGGCCCACATGAAGGTAAAGATCAATCCTTTATTGTGACTGCGGGGAAAGGCCTCAAAGATCTGATCTCGAAAGGACGTGACTAGCGGCCACATCAGTTGAGCATCTTGATCGAAAAGCTCAGAGACTAAATCAATGGTCATATGGTTGTGGAAGAGCTTGTAGCCGGTCAGTTTAGCCAGCTCTTGCCCAATCGTCATCTTACCGACCGCATGCGGCCCAAACAGGATGATACAGTTCATGGTTCTATTATCGCATAAAGAAAAGAACCGAACTCGGTTCTTCTGGGGAGAATCATGGTGCACCAGACGGGACTTGAACCCGTACGGAGTAATCCACACGCCCCTCAAACGTGCGCGTCTGCCAGTTCCGCCACTGGTGCACAAATCTCGCGGAGTCTTCTGATTCTAAGGGTTATTTGGCGCGACCGACGGGAGTTGAACCTGTGACCTAGCGCTTAGGAGGCGCTCGCTCTGTCCACTGAGCTACGGTCGCATTGGTCGGAACGACGCGATTTGAACGCGCGACCCCTACCACCCCAAGGTAGTGCACTACCAAGCTGTGCTACGTCCCGATGCTTAGTTATTATACATAAGTTTTTCAGGTTTGTCAGTAGAAAAAAACAAAACCCTGTTTCATCGTTCATCATCTTCCGTTTTACACCCCATCGTGTGTTGTTTAGGTTAGAGCCGTGTGTTAAACTGATACCATTCAGGAGGTGAGATCCCAAACCATCGACCAAGGAAGCAGTAATGATAGCGCCCGGCTCCTATAGGGAGTGACGAGGAAAGAGGAGTATCGAACCCTTCGGCGGATGCCTCTTCGGCTCACCGTGAGCCGTTACGAACCGGACAAAGACACAGAACCGGAACGATCACGGACCCTCATTGAAAGGAAAT
>CAINEY010000049.1 GCA_903847945.1 uncultured bacterium | reverse complement strand
TGTAATACGGCAAGCCGCAGTTGGCGAAACTGATGTATTCATCGCGTTCGAAGAGAATGATCTGATCGTCTTCCGATAAACGGCGCAGACGGGCGGCAGCGGTGGCCCCGCCGGCAACGCCTCCGACAATAAGGATCTTTTTCATGCGTACCTCTGTGGTGATTTTTACCGTTCTCAGTGTAGCACCAACCTTTCAGATTGACACTAAAAAATGCGTGATGATGTGAAACATTTCACGCATTTATCAAATTCAACACTTTTTTCACAATAATCAGGAATTTAGCATCTGTTCGACGGTCGAACGCAGGTCTTCAGCGACGACCGGGACCAAGAGTTCGTGCTTGGGAACATTCATCAACGGGACGAAAATCGGCTTGTGGGCGGCCATCAAACGGGCACACCCTTCCAAACGCAGATCACTGCTTTGGTGGCTCAACAGGACTCCGGCTTTGGACAGGGCCGCTCCCATCGCCTCTGTCAAAGGCTGGACCTTGGCGGGATTGGTTTCTTCCGGTCCGATGGCCGAGACCAGCATGTGTTTGACTTTGGTTTGATTGCACGGATAGAAGGTGGACTTGAAGATGGTCTTGTCCAAGGCATGGTTGACGACAATGATCGAAGAGATCTGACGTTCATGGATACGGCGATAGATCAGGCTGTTGAGCGGACAGAGTTGCGAGAGCACCAAGGCTTCCGCTGAACCGTCGAACTGATCGATCAGTTCCAGGGATTGACGGAAAAGACTGTCGGAGTGGGCCGTGTTGGCAATCAGCGAGATCTTTTGGATCTTACGGTCGAAAAGGTCAGCATCCCCGCACACATAGATGAAGAGCGGAGCTTCAGAGCCAAGATCACGAACGATGCTTTTGGGATAGGCTTCATCATAGCGATTGAAGATCTTCACTCGAGGTTTGAGTTTTCCAAAGGCCGATTCGACTTCGCGCTGCAAGAGCGCATGAATCTGCGGAAAAAACTCCACCAGGTTAACCGATCCGAAATGAGCATCGTAAAAGGCCGGGATGTCCAAGAGGGTCATCAGGTTGTCCCGGGTGATCACCCGGTTGAGGGCAATATCATCCTGGATCAGCTTGCGCAGGATGGCGTAATTCATGGCCAATTGGCGGTTAAGTTGGTTGTGGTTCATGGGTAGAGGGCCAAGGTTGTGGCGATTTCCTGCTTATAGGCATCAATTACCGAGGGTGGATTAAGGATCGTGATTTGCGAGCCAAACGTGAAGAGCCAGCCGTAGAAGGTCGGACTCAACTGCACCTCGACTTGAATGCTGAAGTGTTCCGCATCCACCGGTAACATGACGACGTTGTTCCCAAAGGTTTCGCGGATGACATCGATCAGCTTGTGGTGGACTTTGAGGGTCACCACTTCGCCTTGTCCGCCAAACATGTTGAAGATCTGGGCCACATGCGCATTCAGATCGAGATCGGCGGGAACGTCCACGGATTTAAGGGCCGTCAGTTCGAGTTGTTCCATCTTGTCGATGCGGTAGGTCACAAACTTATGATACGACGGATTGTAAGTAATGAGGTAATATTTGTCATCATCCCAAAGTAAGGTGACCGGACTGACCGTATAATAAGCCCCGTCTTTACGGTAACGCTTGGTGTGATGCACGGTCGTATCGAAGTACTTGAACTGGACTTGACACCCTTGAGCCAGGGCCTCATGAAGGTCATTGACCACCAAGAGGATCTTCTCATTGTCCGTTTTGGGTCGACGGGTCAGGATGGCTTGCTGCTTGAGTTTGATGGATTGATGGACAGAGGCCATGGTGATGAGTTTCCCGATCAGCACATCGCTTTTCTTGGCGGAGATGAACTTAGCTGCCAGTACGGCATCGATCAACAGCTTCAGCTCGGGGAGTTCAAACTGACGGTTACCGATGAAGTATCGGTTCTCGCGTTGACGGTCGGTAATGATGTCGACCCCGTGGCTCTCCAACAGTTTGATGTACTGGTAGATGCTCTTGCGTTCGGTGGAGATGCCGTCCTGTTCCAACAGGTCGATGATGTCTTTGACGCCTAAGGTATGGTTTTCATCCGTCTTCGACATCAGGATCTCCAAGACTTTGAGCAGTTTCAGCTGATTCTTGCCGGCATTGGACAGCCGTTGCATGGGGGGATTTGAAGCAGTCGTAGGGGCCATGGGATTCTCCGTGACGTTTGGTTCAATTGTACACCTTTACGGACACAAGCACAATGCGCTCATGAAGCCCAGCCCTTTCATTTCATCCGAATCTCTTTTATAATGAACCCACAGAAAGAAGGACATATGGAAACTCTACTCAACCGATTTATCCGATACGTTAAAATCAACACCCGCTCCGATGAAAGCTCAACCACGGTTCCTTCAACCGCCAATCAGGTCGAATTCGCGAAAATGCTGACGCAAGATCTGAAAGACTTGGGCTTCAGCGATGTCGTCTACAACTCCACCAACGGGTTTGTGACCGCCACTTTACCGGGCAATGTCCAAGGCGTGGCACCGATCGGCTTTATCGCCCATTACGATACCGCCGACTTCAACAGTGAAAACATTCAACCCCAGGTGATCGAGAACTACAACGGCAAAGACATTGTGCTCAACGCCCGCGAAAACATCGTCATGACTACAACCATGTTTCCGGATCTGCTGGATCTCAAAGGTCATACGTTGATCACCACCGACGGCACCACTTTACTCGGCGCCGATGATAAAGCCGGCATTGTTGAAATCATCGAAGCCCTGCTCAAACTCAAAGCGACTCCGTCCATCAAGCACGGGGACATCCGCATGGCCTTTGGCCCCGATGAAGAAATCGGACGCGGTGCCAACCTCTTCGACGCCAAGGCCTTCAATACAGCCTTTGCCTACACCTTGGACGGAGCAACCGTAGGCGAACTCGAGTACGAAACCTTCAACGCAGCCAAAGCCGTCATCAAACTGACCGGAGTCTCCGTTCATCCGGGAACCGCCAAGAACACGATGGTCAATACCGCAAAGCTCGCCATGGAGTTCGATGCGCTCTTGCCGCAGCACGAAGTGCCGGAACACACCGAAGGGTATGAAGGCTTCTACCTCTTGTCCTCGATGAAAACGGAGATCGAACACGGCGAAATGAGCTACATCATCCGCGATCATGATAAAGCGAAGTTCCTTAAGCGCAAAGCTCAGCTGCTCAAGAATGCGGAGTACCTCAACGACAAGTACGGAGCCAAACATTTCGAAGTCACGCTTTTCGATCAGTACTACAACATGAAAGAAGTGATCGAGAAAGACATGCGTTGCGTCGACATCGCGCTCAAGGCCATGACCAACTTGAAGATCACTCCTGTTGTCAAAGCCATCCGCGGAGGGACCGACGGCTCCAAGATCTCCTTCATGGGCATCCCCACCCCTAACCTCTTCACCGGAGGAGCCAATTATCACGGCAAGTACGAGTACGCTTCACTCAACGTCATGAATCAAGCCGTGGACGTGATCGTCGAGATCTGTCGACTTCACGCCGCATCTTAAACTCAAAGAACAGCTTTCGCTGTTCTTTTTTAGACATTCCCCAATAAAACCCGATTGAGATGTTTTCGAGCGACCGTTTGAAGATGACGTAAGGTTTCGATCGGCGTGATCTTTTTGTCCGTCCACAGGTAATGCGGAAAGAAACGGGTCAGATGTAAGGGCAAATCCGGATCCAGTGAAGCCAACCATTTCGCCATCTCCTCCATCACTTCGGGATCATCGTTCTCACCCGGAATGATCAGGGTCGTGATCTCCACGTGGGCATGACCGACACACAAGGCAATCGTCCGTTTGACACTCGCCAAATCGCCGTGGAGCTTTTCGTAGAACTCAGGGGTGAAACCTTTGAGGTCGATATTAAAGGCATCGATATGCAGCAGGATCCGTCGTATCACCGCCTCTTCTGCGGTCCCATTGGTGACAAGGACGGTTTTTAGTCCTACCGCATGCGCCAGTTGGGCCGTTTCTTCCACATATTCGAAATTGATCAAGGGTTCGTTGTAGGTGAAGGCAATCCCCAGATTACCGCGGGGAACCAAACTCAAAGCCAAGTCCACCGCTTCTTCCGGCGGTAATGAACGACTTGAAGCCGGATCGTGATCCGCCATGGATATCGCGTGATTCTGACAAAACGGACATCGCAGATTACACCCGGTACTCCCCAGCGACAGGATCATCGATCCCGGATGAAAGAAGGCCAAAGGCTTCTTTTCGATGGGATCCAAGGCGATCGAAACCACGGTGTTGCGCACCAAAGATTCGATGTGACCGTTTCGGTTGATCCTGGCCCGACAGAAGCCGATCTGGCCTTCCGATAATGTACAGTGATGAAAACAGAGTTCACACCGGGTCATGGTGACGCACCACTTCAAAGCGTTCCATCGCATAGGGTTCATCCGGATCGATCCCGGCTTTTCGACAGGCAATCGAAACTTGATCGAGCACGGTCTCAACCCCGTCAATATCCGGCAAGAGAACACCTCGTCGGCTTCCGGAAGAGACAATGACCCCATACCGCTTCACATCAAGTTCATCGATCGAACGAATGGGATGCGGTGCACTTAAGACATCGACCCCCACCTCCAGATCCTCCAGTTCTTCCGCAATGACCGGATAGAACCGCGGATCATGGCTACACGCACTGATGGCATTGTGACGGATTTCTTCAGTGAGGTTGGGTTGGGTCGGTGCGAGGGTGCCGATGCAGCCGCGCAACTGGTGTTGGCGATGCAGGGAGACAAAGACCGCCGCCCGATGATGACGCTGATCGGGATGCTTTCCCAAGTTCTCATCCAACGTTGTTCCGTTGACGTGACTGGTGATCACAGCTTTGGCCCATTGAACCAAGGGATCCCCCGGCTTAAAGAGGGCCACCGCATACCCCACCCCAAAGGGTCCTTCATAGGAAAGGACTTGGCATGTCATGGGGACTTTCGATAAGGCACCGCCCAGAATCAGGGCACTGCGGTAACCGCATTCCCCGGCTTCCTCACACAACTCCGGATCCATACGGGCGATGGCTCCGAAATCATTGTGTTGAAGAGCGTGGATGAACTGCGTATCGAAACGTGGACCGGAAGGGTCATACCCGTAAGGTCCATCGGGTTTTAAGCGATGAGACAGATCGCCGCTGGCGATGATGGCGATGCGGCGCTGAAGTTGTTCAGCTGCGGCCACGAGGTGCGCACCAAGCGCTTCATGAGCTTCCCGGGAGTTGCCGGAGAGTCCAATGCGGACGATTTGCGGATGAATGGACTCGGTAAACAGAAACCGCAACGGGATCAGCGTACCGTGATCCAAGGGACCGGCTTGGGTGGTCAGTCGTAGTGGTGAACCGGAACGGGCCAAACTGTCGATCAGTTCCCGATCGGTTTCGACGTCGATTTGAACCTGTGGCGCACCGAAACGGCCCAAATGACCGGATTCCTGGGCGGCGATACTGACCGTAAAGGCTTGAGGATGAAACGGCGCATGCGGGGAGAGGACAACCAACGTGTCCGGTCGGCTGCGTCGAACGTGGTCTGCGGCATTTTGATAGGCCGTGATGGTGGCTTGGATCGCCCGTTCTTCCCCGTGACCGACTTCGGGAAGGATGATGGGCGGATGAGGGACGAAAAGAGCACTGACCAGCGCCATAACGTCACCTTCTTTCACCCTCATTATAGCGCGTTAAAAAGAAAACCCGCCTAGTTGACGGGTTTTTCAAGGAAGCTTTCGATGGAGTAAACGGTAGACCGGGTGGGTTCGATCAGGACCTTGCCTTCACGGATGAGTTTGGCGAAGGTGATGGCCATGTCGGGATCGAATTGGGTTCCCGCATTGCGTTCGATTTCCTGAACCGCAATGTCGATGTCGTAGAGTGATTTGTAGTGACGATCCGACGTAATGGCGTCAAAGGCGTCGGCGACGGCGATGCAGCGAGCCCCAAACGGAATCTCTTCCTTGGCCAGGTGACGCGGATAACCTTTCCCGTCCCATCGTTCATGATGTCCGATCACGCTAGGTATAACCTTGGCGAAGGACGGCATGTGTTTGATGATCGTGATCGAGAGATCCACGTGTTTTTTCATGATTTCGTATTCTTCGGTGGTCAGGCGGGTCGTCTTGGTCAAGACGTGTTCCGGGATCCCGATCTTTCCGATGTCATGCAAGAGCGAAGCCAGACGGATCGTTTCGATTTCGCTGGGTTTAGCACCCATGGCACTGGCGATGGCCGTGGCGTATTGGGCGACGCGCTGCGAGTGACCGAAGGTGATGTGGTCCTTGGCGTCGATAGCGGCGGTCAAGGCATACACCGTAGCCAATTGATTCTCATCCAATGCCGTGACTTCTTCATCTTCGGCGACGGTGGAGTTGTACAACACGGTGCGGTTACGACCACTGCGTTTGGCTTCCGCCAAGGCCAAGCCGGCATTCTTCAAGAGGATCTTATCGTCATTGGCTTGGATCGGGAAGGTGCACAACCCGGTCGAGAGGGTCAGGTGACGGTACGGGTCTTCAACGGAGGCAATCGTAAGGCCTTCGATGACGACGCGGATCTTTTCGATGAGGTCATAGGCCTTCTTCGTATCCGTATCCGGGAGGATGATGGCGAAAATGTCGCCTTGGTAACGGCAAACCGTTCCGCGATCACCCACGACTTGTTTGATCTTGGAGGCAATCTTGGCTAAGGCATGGTCGCCTTCGTAGTGACCGTAAAGGTCATTGTAGATGTTGAACTGGTCAACGCCGCTCAACGCCAAGGTCAATGACGTCTTCGTCTTAGCTGTGGCTTCAGCCAGTTCATCCATGAAGTAACGGTGATTGAAGGTTTGTGTCAGGTTATCGATGGTGGCTTCTTCACGGGCCTTTTCAAACATCAAGGCGTTGGAGATAGCCAAGGACGCGGTCATCCCCAGGATATTGATCTGTTGGGTGTGTTCCATGTCTTTGATGGAATGCGTGTCTTTGTGGCACATTAGCACCATCCCGATGAGTTTCCCGTTCGCTTTGAGCGGAATGGCCACTTCGAAGAGGATGGAGTTCAAGTCGCGGCGATCATCATCCCACATCGTCTTAAAGAACGGATTCGTATCGAGCTGTTTCCCGGTGATCAGTTCATCGTATTGGTCGAACCACATCACAAAGGGGTGTTGTTTCGTCATGGCGAAGCTCAGGTTCTCTAAGCGTTTGGACGCCATGTAGAAGCGGTAGGAGCTGGATTCTTCATCGTAAATGAACAAGTAATTGCGCAAATTGCCGCTGACATCCGCCACTGCCGACATAAGCGCTTCCGCAACCGACGACAGTTTCAGGTTGTTGGCGATCTGACGGGTAAAGGCTTCGGTGCGTTCTTCACGCGCTTTTTCTTCCTTGTAGAAGAGCTGATTGACGATGTTGTAGATGAACTTGAAGATCGGCTGGAAAATGATCAAGGACACGAAGGTGACGATCAGGATGAAGATGTTGGTATCCATGCCCAAGTTTTCAAAGAATCCGATAAGTCCGTTGACCGCAAAGATCGAGGCAACGGTTACGGCTGTCAAGAGCACCGTAAACACAACGGCCTTGGTGATAACGAACTTAAGTTCCAAGACCCGGTTGCGGTAAATGGCCCACATGATGAACATGGAGGCGATGGATCCCGCAAAGAAGTCGATGGGGTATTTCCCGATGACTGGCACCAAGTTGGCTCCGATCCCAATGAAGATGATGAACAGGGCCAGAATAACGTTCTTTAATCCGCCCAGATAACGCGATTTCTTATACTCGCGTTGCGCCATGAACAAACAGGTCAATAACAACGCAAAGATCAACACGTACGAAACATAAGCGCCGATCCCTAAGGTGTACTCAAGTTCAACGTAAGGTGAGTACGGCACTTGTTTCATCACGGCGGCGGTGGTGGTGTACCCCATCGCATTGACGATCTGCATCAAAACTTCCAACACGCCCCAGAACATCAGCGCAAAACGCCGACGCATGCGGACGAAGGTCATGAAGAACAGGTAACCGGTATACGGGATCAGCATCAGTGCGCCCACCATCACCCGGTTCCAGAACAAGGATCCCGGTTCAACGGAAAGCTTCATCATGAGGGTCGCAAAGGACCACAGCACCATGGACGCCATCATCATCATGAAGGCGTTGATCATCTTGTCTTTCTTGGACAAGGCCAAAATGACAAAGATGCCCAAGGAGAAGGTCAGGGAGAGTACGGGGATGCCCCAATAGATCAGCACCAGGATCTGATTCATGCGCGATCCCCTTTAGTGCCATAGGCCAACTTCATGATCTCGACCACGTCATAATGATTCGGATTCACCTTTTGTAAGGGATGACTGATCGTCTTCAGGTAACGGTCGATCGTTCCGTACGGGATGATCGTGACTTGAAGCGGTTCGATCCCCAGCATCTTATGCAGGTTGGCGTAATCGCCATCGATGTACTTGAAGTAGATTTCGAGCTGTTCTTTGATCAGCACGGCATCATCAAAGCCCGGATCGTTCTGCGGATGATTAAGCTCGATCGTGAGGTTGATGTAGGGACGATGCTGACTGTCGTAGCGCTTTAAGGCAAACCATGAGGTGATGTGCAGGTGCGACATCGTAATGGCTTGCGCAATGGTGGCTTCGGTGATGCGGGTAAACCCAGCCAAATCAATGACCGGATCGATGCGATCGATGTAGCGGAAATGCGGCAGCTTGACGCCGTCGGTTTTCTTGGTGTTGGGTTCACACTTGAAGATGTCTCCGACCCGATAACGGACAAAGGCTCCGCCCTTAAAGTTGGTGACGACCAGTTCGTAGTACTCGTCTTCCTTGATCTCATCCAAGGTGTAGGTCTTGGGAACGTAGGAGGGGTTCTCCAGGTTCTTGTAGAACTCGCTCATCGGCATGAACTCATAGAAACACATGTTGGGCAAGAGCACCAAGCCGTCCTTGATCCAGGATTCGATCGCGATGCAGGTGACTTCGGTTCCGCCGAACACTTCCAAGGGACGGATGCCCCAGTAGTCTTCGATCTTTTGTTTGAAATGCAAGGTATCGGTACCGATGCACACAAAACCTTTGAGGTTGAACACGTCTTTGGGATAGACCGGACGCCCATCGATCTTTGAACGGATCTTGGCGACCGCATACTTCGCCAATTGGCTCACTTTAAAGCCGCTCAGGGAGGTCTTGGTGGAACCGGAGCCTTCCACGAATTGTTCGCTCATGCGGACGATGACGCTGGAAAGCCCATAGAAGAGATCCAAACCCTGTTTGAGTCCCATCTTGAAGCCTTCTTTGTTGCGTTGACCAAAACTCATGGCCAAGCCTTCTTTGATGGGCGGGAAGTAATTCACGGTGTACTCGCCTTCGAGCACATCCGGCAGCAGTCCGGTTAAATACGGTAATGGTGCCATCCCGTTGAGGAAGTTCATGCCAACTTTCAGATCGAACTCGCCCTTGGCTTTGGAGGACGCTAAAATGATGCACGCCAGGCAAGCTTCTTTATAATTCTCAACCATGGCTGCCGTATACGGGGCCACTTTGACCGGCGCTCTTCCGCCTTCCCAGGTCGTTTCGATCCACACCACCGGTTTGGCCGGGAGTTTCGATACTTCCTTGGACAACAGAATATCTGCGTAATCGTCATACTCGGTCAGCGGAATCATCTTGCGGAATTCCGCCACCGTTTTGGGATGTTTATTCTTAAAGATAGAACGGCCCAGTTCACTGTTTTCAAACAGCTGGAGTTGTTCCAACAAAAGACTGTTTTGGATGTCCATGAACTCGCTCACGCTCAAATCTAAAAACCCGCAGTATTTCTGCCAGATTTCATCTTTTCGTTTGGCGTTGAGCAAGGCATCAAAATTCATGATTGTTCCTTGAGGTAAGCCCGTTTGATGTCTTTCCATCCAAAGAACAGAAAGGGCACCCGGGTTTGGTAATCGGCATACCCGATGAGGGTCTGCCGGAAGAAGAGACGATCCTGCAGGGTCACATGCGCGACATCCGCCAGGCTAAACATGATCCCGGCCACCAGTAAGGTACCGTTCCCGCTGGCCACTGAAGCAGCCAAGTAATAAAGAATGAAGCCCCAGACGCCGGGATGACGACAGATCCCGTAAAGCCCGGTGCTGATGACCGGATGCTGATCGGGTTGTTCCACGTACGTTGCAGAAAACGGAAGGGCCAAAAACAGGGCGAAAATCATCTCACCCAAGCCCAAACCTGCAAAGATCCACGCACTGGGAGAAGCCGGAATCGTAAACCACGGTTCACTGGACAAGATCCCATACGTTGCCACTACCAACATCCCAACACCTAAGGCAAAAAGGCCGTTAAAGAGCGGATGAATCGGTTTCAATTTATGGACATCAAACAGCGTCAGAGCTAGAAACGCTGCGAGACCTAAAAAAATCCAATTCATGGGTACCCCCGAGGTGTCGTAAGTATAATATACGCCAGCTAAAAACACATTACAATGCGATTTGTGCACAATTGTGGGTGCTAAAGCGTTAAAGTCGTTCAGTTTGTAAAAGCGGTTCACAAGTTTACGGGAAACTTGGAAAACACTTGATCATGCAGGAGATTTCGGATCGGCGTAATGCTCGCATTGTCGCGATGAGGATGAACCCGGTTTGTCAACAGGACCAGGCCGATCTGACGCTCAAAATCAATGGTGATCGACGTCCCGGTAAACCCCGTATGAAACAGGCAATCCTCACTGACAAATTGTCCAAAAGCACAGCTCGGATCATGCCGATACCACCCTAACGTACGCTCATGATCGAGTCCTTTCGTATGAGTTTGACGCAAGAGTGACAGAGCGTTCGCACCGAGCAAGCGATGCCGGCCATCCAGGAAGCTTTGAACGAAGGTGCACACGTCCCCAAGGGTCGCAAAACATCCCGCATTCCCTGCTACGCCATTCATTTTAAATGCTTTTCCGTCATGGACAACGCCACGGATCACTCCGCGAGTGGGACTGTCTTCCGTCGGGGCACAGTTCATGGGGTCTTTAGGCAGGAAACCTAATGAACACCCTAACGGTTGTGCGATCCGCCGTTGAGTGACACGATCCAACGGTCCCTCCAAGGCTTCGATGACCCATCCCAAGATCAAGAACCCGAAATCGGTGTAGATGACGTGTGAGCGCGGTTGAACACTGAGCGGATGGGTTAGCGTGAATTGACGAAGAACTTGCGCATCGGCACACTGACGATAGGCCGGATCATCCGCCGGGAGTCCGGATTGATGCGTCAGCACGTCATGGATCGTGGTGACGGGGTGGATGTAGTTCGGCAGGATGGATTGAATGGTCGTATCCAAGGATAAACGGCCTTCATCGATGAGCTGAAGGATGATCGTGGTCGTAACGACCACCTTAGTGAGCGAAGCCAAATCAAAACGCGTGTCGATTGTTAAGAGTTCACGATCCGGCACCAACGCCCGATACCCCGCGATTTGAGTCGACATGGAGGTTGGGGTGACAAGTCCGATGGCAAGACCCGGAATCTGATCCGGAATCAAGGATTCAAGCAGTGCCGGATCGATCATGCGTGACGTCTAAAGATGTTGAGGAACATCTGGCGTTCATCGGCGGTGAAATAGAAGAATGTAAGGATAGCGACACTGATAAAACCCAGGATCGCACAGTCGATGATCAGTTGGATCCAGGTCGTCGGCATCAACACGATCGACATCATAAAACCGGTACCCACCATCAATCCAAAGACCAGCATGGATTTGAGGATGACCGGATAGAACGTGCGACGTGGTACATCCAAACAGACGGCTGCATACGGAATCTGAAAGACAAACGGCAAGAGTAACCCATAGATCGTACTCACCCCCGCAATCGCATAGATCCCGTAATCGGTGGTTTGAAGGAAGATCAACACGGTAACCGTCGATACGATCCCATAGATCAAGTGCACCAAGGCATTGAATTTCAAGCGGTTGGTCATCATAAAGACGTTGTGTAAGGGTTGCGTCAATCCGCTGACCACCAAGACCAGCGCCGTCAGCACGGACAACTGATAGATCAGCATTGCATTTTCACCGGGGATCCACAGTTTAAAGAACGGATAACCATAGACCACCAGAATCACATTCGGCAACATCGTAACGGTCCCCAGCACTTTGATTCCGCGCTGGATCTGCGTGACCAAATGTTGGATGCGCTTCTGGGCATACAACCGCGTAAAGAGCACGTTGAAGGAACCCGTCGCCAGATTCAAGAAACTCTGCATCGTCTTAGGCAGGATCTTGGCAATGGCCAATTGGCCCATGGCCAAATCGGAGACAAACACGTTTGCAAACCACAGGTCCAAACCAACCAGCAATACCGTTGAGAGCTGTTTGACCATGTGGTAGAAGCCGGAACTCATCAATTGCTTGAGATAATCCAGTTTGACATAAACCCACTTCAAACGAACACCCGGCAAGAACCGACGCAGCATCCCGTAATCAAAGATCAGGGTCAGTGTCGAGATGATCACCATGGAGATCCCCAGGTAATACAGTTTGGGTTCAAAGTTGGTGTAGAGAAAGAGCAGGATACTGACTTCCACAAACACCGCCAACAGATCCCGCACGGCGATCAGGTAGTACTTGTTGACGACTTGGGTTCCAATTCTAAAGATGAGGAAGAACGTGTTGAGCACGAAATTGACCAGTAAGAGTGCGAAAAGGAGTTGCACATCCCCGACGATTGCCGGATCGATCTGCACAAACGACGCTAAGCGGAAGATCCCGTAAATGACCGGAACCACCATGATCGCCACATAGATTAAGGTCCCGTAAAACGAACTGGCCAGGTAATGATTGACCTTCTCGGGATTATCCTGAGTGTGTTCGATCATGACATAGCGAAAGATCGTCCCGGCTGTTAAGAATGTAAAGATATCCAGATATGAAACGAAGTTCTGCCCTAAGCCCAAAAACCCATAGGTAGCCGTACCTAAGGCCGATCGAATGAACGGTGTTAAAAAGAAGCTGATCGCGATGTTGACCAAATACGCTGAGAAACGAGACGAGATATTGACAGCCAACATGCGGGCTTCAGTCATTTTGATGTGCATACGCAACCATTATAAAGCATCCGTCTTCGTTTTTGACAGACACCCGCATTTCATCGCTACGAGAAGGAGGTTGACACGCTATAATGAAGGTACACGAGGTGACCCCATGAATAAACTCTTAAGCCTGTTACGAACCAACGCGCGTTTAAGCAACGCTCAATTGGCGGTGATGCTCAATACCACCGAAGCCGACATCGAGGCCCAAATCAAGGCTCTCGAAAAACAAGGCCTGATCAAGGGCTATCTCACCATCCTGGATGAACACCAGATCGACCAGGCACCGGTTCACGCCATGATCGAACTCAAAGTCGTTCCGATGAAAGAGTTCGGCTTTCAGGACATCGCCAATCGCGTGTGTGCCCTGGAAAACGTGGACAGCGTTTACCTCATGGCTGGAGACTATGATCTGGCGGTGTTTGTGAAAGGCAAGACGATGCAGGAAGTGGCTACGTTTGTCGCTAAACGTTTAGCAACCCTGGATTCCGTTTTATCGACCAACACACATTTCATCCTCAATAAATACAAAGAAGACGGCATCCTGTTGGACGGAGGCAGCGTGCAGGATGTCCGCACCACGCTGAAGAGCGAATGAAACCCATCAATGCCCGTTTAAATCAACTCCCACCGGCGATTCTTCATAAGTTCTTGGAGCTGGCGACCGATCCGACGATTCTCTCCTTATCCGTGGGTGAACCCGACTTCCCCACCCCGTTCCATGTGCGTCAAGCCGCCATTGATGCGATCCAAGAAGGCAAGACTTTCTATACGCCTTCGCGGGGCCTCATGTCGATGCGCAAAGAAATCGCCAACGTCATGGCCCGTAAGTATCATCTCACCTACGATCCGGCAACGGAAATCATCGTGACCTTTGGGGCTTCCGAAGCCCTCGAAGCCACGTTTATCACCTTACTCAACCCGGGTGATGAAGTGATCCTGGTGACCCCGGTCTATGTGACCTATGAGCCGATCTTGATCATGGCCGGAGCAACCGTGGTGCATGTCCCCACCGATCATACCACCGGTTTTAAACTGACTCCCGACGCTTTACGCCAAGCCATAACCGACAAGACCAAGCTCATCGTCTTGAACTACCCCAACAACCCCACTGGCGGCATCATGACCCATAAAGATTATGAAGGGATTGCCGAGGTGTTGCGGGAAACGGATGCCTACATCGTGTCGGATGAGATCTATAGCGAACTCATCTACGATGCCCAACACGCTTCCATCGCCCAGTTTGAGGATCTGAAGTCGCGTACAGTTGTCATCAACGGCTTCTCCAAAGCCTATGCGATGACCGGTTGGCGTTTGGGCTATCTGTGTGCGAATGCGGAGCTCGTCAACGCCATCGGCAAGTACCACTCCAACGCCATCCTGTGTCCTCCAACCATCTCCCAGTTTGCGGGCATCGAAGCTTTGAAGAACGGGGACGAAGACATCAAACACATGCGGGAGGAGTACGACATCCGCCGTCGTTACGTCGTCGATCGCCTCAACAAGATGGGACTTCCCTGCGCCATTCCGCAAGGTGCCTTCTACGCCTTCCCGTCAATTGAAGCCACCGGGATGGATTCCTTGACCTTCTGTCAGCAACTCCTCGACAAGAAACGGGTCGCCGTCATTCCGGGCATTGCCTTTGGGGCAGCCGGAGACCGCTACATTCGCTTCTCCTATTCCTATTCCATCAAGCACATTGAAGAGGCTTTGGATCGGATTGAAGCCTTTATGAGTGAACTTTCTACCAAAGTATAGTGTTTTATTTCGTTTAATGTGGTATACCATTCTTAAAGTTTGGCCATCGGTCGACAATTAAAAGGAAATATGTACTACATTCAGCTCAACAAGTTTACCACGGTTCCGCTTTACCGACAGCTCTACGACGCCTTTAACACCGCCATCGATCAGGGTCTTTTAACGTACAACGATCTCTTGCCGACCGAAGAGATGATTTCGATGACGTTCAATATTTCCCGTCCGGTCGTTCGTCAGGCCTACCAACTCTTAATCAACGATGGTAAGGTCATCCGCCACAAAGGCAAGGGCACCTACGTATCCCCTCGCCCCAAACAAAGCGGTATCATCGAACACTTCCACACGTATGTGGGAGAACTGAATCCATCGATGACGACTCATGTCTTGTCGATAGAAAGGATCGATCCGCCGATGGAAGCCTTACGCTTTGACTTTGACGGTGAGACGGAGTTCTACCACATCAAGCGACTACATCGACAAAAAGGCCATCCCTTGATCCTGGAGGATGTGTATCTGCCAGCTTCGCGGTATGATCAGCCTTTGGTGGAAAACTGCGACTGGTCACTCCTCAACTTGACCGATCCCTTTCATCCCACTCACCTCGACCAGGAAGTCATGATTGCTCAGGCTGATGACAGTGCGGCGATCCTGTTGGGAATCAAATCCAAATCCCCCTTGTATAAGACGATCGCCGTGGTCATGGAACAGAAGACCCCGTTGATTCTAGTCAAAGCCTTGTTCAGTTCCCTGGATCATCACCTGGAGGTCACCTTACCATGACCCTGATTCAACCGCGTCAGGCCCAACGCCTGCAACTCGAGAAGATTTTAAGACAGCGCATTCTCTCCGGCGTCTATCCCACCGGAACTTTCTTACCTTCCCAACACGACCTCTGTGTGGAGTTTGGGGTGCACGCCGGAGCCGTTCGCGATGCGTTGAATGCGCTTATCCGTGAACACACCTGCGTTCGACTCAAAGGCCAAGGCGTTATGGTGCGTCAGATCAAGCACTTGCGCCACTTCTTCCACTCGTTGACGCCGATCGAAGATGAACAGCGTGAAAGCGGCAACACCGTGACCACCCGCATTCTTGGAGCTCAAAGCGTAATGCCAAGCCCAGCTCAACAAAGTGCCCATCACTTAGCTCCTTCGACCCGTTTGTGGCGTCAGCGGCGTATCGTCTCCGTCAACGGCAACGATTACCAGGTCGTCGATTCCTACTATCCCCTGGACCGTTACCCCAACCTTGAACAAGTGCTCAGCGGTGATCAACCGGCGTATCAACATTTACGGGAACACTACGGGGTCCTCCCTTCCGGCCTACATAAGACCCTCAACGCCGTCGTCCTGTCACCCGAGGTCTGTGATCTGCTCAGCATCAAACGCCTTTCCGTGGGTTCCGTTGTCAGCGGATCCATCACGGATGAGAGCAGAGCCCTGATCCTGTTTTGGGAAAGCTACACCCCCGGTGAAGCCTTGGTTCTGCATCATACGATCCCTTTAAATTAAAAGAACGCTCAGCGTTCTTTTATTTGATAGCGGGGTAAACGGCGGACCGTTTCTTCCAAGGACTCCGCTGTCTTGACTTCGATGACAGCGCGGGGACAACTCTTTTCGACAAACGCCAGTTCCTTCACCAGATCGATGTCCCCGTCCCCAAACGGTATGTGATCCTGTTGACCCTTACAGTCGTGGATGTGCATGTGGGCAATGCGATCCCCATGTCCCCCGAGGAAATCCCAGTCCACGCGATGATAGCGGTGATTATGTCCGCAGTCGTAGGTCAATCCAATGACCGGGCTTCCCAAAAGGACTTCCAGGCCTTGACGCATGTAGTCGGCGAATCCACCTACGTTCTCAATGTTGAGCCGGACCGGATTGTCTCCGATCGCTTGCGTCACCTTATCCCGGAAGATCCGCATGCGAGAAAGATAGTATTCCGGATATTTCTCATACACGTACACTTTCTTGTGCGGTAAGGTAAACACCACCCCACTGATCAAATGCATCGTCATCGAGGTGATTCCGGCTTCTTTCGCAAACTCAATCGATTCCAATACACTCTCCAAGTACGCTTGAGCGATCTTAGGGTTGGGATCGGTGATGGACATGTATTCGTCCAGATGGAACGTGAATTCGATGCCGGTAGTTTCTGTCAAGTGCCTTAATTGTCGGGCATCCATCCGATCCACTTGAAACTGCGGGACGTTACAGTTGATTTCCACAAAGGAAAGCCCCAGCCGCTGAGCCAACGCGACATTCTCTTCCAAGGTTTCAAGTTCCAAAAGCGTGGGCATTCCAAACTTCATACAAACTCCTTTCCTAGAGCTGTTTGAGGATCAGCACACTGATCAGCGTTACCAACGTCGATAAAGCCGTTCCCCAGGTCAGATCGATCACGGTAATCAGAATCGGCCAGTCCCTTAAGGTCGCCAGATTGGTCAAGTCGTAAGTTGCGTAAGTTACCAGTCCGAAGAGTGCGGCCATCCCCAACGCTTTTAAGAGGGAACCTTCCGCCAAAGCCGGCTGGATCACAAACACCAGTAAGCCCAGAATAAAGATCAAATAGAAGATGAGCGCAGCCGGCCAATTGACCGACTTAGCCATTAAATGACCTAAGTGCTTGGCGTAGAGATCCTTGGCAATGACGCCTAACCACACCAGATCCACCGCAAAGAACACCACCAGCACAATCAGATATTGAATCAACACTTTCATACAACCCTCCATTGATTGAGGTTATTTTACGCTACTTAAGGTAAAGGTAAGGACTAATTGCCCGAATCGTTGGTTTGATCTCCGTCACCGGAAATCGGAATCACCGGACCCAGGTAAGTCGGTCGAGGTTCAAACGGTGTCAGCACCAGATCTTTGATGCGGGCGATACTTTCCCGCAGATCCCGTGCCCATTGTCCGCCATAAGAGATCTCTTCAGCGGCTACCCCGATGGCTTCCAATCCCAACATGTCCGCGATCATCAAAGCCCGATACAAATGTTCCTTCTGTGAGACGATAATGACCCGTTGAACGTCAAACACGTCTCTGGCCCGAATCAGGCTCTCATACGTCGAGAACCCCGCATGATCCATGAAGATCTGGGATGAGGGAATCCCGGCTTCGATGGCGATCCGTTTCATCACGTTGACTTCATCGTAATCGGTTTGTCCGTGATCACCGCTCATGAGTAACCGATCGGACGCTCCGACTTCAAAAAGCGCAATGCCCTGATTCAGCCGATCCAGCAACATCGGCGAAGGCGAAGAGCCGCGGACCCCGGCCCCTAAGACGAGGATACAGTCCGCCTCAAATGAAGCGGCTGTATCCATCGACGTGATCTTTGAGTTCTGAGAGAGCACCACTCCCACATTGAGTAGGATGGCCGTCAATATGAGACCGACGACAACGATAACGATACGCTTGATCCACTGCTTCATGGTAAGAGTTCAAAGCCTGCCGTAAAGTGACGCAACGAGGTGATTGGTCCTTCATAGACCAGTTTCATTCCCTTGTAGGTTTCCCGTTGGGAATAGATGTAGCTGAGGGCTTCCACGATGCAGTCCAAGTGACGGTTCGTATAGACCCGGCGCGAGATGGCAATGCGCATGACTTCCAAGGCCGGCCAAACCGGTTCTTTCGTCACGGGATCTTTTGATCCAAAGGCACAAGCGCCCAGTTCGACACAGCGGATCCCCGCTTCTTCGTAGAGCGCAACCACCATTCGCTGAGCCGGAAACTCCGATTGAGGGATATGAGGAAAGAAGCGTTTCGCATCCACGTAGATCCCGTGTCCTCCCGGAGGATCGATAATGGGGATGTTGCGTAGTTTGAGTTGTTGACCCAAGTAGTCGACTTGTTTGATGCGGTAATCCAGATAATCCAGTCGGGTGGATTCCTGTAAACCCACCGCTAAGGCATCCATATCGCGTCCGGCTTGACCGCCATAGGTGATAAAACCTTCGTGAACGATCGAAAGTTGATTGGCTTGGTGATAGATGTCAAGGTTACGGGTAACGAAGAGACCTCCGATATTGACCAGTCCGTCTTTCTTGGCACTCATGACCGCTGTTTCGGCTTCCGACAACATTTCCCGGGTGATGGCTTTGATCTCCCAATCGGCATACTCCGGTTCACGCGTTTTGATGAAGTAGGCATTTTCGGATAAACGGGCCGCGTCGATCACCAAAGGAATTTGATGTTTGCGACAAATCGATCCTACAGCTTTAAGATTGGCCATGGAGACCGGTTGACCCCCGTTGTTGTTGCAGGTTACGGTCACCATCACCATCGTGATGTTATCACGGCCATGGGTGGATATGGCGTGTTCGAGTTTATCGATATCGAGATTACCTTTAAAGGGTGAAGCCGGGGATGCGGCATCCAAGCCTTCATCCACCACCAGATCCAAGACCTTGGCTCCGGCCACTTCCGCATTGCCTCTAAACGTATCGAAATGCATGTTGCCTAAGGCATACTTACCCGGTTGCGTGTACAGCTGCGCCAACATGAAATCCGCGGCTCTTCCTTGATGAACGGGCTGCACATACGGCATCCCAAACACATCTTGAACCGAAGCTTCCATCCGATAAAAGCTCTGCGATCCGGCGTAGGATTCATCCCCCCGCATGAGCGCGGCCCATTGTTCACTGCTCATCGCGGAGGTTCCGCTGTCGGTAATGCAGTCGATGTAAACGTCCTCTGCTCGAAGCCTAAACACATTGAATTGGGCTTCTTTCAACCAGCGTTGGCGCTGGTCTTTGGTGGTGCGTTTGACGTTCTCCACCATCTTGATACGAAACGGTTCGGCGAATTGAAAGTTCATAAAAAGCTCCTGTTGCCAATAGTATACCGAATTAATCACTTCAATGGTCCATCGGCTTGGATAATTCAATCAACCGATGGTATGAAAATGCACAAAAATACGATATTTGTAGTACGTAGACGATAATTGTTAACACTTGTTTTTTGCTCGGGGTGTATAATATCAATAGATAGGACAACTTATCTTATTTTTGATACCATGAACAAAAAAGGCATGACTCTGATTGAAGTAATCGTCGCTATGGCAGTTTTCGGCATCATGTCCGTGGCCGTTTTCCCTGCGATCTTTTTATACAGCCGCATCAACACGATCAGTCATCAAATTGACACAGCCTCCAGTGTTTCACTGGATGTCATGGAAGATCTGGTTGCGTATAGTGATACCATCCCTTCCGATGAATTAGTCTTGGCACTGATCGATGATGGGTATACCCTGATCAGCCCTTCCTTACCTGAAACACCGGCAGCTGCTTATGTCCTTGAATTGACCCAGGACATCTATCTGATTCAAGTCACCTTAACACTCGTCGAAGGAAATCCCTATCAAATGCATGCGCAAGTCATCGTGACAGCCAATCAAGGCGCGATCAGCGGTGATCGAAGCATTATCGAGAACATCTTGGGGTTCATCCAATGAAAAACAAGAAAGGCTTTACTTTACTGGAAATCGTTGTCACCTTCACCATCTTGGTGCTTCTCTTAGGTGTCGTCGCCAGTGCAACCGTCCTGACCCAACAGTTCTCCACCGGTGAACATTCGCGAGTGGAACTGCAGAATGAAGTACGCATCGCCTTGGCTTGGATCGACAGTGATGTCCGCTCTTCCAATCAATTGGCTGTTCCCGACAGTACCTGCTTTATCCTCATCGGCAGCGAGAACATTCGCTACTGCTTGGTTGGGGATGAGTTGACTCGTAACGACCAACCGATTGCCGAAAACCTGACTAGTTTTACTTACACGATCGATGCCACCAACGGGACACTTGAAGTCAACCTGACATCGATTCTCGACCGCTATGGGAACCCCGTTTCCATCACGGATACCTATTACCTTCGAGACGGGAGGAGCAACTGATGACCTTACGCGAAACCCTACGTAACCGTCGTGGCATGGCGCTGATGTTTACCTTGGTGACTTTCCTGGTTGTCTTTATCATCTTGACCGGGGTTGCCATTGTTGCCAACGCCAACCTGATTTCCGCCCAGACTTCACAAGAACACACCGCAGCGTATTTCACCGCTGAGAGTGGCATCAACACCGTCAGCAGCGATCTGCGCAACTTAATGAACGACCTGTTGGCCGACTCGGCGACTGTTGAAGAAGCCGAAGCACAGTTGGTGACCTACATTGCCACCAACAACAACCGTCGATTGAATTGGAACAACATCAACGGTGAACTGGTTTTCACTGATCTCTCGTTGTCGTACACGGATCAAGGTGATGGACGCTTCATTGTATCCATCGTCTCGGAAGGCAACATCGGACCTCAACAACGCACCTTGACGATGTCTTTGACCATCGACTACAACGATGGCGGACATCCGATTTTCTCCGTGAAGAACGCGATTACAGCCTTGGGATACATCATTATCGGAAATCAAGCCCGCGTCGCTGAAGCCGTTTATGATGCTGACGGCAATCGTCTCCCGGATGATGAATTCGTTCTAGGCGGTCCAATCGCGACCTATTCCCAGGAAGATTGCACGATTTCCATCGGTACCCGAGGTGCCATGGATAAAGCACCTCCTATCGGGAGTGTAGTCATTCCGGTCAATAATACCGGATTGTCCTTGGATGAATACAAGGCGACTGTGGTCTGTCCGCTTAATAGCGCGGATGATTTGGAGGACGTAATCGGGATTGCCCCGGATAACGGGTTGGAAGCCATATTTGCTGAAGGCGATAATATTCCTTATCCGGATCTCTTCTTCCCAACAATTCCTAACGTTGTCACAAAACTTCCCGCAATCAAGATTAATAACGTGACTTTCATTAGCTCTACGGGGAACTTAACAAAAACCGACAGCCATGAAGACGGACTTTACAACATGCCTGCCGGACAATATTACGTTCCGACCTTGAGCTTTACCGGTTCTGATCCTATGACGATTCGTGTCGATGGAACGACTGAACTGATTACGGATAAACTAGTGATGACAGGAGCTGTGAACTTCGAAGGCAATGGGGATCTGACCATCTACGTCAAAGGAAAAGCCAAAGCCAGCAGCAACACCGACACTATCACCTTCAATAACGGTGTCGTCGCCGGATGGGTGGGTGCCCCCGAGAAGCTGAAGATCATTGTCTACAACACCTATTACAAAAACAACGACATTGTGATCACGCTAAACAACAACATCGTCTTCCACGGATCGATGTTGCTTCAGAATGCAGACTTGATCGTCAAACAGAACGCCAACTGGACCGGTTACTTGGGAACCATGGGCGATAACATCATTTTCAACAACAACAACATCAACCATGACGGCTTCTTCTACGGCCCCAACGCTAAAGTCACCATCGACCAAAACTGTGGTTTGGTCGGAGCGATTGCTGTGAAGACCGTCGAGATTGGTAATAACGGTTATGTTCACTATGACCCACTTCACCTGCGCAAATTCCCCTTCATGATTTTGGGCGATACCCCGGGTGGTGGTGGAGTTGTGGTTGATCCGGGAGGAGACCCGGCCGTCACACTCAGTGAAGGGACTATTCGCGAAGGAAACTAAGGGGGGCTCATGCGAACCTATCAAATCAATGCTGTCAGCCGCAAAGGCCAAGAAATCCGTGAAATGGTTTCTGCTGATGATGTCGCAGCACTCCAACAAATCATCAAGAAACGTGAACTCTATCTCATCGACTACCGCGAAATCAAAAGCGCGGCAGTTTTTGGGAAAAAGTTAAAAACCAAAGAACTGATCATCTACTGCCGTCAATTGGGAACCATGGTTAAAGCCGGGATTCCCATCCTCAAAGCCATCGATATCCAGATGCGCAAGACGCAGAAGAAAGATGTTCGTCAGATCTACAGCAACATCAACGAGTCCGTTCAGAAAGGGAACTCCCTTTCGACCGCTATGTTGGATCAGGGAGGAGCCTTCCCTAACCTGCTGGTCAACATGATCTCTGCCGGTGAGGTTGGCGGAACCCTGGACCAATCCCTCATGATCATGGCGGATTTCTATGAAAAGGATCATAAATCCCGCAGTAAGATCCGTAATGCTTCCATCTACCCGATCGTGTTGATGACGGTTACCGTCATCGTTATCGTCATCTTGGTTTCATTTGTCTTGCCTAACATTATCAAGATGTTTGATCCGAAAGATGTCCCCTTTACGACTCAGGTCGTTTTGGGATTTGGGAATCTGTTGACCGGTCATTGGGTGGAAATCCTTTTAATTCTCATAATTCTTGTGGTTGGATTCCGAGTTGCCTTATCCGATCGGCGCTATCGGGTCAAGTGGGATCGATTCAAACTTAAAATGCCGGTACTGGGGAAGTTGAATCAGACCCTGTATTCAGCTCGGTGTGCCCGTTCCTTTTCGTCCATGTATCAAAGTGGTATTCAAACCTTGGCCATCATCGAATCGACCGGCAAAGTCTTGGGAAACACCTACTTGGAAGACAAATTCGCTGAAGTGGCCAACGCTGTTCAGAAAGGCGAACTCATCTCTACCGCTATAGAAAACACAGAATCCTTCGATGAAATGCTCTCCAGCATGATCTACATCGGAGAAGAATCGGGATCGTTGGGAACGATCCTGAAGAATGCTGCTGAATACTTTGATACCGAAAGTGACAATGCGATCCAACGCATGATCGCTTTACTTGAACCGGCCATGATCCTGGTTTTAGGGGTCATTATCGGATTCTCCGTCATCTCTGTCTTGCAGCCGATCTATCAGATGTATAACTCCATCGGGAACTAAAGGGGGTCACCATGCAGGTCCTATCCATCGAGTTTATGTATCAGCATGTCAACCTGGTGTTGGCAAAAACCAATCAACGCGGCATTCGTGTGGTAAAGTCGGTCAAATCCCCCTTACCGGAGGTTTGGTTCTCCAATGACGGCATCAAAGATGTCCATGCTTTGGGAATCTGGCTCAAGAATCTGATTGCCGCCAACGAAATGGCTTCCAAGAAGTGCCATGTGGTCATCAATAACAACCACATCGTCAGCCATGACGTCGAGTTACCGGTGACCGATCCGAAGAAGTTCCACCGGGTTGTCCATAACGAGCTCATCAACGCCATGCACCTTGATCCGGAAGTCGTTACGGACTATTTGTTGTTGGATGAGACCAAGACTGATGATGAAGGCCATTTTGCCAAAGTCTACGGTTTTGCGATATCTGAACCAATCCTAAATGAGTATCTGGCTGCAATTCGTATTGCCGGATTGATCCCCGAAACCGTTGAACCCGGAAACAGTGCTCTCTTGAAGCTGGTCGACCATTTACCTCATTATGGTAACCAGGAGCAACTTCTGGTCGCGGATGTCGGATTGGAAGCCACGCGTCTATACTTGTATCACCAGCAGAAATTCATGATTCTCTACACCACCCGCTACATCGGTATGGGACCGGATGAGAGTGATCGTAAGATTCAGACCGCGATCAACACCATCGATAAAGTCGCTCAGTACGCATACAGTCTGCATAATGCCGGCATCTCCTTGGTCGCCTTGGCTGGTAACGATGAATGGTTACCGGAAATCAAAGAAACACTGGAAACGTCAATCGGCTTAAAATGTGCATACTTGGATTTGACCCCGACAGTCTACAGTTCTAAATCCTCGGAACTTCAATTCGTTAATGCCTTTGGCACCATCCTTCGGAGAAAATCATGAAAAAGGCGTCCCTTAACCGAAATAAAGACATTGATTTCCTCGCTGCACAGCGCAAGCTGCACGAACTCAGCAGTGAACAATCCGGTTCCTTGTACTTCTATGTCTTGGTCCTTATCGGTGTTCTGCTGATCACCGGCGCCTTCTATGCCAAGCTGAAATTGGATGAGAACCAGGTTCAGAAACAGATCGATACGCTCAATGGTCAAATCACCAATCCGGCCAATGTCGACAAGATGGCCAGAGCCAACATGTTGAAAAATGACATTCAAAAGCTCAAACAAATCAAGACCATGATCGAAGAAGGTCTCGTTGTCCTTGATGAAATCGGTTCCTTCTCCAGTGACCCCATGGTTACGGCTATTTCACTCAAACCGAGTAATGTCACACTGGATTACTTCGATTACTCCAACACCACCTTCTCCATTACTGCTCACTCCAAAGATTACACCGTCTTCTCCTCGTATGCTCTGGAACTGAGAGACAGTACGGTCTTTGATTCGGTTCGTTACGAGAGTTACACCTATGACGAAGCCGAAGAGTACTATTCAGTAACCTACATCTGTACTCTGGAAGGGGGAAACTAGGATGTCAAAACGTGAAATACAACTCATCTTCCTGTTGGGAATTGTCGTTATTCTTGTCGTGGGATTGAACTACCTCATCTTGCCAACCATGAAATCTATCGATACGTTGAAACTTGAACGGGATGAGTTAGCCGGACAATGGGAAGACTTCGAACTCAACATTGATAACTTAAATCAATTTGAGACCGTTCGTTCCGATTTGATCACTGACATCAACGACAATCTGGTTCAAATCAATGAGCCGTTGACAGCTGCCGACTTTGATATCTTCCTGTTCAGTGTCTTGGATGGTCTGACTTATCGCATTTGGGAAGTTCAATTCTCAAATCGGACACCGTTGGTGCCTTACGTAAACACCCCGATTCCTGAAGATCCTCTCCCCCTAAACGACTTGATCAACGCGCTCAATGAGTTTGGTGAAGCCGTTCCGGAAGTCCCCACTACCACCACTGAATTGTGGTACAACACTGCGGTGTACTCCTTCAATGTGCAATACCCGGTTTTTGAAGAGATGGTCAATCGCTTCAATGCCATAGAAGGAACGATTTATCTGACCAGTGCCGAATATGATTTCGAATTGGATTTTGGCATCCTGACGTTTGAAATTTACAGCCTCGATCGCATTGCGGTCGAAACAGGAGAGTAGTCATGACCAGAATGCGATTAGGCGATATCCTGATTGAAGAAAACATTATCAATGCTGAGCAGTTGCAGTATGCCTTAGCTACTCAAAAGACCGTTAAGAAACGTTTAGGGGAAATCATCATCGACTTAGGTTTCGCCAATGAACGCGACATCTTGCGCTCCTTGTCGAAACGATTAAGTGTTGAGTATGTGGAAACCCCCAGCTTCCTCTTGGATGTGGACGTTGTCCATTACGTACCGGAGAATTTGGCTCAGAAATACATCGTTGTCCCCATCCGGATCGACAACGGTAAATTGGTCATCGCGACCAACGATCCGTTGAATCTGGAGGCTGTTCAAGACATTTCCATGATTTCCGGTTTGGATGTCGAGATGGTGTTGTCACCCTTGGATGAGATCCGCAAGACCATGGGCGTCGTGTACTCCCGCAAGGCTGCCGATGAAATCATCCGTGACCTCAATGTGGAGTTCAAATTCGAAGATGAACCAACCCCAGCCAAAGTCGAAGTCGACAACATGGCCGAACGAGTGGATTCCGCTCCGATTGTTCGTTTAGTCAATACCCTGATTGTGGATGCCTACCAACGCAATGCGTCCGACATTCACATCGAACCGGAAGAAACCACGACCCGGATCCGTTTCCGTATCGATGGCGACCTCACCATTTATAACGAAGTCACCAATGAAGTGCATGCCTCGATTGTTACCCGCATCAAGATCTTGAGCGGATTGGACATCGCTGAAAAGCGGATTCCGCAAGACGGCAGTTTCAAAGTGAAAAACAAAGCCTTGGATGTTGACCTGCGTGTCTCCACCATGCCGACACCTTACGGAGAAAAAGTCGTCATGCGTTTGTTGGGAGCCAACAAAAACATCACCTACAACCTTAATGCCTTAGGCGTCTCTCCGGCTTCGCTGGAACGCATCAATAAAGCCTTGATGTTGCCCAACGGAATTCTCTTGGTTTCCGGTCCGACTGGATCCGGTAAAACGACCACATTGTATGCCATCTTGGATTCCATGGCGGATCCGGCCAAATCGATCACCACGATCGAAGACCCGATCGAACTGCAGTTCGAAGGCATCACCCAGGTCCAAGTTAATCCGAAAACGGGCTTGACCTTCGCAACCGGCTTACGTTCGGTCTTGCGTCAAGACCCCGACATCATCATGGTTGGGGAAATCCGTGATAAAGAGACCGCCGAGATTGCGATTCGTGCTGCCATTACCGGTCACTTCGTGCTTTCCACCATCCACACCAACGACTCCGTTTCTACCGTCAGCCGCTTAGTGGATATGGGCATTGAACCCTTCATGGTCGCTTCCGCCCTGCGCTGTGTCATCTCGCAGCGTTTGGTGAAACGCATCTGCCCGGAATGCCGTGGAACTGTTAAAGTGACTCCGGCTGAGAATATGCTGTTGAAAACCAATTTGACCACGGCCTATAAAGGCAAAGGGTGCAAGAAGTGCAACAATACCGGTTATCAAGGACGTACCGCCGTGTATGAGATCCTGCTGATCGATAACAAACTCCAAAGCATGATTGCTGCCAATGCTTCAGCTGAATCAATGTACACCTACATTCACGACAATAACCTGAGAATCCTTAAAGACGAAGTCATTGAAGCCATTAAAAATGGTTTGACTACTACTGAAGAAGCCGTCAAGATTCTCTACACCGTAGACTAAAGGGGGAACTATGCAAGACTTACTCGATAAAGCTCAAGGCACCCAATGTTCAGATATTCATCTGATTACCGGTCGCCCACCGCTGTTTCGGGTCCTGGGGGAACTCAGACCGATCAACTATGAAGTGTTGACACTTGAAATGATGCGCGGCTACATGGCCTTGATCATGTCCGAAATCCAACGCATGCAGTTCAATGACGGCCATGATGTCGATACGGCCTATGCCGATTCTCATGGCAACCGTTACCGCATCAACGTGTATCGCCAACAAGGCGTTCCCTGCATTGCGATTCGTTTACTGCGTAACCGTATCCCGACCTTGGAAGAGTTGCACATGCCACCCGTCTTGGCCCGTTTGGCTGAAGCTCCACGCGGATTGATTCTAGTGACAGGACCAACCGGTAGCGGAAAATCCACGACGTTAGCGGCAATGATCAACCACATCAACAAGACCCGCTATCACCACATCCTGACCTTGGAAGATCCCCTGGAGTACCTCCACAAATCCGACAAGTCCCTGATTAACCAACGCGAGATCCACCGTGATGTCAACGACTTCGCCAGTGGCTTGCGCTCGGCCTTGCGCGAAGACCCCGACGTTATTCTCGTCGGTGAAATGCGCGACCATGAAACCATCTCACTCGCTCTGACTGCCGCTGAAACCGGCCACTTGGTCTTCTCCACCCTGCATACCTTAGGTGCCGCCCCGACCATTGACCGGATCATCGACGTCTTCCCGCCTCACCAACAGTCCCAGATTCGGACCCAGTTGGCTTCCTCACTGAACGCCGTCATTTCCCAAGCGCTGATCCCCATGCGGGATCGCTCAGGACGCATTGCCGTCCAGGAAATCATGGTCATGACTGATGCTATCGGAAACCTGATCCGAGAAAATAAGATCGTCCAGATTAACACCGCCATTCAAACCGGTCTCAAGCTCGACATGACAACGATGGAATTGAGCTTGGCTAAGCTTGTCAACAGTGGAACAATCACTCTGGAGAGTGCCACCGACATCGCACCGAACAAAGAATTGCTAAATCGTTACTTATAATCGGCGAAAATTATTGACAATCAGGTATCCTTAAGCATAAAATTAAAACAAGGAGAGAACAAATATGAAAAAAATTCTCAAGAAAAAAGGGTTTACGCTTATTGAATTGATCGTTGTCATCACCATCCTCGGCATCTTGGTTGCCATCGCCGTTCCGAGCATTCTGAACTACATCACGGAAGCTCAAAACGCTGTTGCTGAAGCTAACCTGCGTACTGTCAAATCCGAAATCGGTCTGCGTATTGCGACTGGTGTTGTTGCCGACTCTGCCGGAACTGACACAGTTACCGTTGATGGCGTCTCCTACACTTGCACGTGGGATGATGGCAACTTCCCCGACAACTTCGTTTGCCCCTGAGTTTAACCTAGAGACCGGCCTTCTGGCCGGTTTTCTTTTGGATTAGTCAAACTCCTTGACCACTGTCTCTTCGCCCTTTAAAGTGTCATGGTCAAAGGAAATGAACTTATGAACGCTGTGATCTATCCTCAATCCAACTTGGAAGTTTATAAAGCCATCCAACCCGAGCAGAAGCCAGTAGTGCTTTACTTCACCACCTCGACGTGCAGTGTGTGTAAATCGATCTTTCCGCGTCTGGAGGAGCTGATGCAGGCTTACCCGCAGAAGTTCTTCAAGATCGATGCGGAGCAATTCTCTGAGCTCGCCGGACAGAATCGGGTGTTCACAGTTCCTACGATCCTCGTCTTCGCTGAAGGAAAGGAAGTCTTGCGGGAAAGCCGCTTCATTGACTTCACTAAGATCCAACGGATCTTGGATCTCATCAACTAATAAAAAACGCGACGGATGTCGCGTTTTTACTTCCCGAAGAAGAACTCGGTTTCGGTTTTACTGTTGGAGGCAGCTAAGTAAATGTAGAGGCCTGTGGCTAAGGATCCGGTCACCAGGATGAAGATCAACCAGAAGACTTTTCCTAAGACGGTCTTCTCCCGATAGAACATCCACAGATAAACAAGCAGGAATCCGACGTAGAGATCCACCATGCTCATCTGACCCCACACCATGCCCAATAAGATCGATCCTTCGGCTCCGATGTCGCCGGTAGCAATCGAATAGACAATCATGGCGGCCATGATGGCTGTACCGGCTAATCCGGCCCACTTCGCAGCTTTTAAGTTCATACGTTTCCCTTTCCACCGTACGGTGTGATTATGATTGACTGCTTTTCGGTATGAGTTGGAGTGCGACGGCGACCGTCTTAGGTCCGGCACTCATGGCGACGATTGTCGAGACTTCTTCCACGAAAGCCGGGGCTTGTCCCAGTTTGTCGCTAAGCACCCGTGTAAAGCGCTCTGCCCGTTGCGGATCGTTCCCATGCACAATCGCGTAGGAGACGAGATCATTCAACTTTAAGAGGTTATCGATCTGTTTGAGGATCTTGGATTCGGTTTGGGCTTTACTGAAGGCGGATCCCATCGTGACCCCTTTTCCGTTGGGGTCGATGGAGACGATGGGTTTGAGGTTGACCCACTTGGCGATACGTCCCACGACCGGCGAGATGCGTCCCATCTTGACCATGTATTTGAGGGTATCGACACTCACGAAGATATGCGTGTTAGGAATACTGTCGTTGAGTGTTTTAACGATTGACTCCAGGGTTTGCCCTTTCGCTATCAACTCGGCAGTTTGAAGCACCAATAAGCCTTGAGCGCCGCTGTTTTTCTTGGAGTCGATGACCGTGACACGTCCGTCAAAGGCAGCTGCAGCCGCTTTGACGACCGCATGGGTACCGCTCATCCCTGAGGAAACGGTAATGGCTAGTACATGCTTATAATTCCCTAACAAAGCCTTGAACCGGGCTTCTACCGCCTTCTGGTTGGGTTGAGAAGAGCTGGGGTATTCTTTGAAGGTGTTTACCCGATCATAGAAGCGGGAAGCCGGTAAGGTCAATCGATCCAAGTAAGGTGACCCTTCAACCATTATCGTCAACGGCATGACGTGAATCTTGTGTTCAAGAATGACTGAAGCCGGAAGATCGGCAATCGAATCGGTCCATAGCGCAATCTCCGCATGCGGGGTGAAATCCGCGTGCTGAAGAATCATGTCGTCAGCCTTTTGTTGGATGAGTTTCCCTTGGGTTTCCAAGAGAGCCATGACTTGGTCGGGGGTATTGGTGTGGAGGTGGATCTTGGTGAAGCGATGGCTCTTAACGATGAGCACACTGTCACCCAATTCATCGAGCCTGGCTTTGATGTCTCCGATTTCCCCTTCCACCAAGGCTTCCGTACAATAGCGGTAGGTAATGGTTTCGTGGGCATCCGCCAGATGACTGTCCTCAAAGCTTAGGGAATCTTCCAAGGCGATGGTGGGTTTGGATTTGGTGAATAGGCCCTGCGAGAAGCCTTCCAAAAAGTGCACAAAGCCTTTGGCACCGCTGTCCACCACGTGGTGTTCTTTGAGTACCGTCAACAGGTTTGGCGTATCCTTGAGCACTTCATGGGCTCTAAGCAGGGCTTTATCGAAGGCTTCCTTGAGATCGTGGCCTTTAGAGATGCGATGTTCGAGCTCACTGACCCACAGACGCATCACCGTGATCATTGTCCCTTCAACCGGATGACTCAGCGCACTGTAAACACGTTTGACCGCTTCCTGTAAACCGATAACGACATCCTTGTCGTCGAGTTCCCGATCGGGTAAGGTTTCATTGAGTCCGATCACAAACTGGGCAAAGATGGCTCCGGAGTTACCTCGGGCATTGAGGGCTACCGCGTTGGTAATGGAGGCCAAGGTTTCCGCCATGCCTTCTTTGAGTTGTCCGTGACGTAAAATGGCTTCCACGGTGGAAGCCATATTGGTGCCGGTATCCCCGTCCGCCACCGGAAAAACATTGATGGCGTTAAGGGACTGGCGTTGGGCGATCAGCGATTGAGCGCCGTGAATAAAAGCATTGTAAAGTTGAGTGGTATTGATCGTCATAAGTTCCCCGCGTACACTTCAATTATACTCAAAGCGCTGGCGAAGAAACTTAAAATGCCCGTGAAATAGTAAAGGTGCTTAACCGAAATCGTAGTGTTGGCCTTTGACTTCGTAGATGATGGCTTCACAGATGTTTTTCGTGTGATCGCCGGCGCGTTCAAAGTTGCGCAACATCCCGATGGTGGGCACTAGAGCAGCGATCTGTTGGTTCTCGTCGGTGAGTTTTTCGATGAAGGCCAAGAGTTTCTTAAAAGCCGTATCGATCTCATCATCGCGTCCCGGAAGTTCCAAGGCTTTCTTCACATCGCGATCCGTATAGGCCTGCATTGTCTCATCGAAGAACTCGATGAAGGTCTTGGCGATGGGGTTGATGTAGGGTTGCAGGCGTTCATCCAGTTCATCGTTTTTGATGACGAAACGGGCGATGGCTTTGGCGTAGTCGCCGATCCGTTCCAGGTCGGTGGAGATCTTGAGTCCGGCCAGAATCACGCGCAAATCGGTCGCTACGGGCGCCAAGAGGGAAAGGATCTCAATGGCCTTATCGTTGATGGATTCGTTGGCGTTGTTGACGTACTCATCGAGTTCCACGATGCGTAACGCTTCTTCTTTGCGTCCGGTATCCAAGACCTCCATGGCCAAGACAAACATCTTGCGCACCTGATGGCTCATGATCAGGATCTCGTCTTTGAATTCGTTGATTTCAGTATCGATTTTAACCATGTTGGGTTCCTTTTAGCCAAAGCGGCCGGTAATGTAGTCTTCAGTCCGTTGATCGAGCGGATTAGAGAAGAGTTGCTTGGTCAAGCCGAATTCGATGAGTTCCCCACTCAGGAAGAACCCGCAATAATCACTGATGCGGGCGGCTTGCTGCATCGAATGAGTCACGATAATGACAGTATATTCTTTTTTCAGTTCTTCCAACAACTCCTCGATTTTCGCCGTTGCGATCGGATCAAGAGCACTGGTGGGTTCATCCATCAGGAGCACTTCCGGTTTAGTCGCCAAGGTGCGGGCGATGCACAGGCGTTGTTGCTGACCTCCAGAAAGACTGAAGGCGGATTGATTGAGCTTATGCTCGACTTCACTCCACAAGGAAGCTTTACGGAGTGACGTCTCCAAGAGCTCTTTCCATTCGGTCTTGGGAACATCCCCGTGACGTTTGACCCCATAAAGGACATTCTCGGTGATGGACTTGGGAAACGGATTGGGTTTCTGAAAGACCATGCCGATACGCTTGCGCAGGTCGACCACATCCGTGGCTTTATCCAAGAGCTCGGTTCCATCGAAGGAGATGGATCCGGTAGCTTTGGTACCATCGATGAGTTCATACATTCGGTTTAGCGTCTTGATGAAGGTGGATTTCCCGCAACCGGAGGGACCGATCAGCGCGGTGATCTTGTTTTCGTGGATTTCCATGTTGATGCCTTTGAGGGCTTGGAAATCCCCGTAGTAGAAGTTGAGGTTTTGAACGTTGACTTTGATGGACATGGGGGCTCCTAGTCGATGCGCTGTTGCGAGCGATTACGTAAGATAATGGCGGTGAGATTGGTCAGCATCAGGATGATGAGCATCACGATGATGCCGGAAGCGGCGAGTTGAGCGAATTCGTCCTGAGGACGCGAGGTCCAGTTGTAGATAAGCATCGGAAGAACTGTATAGCGATCCAGAATACTGTCGGGCAGGAAGGTCACAAACCCGACGGCTCCGACCATGATGAGCGGGGCAGCTTCACCCATGGCCCGAGAAAGAGCCAGAATGGATCCGGTCAGGATCCCCGGCAAGGCCATCGGCAAGATGGCTCCGGTGATGGTCTGCCACCGAGTGACCCCCAAAGCCAAGGATCCTTCCCGAATGGAATTGGGAACGGCTCGAATGGCTTCAATGGAAGCCACGATGATCACGGGCAGAATCAATAAGCTCAAGGTCAAGGCTCCGGCCAAGATCGTTGGACCGATCTTGAGGAGTTGGACAAACACGGTGAGTCCTAAGATCCCATAGACGATGGCCGGGACACCCGCCAAGTTGGCGATGTTGAGGTTGAGGGCTTTGAAGAACCAGGACTTTTTGTTGGCGTATTCCTCGAGGTAGATGGCGGTTCCGATACCCACCGGTAAGGCAATCAGGGCAGTCAGGAGTATGACCCACAAAGTTCCCAAGAGTGCCGGGAAAATCCCGGCTTTGGCCGGACGGCTGGACGGCATCGACGTGATGAACGACCAATCCAGGCCACTGATCCCCCGAGAGAAGATATCAAAGAGTAAAGCCCCCAGCACCAGGATCGCAACAGCGATGGTGCTGAAGAAGATCCATTCGAAGATGCGGTTAAGCAACAGTCTTCGCTGATGGCGTTTCGTGGTTTTCATCAGTACACCTCCCGGGTTTTCTGGATGATGATCCGGGCGATCAAGTTCAGGATCAGGGTGATCACAAACAATAAGGCGCCCACCACAAACACGGTCTTGAATTCAATCGAGCCTTGTTGGATATCGCCTAAGGCCATGTTGACCATAAACCCGGTCATGGTTTGAATACTTTGGAATGGATTAAGGGACAGGTTGGGGGTCTGCCCTGCGGCGATAGCCACGATCATGGTTTCACCGATCGCTCGTGAGATCGCCAACATGAAGCTGGCAGCGATGCCGGAGAAGGCTGCCGGAACGATGACGTGGATGGCGACTTCCAGTTTCGTGGAACCTAAGGCATAGGCTCCTTGTCGGATCGAATCCGGAACGGCCATCATCGCATCTTCCGAGAGTGAAGCCACCATCGGCAAGGTCATGATCCCGACCGCAATGGAAGCACTCAAGGCATTGTAGATCTGCGTATCCGGTGCAACGCTGCGAATCAGCGGGGTGATGAAGGTTAAGGCGAAGAACCCGTAGACGATGGATGGAATCCCGGCTAAGAGTTCCAAGATCGGTTTGATGATCTTGCGGGCTTTCTTGGAGGCAAACTCGCTGAGGTAAATGGCACTGCCCAGTCCCAACGGAATGGAGATGAGGCCAGACAAGACCGCAATCATCATCGTTCCGGCCACCAACGGCAAAACCCCAAACGAAGGGGGATCAAACACCGGGGCCCAGCGATGAGAGGTAAAGAATTCGACGATGGACACGATCGAGAAGAACTCGAAGGTTTCATAGGCTAAGGTCAAGACAATGCCGATTGTGGTCAAGATCGAGACGGCACTCAGTCCGATGAGGATCCAACGCACCAGGACTTCGGTTTGTTGATGGCGTTTGCGAGCGGTCATGCGCACTCCTTTCATAGCGCACGCAAGGCGCCCCTAGGGGCGCCTGTGCGCATTGGCAACGGTTTCGACGGATGTCGATTACTCGTCGAGTTTGGCTAATCCGGCTTCGTACTCGGCATCCGGTAAGGCGATGTAACCGACTTCTTGAGCCAATTCAGCCGCATTTTCCAGATAGAATTTCACGAATTCGACCACTTCTTCACGTTCCAAGGCATCCTTGGCCACATAGATGAAGAGCGGACGGGAGAGCGGGTAGGTGGAGTTGTTGATGGTGTCGTACGTCGGGGCCACGGCCGAAGCATCGCCCTTCTTGATCGGCACGACTTTCAACTTGTCGGCGTTTTCTTCATAGTAGGCGAATCCGAAGTAACCGATGGCACCGGCATCCCCAGCCACCCCGGTTACCAAGACGTTGTCGTCTTCAGAGAAGGAGATCTGGACATTATCGGAGTCGGAACGGATGACTCCTGCTTTTCCGTTGACGGCTTCCGTGAAGTAGTCGAAGGTTCCGGAATCATGACCCGGGGAATAAATCACCAACGGTTCAGCCGGCCAACCGGCACGGACATCCGCCCAGGTGAGCGCCGTTGCATCGGCACCGTAGATCATTTTCAATTCATCGAAGGTCAGGTAATCGACCCAGGTGTTGTCTTTACTGACGACGACGGACAAGCCGTCAAAGGCGACTTTCAATTCGATGTAGTCGATCCCAGCCGCGACCAAGGCATCTTTTTCAGCTTGTTTGATCGGACGGGAGGCATCGGAGATTTCGATCTCTCCGGCTGCAAACTTCGTAAAGCCACCGCCGGTTCCGGAGAATCCGACCGTGATTTGAACATCCGGGTATTCTGCATTGAAGTCTTCCGCGACGAGTTCCGTGATCGGATAGACAGTGGATGAGCCATCGATGGCGATGGATCCTTCGAGAGCAGGCTTGGACGGACCGCAGGCCACAAGCGCCAGCAGAGCCACCAAACCAATCAGACCAGTTTTGACGAGTTTCATTTTTCCTCCAAGAAAAGTGTTTTTCTCTGACCACAGTATAGAAAAACCGTCCCGGTGATTTATCGCAGGACGGTTAATGTTGTGTTAAGAAAAGTTAACTTACATCGGCAGTTTGATCGTGAAGGTGGCGCCTTCACCCGGCACACTGGATACGGTGATCTCCCCTTTATGGGCAGTGACGTAGGACTTGACAATGGCTAGTCCTAAGCCGCTTCCTCCGCTGGCCCGATGACGGGAAGGATCGGCCCGATAAAAACGATCGAAGATGTATTTCTGATCCTCTAACGGTATTCCAATGCCGGTATCGATGACCTCGATCACACAGTACCCGGCTTGATTTGAAGCCCGAACGGTGATCGTTCCCTTCTCGGTGAACTTGAGGGCGTTGGTGAGGAGATTCGTGAAGACTTGGTGGAGCTTCTCCACATCCCCGGTCACGGTTTGATGTTCATCCATCTCGATCCTCAGTTGATCCCCTTTCGCCTCAAAACTGGGTTTGAGGGGACGATACACGGATTCGATGAGGTGATAGAGGTTGGCCCGCACCGGATTCAACATGACTTTCTGAGCCGATAAACGGGATAGCACGGTCAAGTCTTGAATGATGGCTTCCATGCGTTTAGCTTCGGTTTCGATTTGAATTTGAAACTCCACCCGGGTCGGCTCATCGTTAAAACCTGAACGATTTAAGATTTCAATCATGCCCAGGATGGATGAAAGCGGTGTACGCAGTTCATGTGAAGCATCGGCAATGAAGCGCTTCTGCATCCGTTCCCCTTCCAAGATCTGGGTGATGTCCAGAAACATCAAGAGACATCCGGCATAACGCGACTTATCGAACACAGGGACGGCGTATGCCTGATAATCCGTAGCATTCAGGTTGAAGGCTTTGATCAGCGTAGACTCTTTGATAAAGGCATTGCGGATAAAGGCCCGCAGTTCAGGATGAAAGACAGGGCTATCATACATCAGCGGGCTGGTTTCCTTCTCGACAAACCGCATAAAGGGATCGTTGGTTAAAACCAGTTCACCCTGCGTATCCATAAGAGCAAACGGAAACGGTAAGTTCACCACGATGGTTTCCAGTTGGCGCGATTTCATGGCGATATTGCGTTCTTGAAGGGAATTCTGTTTACGGGCTTCTTCCAATCGCGCATTGAGGCGTTGTGTGCTTTCTTTTTGGGTTTGAACCAGCACAGCCACATGCAAGGCACCACCGATGAGAACCCCAACGGCAGCCAGGGGTGGCCACACCAACACCAGCACCATGAGTCCCAAGGTAATGGCTAAACTCCACACCCAACCTTTAGGCATGACTGACCTCCAGTAAATACCCGACACCACGGGATGATTTGATCGTCAACACGGATTGTGCCAGTTTCGACCGCAGTTTAAAGACATGCACATCAACGATGCGCGTATCCCCGTCATACTCAAAGCCCCAGATCGTATTGAGGATCATATCGCGGGAAAGCACCTGATCCACGTTTTGAGCGAAGTACACCAACAGATCGAACTCCGTTTTGGTCAATTCTACCGCTTGATCATTCAGGATCACTGTCCGTTTGAGCAGATCGATCACTAGTCCCGGAAAACGGATCCCGGCACTTTGAGCCGGCTTGACCCGATTCAGATGAGCTTTGATGCGCACCAACAGTTCGCGGGATGAGAAAGGTTTGGTTAAATAATCATCGACACCGGCTTCAAAGGCTTCAATAAGGTCTTCTTCTTCACTTTTTGCCGTCAGCATGATGACCAGGGCATCTTGTCCAGCTTCCCGTAGCTTCTTGACTAAGGTCAAGCCATCCATCTGTGGCATCATCCAATCGACAATCATCACGTCAAAAGGCGTCGCTAACGCCACGCTTAAGGCTTCCTGCCCATTCTCACACAAGGTGGTTTCGTATCCGGCCGCCTTTAAATCATAAGCCACTAGGCGACGGATGTTTTGTTCATCATCCACGAAGCAAACTTTGGTCATCGGATTCCTCTTTCCCCCATTATATCGATTTCATCTTAACCGCGTGTCAATTTTTCGTTAAGACGATTGCGGAAAGTCACTCGGCTTAACAACCGTGACCCACAGCAACATCCAACCCAGAAGCAGGATGTGCAACACATCGTTCTCATTGAACCAGATCCCGGTGGATTCATACAAGGGCAAGGCATACCCCGCAAAAAGCGCCACAAAGTAGGCGGCATTGACGCCTAAGAATAGAAGCCAAATGCGCCAAAGCCGGGCATGAAGGGCTTGTGCTTTTCGGCGATAACTGATGGTCATCATCAGAATCAGATTGGTTGCCAGGAAGATCAGCATGAACTCATAACTCAAGAGAAACTTCACCGGCACCACCATCCCGATCCCTTGAAAAAGGCTGTAGCTCAGGATACTGAAATAGGCAAAACGTTGTAAACGGGATTTGACCGGATCCTCAGTCAATCCACTATAAGCCACCAGTAAGGCATTGATCGAATATACGGTGAGGACCATGTAGAAGAGCTCGACCCCATTCGTCCACGCGCAGGGCTCATTTCCAACGCATTTAAGGGCTGCCCCAAAGGCTTGATAACTCAATCCAGCTGTCCATGCCCCCAGTCCCCAGATGACGAAGTTGATTCCCAGCCAACGGTTCACAAACCCTTTGGCCTTCAGATAAGGAATCCCAACCAGCGCAGTCACTAACCCCAGCAGGAAGACCAAGAAGGTGGAAGAAGGTTGTTGAAGGATCAGGTTACCCAAAGTCATGGACGGGGCTTGATCGATCAACTCCTGGGCGGTGATGATCGGATCCATCAAGATCGAGGAGACTTTTCCAAGACTGAGAAACACAACAAAAAGACTCAGGCTAACCAGAATCGTGAGGATTATCCTCCAAAGGGCTTTGGTGTTCATGATTACAGTATACGGTAGGAGTGACTCCTTCGATAAAAAAACGATGCGTTGCATCGTTTAACACACCGTTCCTTCCAGCGTTTGTCCTGGATGGGATGGATTAATGATTACCTTCAAGGCGATCGTTAAGGCTTCCGTCAAGTCGTTTGGCGTCATCGCAAACGCTTCGGGATGATCAGGGGATTGCGAAGTCGAGTACGGGATATGGATAAATCCGGTTTTGAGGTTGGGAAAGTGATTGGCGGTAAAATGGGCACAGGCATACGCCACATGATTACACAAGAAGGTTCCAGCCGTGTTGGAAAGACTAGCCGGATAACCGGCGGCCTTCCAAGCCGTTACGATGGCTTTGTTGGGTAAGGTTAAAAGATAAGCCGCCGGACCGAGCGGAGCGATTGCTTCATCGAGCGGTTGATGACCGGCATTATCGGGAATCGGGTAATCATCGACGTTGATGGCCACCCGTTCGATGGTCAATCCGGTTCGTCCTCCGGCCTGACCAACACACACCACCACATTGGGATGATGTTCTAGGATCTTGGCTTTAAGCCGATCGGAAGCCTCGCCGCGAACCACCGGAAGGATCACTTTGATGATTGACGTTCCTTCGATCTCATCCGGTAACGCTAAAACGGCGTCTTGAGACGGATTGATCGCATCATTACCAAACGGTTCAAAACCGGAAATCAGGATTTTCATAGGAACCTCGCTTCTATTCTACCACGAGATTTCTAAATCGATACTTACGGGACTAACGCATCCCGAATCGCCAACAAGATCACCTTGGAACTGTACGTCGCTCCGCTCATCACATCGACCTCGAGGCTTTGGTGATCGATGACTTCCTCCACGATGGCTTCTGCCGGTTTGCCTTGTCCGTTATCGTGCTTGGTGATCACAATCGCTGTGATCGCATGATCTTCCACGGTAACCTTAACCGTGACACTGACCGGAAAAGCCGAGTATGATCCATCATAGGTTCCGTTCTCGACATTCTCCAGATCCACATCCGATATCGGTTGTTTGACCAGTTGATTCAGCGACTCCTGCGTCTTCATCACAAACAACGTTCCGGCAACCCCAATAACCAGCACTACAACGCCGACTATCAACAACACCTTCTTCATTTCAACGCATCCAAGGCGCTTAAAGCTCCTGCACACACGGCTTTGATGTTGTCGGGACGATGTTTGCTGGACCAGTTGACGACTCCGGTACCGATCACGTTACCGTTTTTCGCTTCAACCAGTTTGCGTGTCATTCCCAGTGCCGAATTACCACCCAGAAAGGCCAGTGGAAAATGATGGGTCACGTAAAGGTAAACCGGTAATCCTTTAAAATCGGAAGCTTGTTCAAGATAAGCTTTGACGATTGGTGCCGTCGAGAACCCGCGAACCGGACCACCCAACACCACCGCATCGAGTCCTTTCAAGGAGGGCACTTGAGTCAACTTAATCGGTCCGGTTGCGTTGGGATCTTCGTTTTGGGCTTTGATCGTTTGAAAACTGACCGTATGACCTGCCGAAGCTAAAGTTGATCGTAGAGTCTCTGCGACACTGAACGTATTCCCGGTCAAGGAATACACCACCACACCCACATTCATATCCAGTCCTTTCCGGATAAGTCCATTATCCGTTCACTCACAGTTCTAAAGATACGCATAATCCCCTGTGTTTTAAAGGGTTTTATTCCCGAAGTCATCTCAAGATTGACCCTAGTGCCAAAATTAAAGCCGCCTTGGCTTAATTTCCCTTCAACTCGTTAGTTCGTTATTTCTCACTCACAACTTCTGGATGATTTGAGCTTGAAAAGCCTTGAACCTTCTGTTTCACCCTTTATCCTGGCGCTATAATGAAGGTGACGATCTCAGTGATCTCGGAGCCCTCCATGAAACAATCAAAAACGTGGATTGTGCTGGGTTTAGTGGCCGTACTCGCCATCACCAGTGTTCTGGTGGTTTTGTGGTGGCCCAAACAACCCGGTGAAAATGACCCGATTATTGAAGTTCCCGACAATGTCCATGACGAAGCCATCGACACTGCCCTTCAAACCCTGATCATCAATCCGGCCAGCGATCCGTTGGCCCTGATTCCGGAGTTGGATAAGTACAACGCCATTGATTTCGACAACCGACTCTTCCGTCCGGTCTTCGATACGAAAGTGGCCTTATCCATTTCCACCACCTCCACCAAACCCCGCTACGCGTTTGGGGATTCGGAGGATGCGCCACCGACCGTGGCACAACCCGAAACGATCCAATACCAAGACAGTGTCTTTGTGGACAGCACTGGGGATACGGTACGTTGGTTTGCGATCCGCAAAGATTCCAACATCACCCCAGCCAAATACGTTTGGCAGATCAGTCTGTCTCCCTTCCCCGGCAAAGAGAGCGATCCTTTAAATCCTCCGGGTTTGATTTCCAGTCAAGACATCAGTGCCTCCAGCACCGAGTTCTCGGTTGACCTAAAAACAGCATTGAACCCGACACGTTTACGCTCGATCTTTAAACTGAGCGATCAGAAACTGCATTCCCTGTTCTTTGTCGATGATCCCATCTTAGGCGGTGCCCCGGTTCAAAAGACGTACTATGTGCGCGTGATTGCCTTAGACAGCCAAAACAAGATCATTGGTGATGGGGGTGTCGGTCAACCCCTTCTGTATGGTCAACCCGCCACCAAGACCAAATTCAGCTTTATCGGCCAAATCGAGTTCCGCTATGACCTTTTATCAACCCAGTGGAGCGGAGAGCCGTATCAATCCGGCGAGTTCCCCAACCGTTTCACCATGGCTTCAGAACGGACGCTTAACGCCAACAATACCGATTTACGCTACTGTTTCTTACCCGAAGGCTATCCCTATAACGCCATCAAGATGGTCCTTCAAGTTTCCAAGGTCGGTTTCAGCGGCAATTGGGAAACCCAAGGAGGCTTAGTCTATCAGCGCATCCTCAATCATGACGATCCCAACTTCATCAACCTGACCAAATACAATCCCCTGTGCATCGATTTTGCGGAGTTCGCTCCGGCACTGAGTGCTTTAGCCGAAAACGATGTGATCGACTATTACGTGCGAGTCGTTACCCTGACTCCGACCTCTACCCTAGGCTCCTACACTCAAAACAACTCCAAGACGGTCAAAGTGCACTATGGACGTCCCGCAGCCAGTAACTTCGTTTTCTACGAAACCGTCAAACTGGATCCACGCGTTCCGGACATCACGGATGTTGACTACATCCCCATTAAATGGGAGAGTCCGGGATGGATCTACCGTTATGTGGTCATCCGACAACCGTTGGAAAAAGAGATCTTCTTTGGGTTTGGCGGAGATAAGCCGTATTCCGGTTATCCGGTCGGTACGAAACTGGATTTCACCCCAGTCCCTGAAGATGAATCGTGGTGGGAAGAAGCCATCAATGCAGTGACCGAATTCTTCAGCGATCTGGTTTCCTATGCTGCCCAACTGACCAATTGGGTGGCTTCCACCTACAATGGACTCAAAGCCGGACTGATCACGCTAGTGGCTCAGAACCTTCCGCTGATTCCGGACAGTTTACGGGATGAGCTGGAAGATGCCTTAACGGCCATGGTGGATTATGGATTAGCGTCCATGGGCATCCCCCCAACCCTGCCCAACTTTGATGATTTGACGGATCTGGGCGTGGATTACTTAGCCACCGTCGCCATGGAGAGTGCCGGGATCCCCGCCAACGACTACATGAAAGATGGTCTAGTTGAATTAGGAACCAGTGTCGGTGAAAGCATCAACGCATCCACATCAACCTCCACGCCTAACCCCATGGGCTGGGACTGGATCAAACAAGACCCCGACTTCATGTATCGTCCGGCTTATGTCCTGTTGACCCTGCACAACCCTTATGATGAACCCACCCCGGCTGGAACGCTGAGCATCACCAACAACGCCTCGATCAACTCCCAGCAACCGGCCAATATCCAACAGCAAGAGCTCTACAACATCTTCAATCACAACACCTATTACTCCACCTTCAAACCGCTCTTCAATATGCGGATACCTTCAATGGCTCCCGGACAGACCTTGGTTATTCCGATTTTCTTGGAAGAGATGATCGGGAAGTCCTATTGGTCGGGAGGGCATGTGGTGACCTCCGCTGACTACAGCAAGATTTACTACTACATGGGCGAGTACACCTTCAATATCAACATCCTCTACGATCTACCCCCGGCCTCCGAACTGGCGAAACAGCTCGATCTCGATCCAGCCAAGATCTACACCTACTCCACGCCGGGTAGCTCCGTCACCTTCAAAACCGAGCCCTTTGTCCCCTATTCCGTTGAACCGTAAAAGCGCGAGAAATCGCGTTTTTAGTTATCTCACAAAATTATTTACTATTTTTATAAATATACCTTGACAGGCGAGGTATATAGGTTTATGATGTGCTCAAGAAGGGAGTGACCCCATGAACATTACGTCAGATATCCTGCGTGGGCACACCGAAACCATCATCCTCAAGCAGCTCTTGAGCAAAGACAGTTACGGGTATGAAATCAACAAAGCCATCCAGGATCTCACCAACCATGAGTTCGAACTCAAAGAAGCCACCCTCTACTCTGCCTTCCGCCGCCTCGAAAGCGCCGGTCTCATCACCTCTTACTGGGGGGATGAAGCCACTGGAGCCCGTCGTCGCTACTACATGATTACTTCCGAAGGCAAGAGAGTCTACGCCCAAAACCGCAAGGACTGGGAAGACGCCAAACTCCTGATCGACAGCCTGATCTAGAAAGGAATCCCCATGATTCAGAAAATCCGCACCACCATCACCCGCGCCTTCGACGACGTCCCCAAAACCAAGAAGTCCGCGGAACTCCAGGAAGAACTCATCAGTAACCTGATCGAGAAGTTCAACGATCAGCTCAAGATGGGCAAAACCGAAGACGAAGCGTATACTACCGTGATTGCCGGCTTAGGCGATCTCAGTGAACTGACCGAAAGCCTCAAAGAACACCACGTCCTCTCCGCTCCCAGCGCCAAGGATCGTCAACGCAATGCGTTGGTGATCGCCATTTCCGTAGGGCTCTACATCCTCTCCCCGATGGCCTTGATCGTCACTTCTGAAGTGTTTGATCAGGACGTGCTGGGACTGGTCATGATGTTTCTGTTTATTGCCGTAGCCACGGGCTTACTCATCTACAACCAAGCCTCCAAGCCCAAATACATCAAGGACGATGAAACCCTGGTGGAAGAGTTCAAGGAATGGAAGGCGGCCAAAGACAAAGACAAGGCCCTCTTCGCTGCCCTGAGTTCCGCCTTCTGGCTAATCGTCGTCGCCATTTACCTCTTCGTCAACTTCATGTATGGCTGGTGGCCGTTCTCCTGGATCATCTTCATCATTGCTGCTGCTATCCAAAATATCGCCCGGGCGATCTTCGCACTGACTCGTCATGAACGCGACTAAAGTTAAAGCCGTTGTCAGCCTGATTATCTGGCTGCTGGTCGGCGCCATTGCTGTCAATGCCTTCTTCCTCTTCGTTCAAGGCGGTTCGTGGTTCACCTTCACGGATCCAGATGCGGATAAACCGATCCAGGTTCTCTCGGATCGCACTACGACCGCTGACGTCGACACCCTGATCATCGAGTGGTCCGTGGGTGGCGTGACCGTCAAGGTCGGCGAAGCAGACTCCGGGATCCGTGTCGTTGAACGCTCCCGCAGTAACCTCGCAGACAACAAGCAGGTCCAATTTGATCAAAACGGATCGACCCTGACCCTGCGTTCCCGCAATAAAACCCACTTCGTCTTCTTCGGGTGGGGAACCCAGGTCAGTTACCTGGAAGTCACCGTTGAACCTAAGCTCTATCAACGCCTCAAGATTACCCAGGCTTCCGGCAATACGGATGTGGTGGGGATCCAAGCCACCACCTTCGACATGACCTCAGCCAGCGGATCGGTGGAACTCAACACGATCAGCGTTTCCACAGCCAACCTGATTCAAACCAGCGGGGAAATCACCCTACTGGGTGCCAATCAGATCGACACGCTCAAGGTCACCATGACCAGTGGACGTTTCGATGGACGAGCCGATGCGCAACACGTCACCGTCAACATGACCAGCGGCGAGTTCGGCTTACAGTTTCTCAGCACTAATCCCCTCTCATTGGATCACGACATGACCTCCGGCTCTGCCACCTACAGCCTTCCGCAAAGCACACCGTTCAGTGTCTCCGTCGATAAAACCTCCGGAGCCTTCAGCAGCGGCTTCACGATGACCCAAAACGGGAACCGCTACGATTACGGCACGGGGGGTCCGCTCTACACCCTCGATATGACTTCCGGATCCTTCACAATCCGACCCTGAAAAATGAACCAATCGGTTCATTTTTTTATGGTAGAGTAAGGGTATGCAACTGTGGCTCTATTACCTGATCTCGATCATCCTGGTCTACGGACTGATCACCACGCATCGCAATGCTTCAGAAAAGAGACGTCATCGCACGTTGATGATTCTGGCGCTGATCAATGCGATCGCGTATGTGGTCAACTGGTGGTACTTCTACCTCCGTTCTGATCACATTCTGACGCTTCTCCCGTTACAGCTCTGTAACTTGGCGGTCTTCTTAATCCCGGCTGCCTTAATCACCCGCAAAGGCGTCCTGATGGACTTTGTGTTCTACGTTTGCGGATTAGGCGCGTTAGTCGCCATCTTGATTCCCGGCAGTGATTACGCCGACACGTACTCGATGATGACGATCTCGTTCTATATCTTCCATTTCTCGATCTTCCTGATCCCGGTTTTGGCTGCCGTTTGGGGCTTCCATTCTTTGAAACCCACCGTGAAGAGTGCGAAGGACCTCAGTGTGCTAGTGCTCATCATCTCCTTGGCATTGCACGGCGTCAACCTCGCCTTGAACACGTGGTTCGATGTCCCAGCCAATTACTTTTTTACGATGCGTGAACTAGCGGTTCCCATTAATCCGGCCTTTGCGTTCTTTGCGTCGCTGATACCGTTTGATTATTTGTATCTGATCTTTGCCTTCCCGATCTTGTGGATCTACATGAGCCTGATCGGCGGATTAATGAAAGGTGCACGAGCAATATCCAAATAACACCGTTTAACGGAAGGTGTAGGATAGAATGATCAAGGAAGGTGAATCATGAAAAAGAACTCTCGGAATCCCATTTGGATTCTCATCATAATAGGTGTTGGTGGATTAATGGTTATCGCATTGACCTGGCTTTTCTATTTGGGTGTTTACTTGACCACCGAAACGCTCTTCTACACCGAGAATCCGCTAGAAGTTCCCGTGAGTCAGATCCGACTGGGCACCGCCATCGGTTTGTCCATTGGCGGATATCTGGTGATGCGATCGAAGATGACCGCCCTCTTTAAAGCCCTGTTGATCATGTCCCCGATCTCCATCGTTCTTGTCACTCTGATCTTTCGGGTTTACATGAATCCAGTATCGCTATGGATCACGGTGATCGGGTATACCGGAGCGTTGATCACCGGGATACGGTTAGCGAAACTGCCGTGGTATTTCTATGTCTCGGTGGTCTTCTCCGTTCTTGTCTCTACGATTTACGCTTGGCCTCGATAAAAGAACACCCTTCCGGGTGTTCCTTCTTTTACTTGGATTCGATTTTGAAGCGCTTCTTGGCTTTGTAGTGCGTGTGCAACAAGTGATGCGCCGTGGGACTTCCCGGTTCTTTGAGGAAGTTGGTGTAAAGCTGCTGGATCTGACCGTTCTCATGCGACTTGCGGTAAGTACGGCTGACGTCTTCTTCGTAGAGCGCCATGGCCCGCAGCTTCATAAATCCATTCCCAAACACGTTACGCACGTTGGCACTGACGATGGACTGTCCGCCGCCGTTGATGCAACCGCCCGGACAACCCATGATTTCGATGAAGTGATACGGTGAGGTGCCGTTACGGATGTCATCCAAGAGCGGTTTCGCCAGTTTCATGGAGTGAGCGACAGCGACTTTGACGGTGGTTCCGTTGATGTCGAGCGCGGCTTCTTTGATACCTTCGACCCCGCGTAGCGCGTGGAAGTTCACATCGTCCAAGGGTTTCTTCGTGAGGATCTCGGTCACGGTCCGTAGAGCCGCTTCCATGACTCCGCCGGTAGCGCCGAAGATGACGCTGGCTCCTGAGTATTCCCCAAACATGTCTTGGTCAAACTCTTCATTCGGTAAGGACACGAAGTCGATCCCGTAGAGTTTGATGAGACGACCCAGTTCACGGGTGGTGAGCACCGCATCCACATCCTGATAAGGCTGGTTGTTGGATTTGCGATACTTTTCTTCTTTCTTGGCGATGCACGGCATGATCGACACGACATAGATGTCTTTGGGATCGAGGTGCTTGGCTTGAGCGTAATAGGATTTCAGGATGGCCCCAAACATCATGTGCGGGGACTTGCACGTGGAGACGTTGGGAATCAGATCCGGATATTCAAATTCCATGTAGCGGATCCATCCCGGCGAACACGAAGTGATCAGCGGTAGGGTTCCACCCTGTTGAAGGCGATGAATGAACTCGGTGCCTTCTTCCATGATCGTTAAGTCTGCGGCGTAGTTGGTGTCGTAGACCTTGTCAAAGCCGATGCGACGCAAGGCAGCGACCATCTTACCGGTCACCCGCGTTCCGATGGGCATGTCGAATTCTTCACCCAAGGAAGCCCGGACAGCCGGAGCCGTTTGGACGATGACGGTCTTGGTGGGATCGTTGAGGGCTTTGATGACATCATGAATTTCTTCTTTTTCACTCAAAGCACCTACCGGACACACGGTGATGCATTGACCGCATTGCATGCAGTTGACATCGTTGAAGCTGGCATCAAACACCGGACCGACTTTGGTTTGGAAACCGCGGTCGATGAAGTTGAGGATGCCTAAGCCTTGGGTCGTCTTGCAGGCTTCGATGCAGCGTCCACACAGGATGCACTTGGACGTATCTCTGACGATGCCCGGCGAGACTTCATCGATGGAGGGCTTGGTGAGTTCACCTTGGATGTAGGTGTGACGGACGTTGAGTTCCTGGGCCAAGCTCTGCAGTTCGCAGCGTTGATTGCGCACACAGCTCAAACAATCCTTAGAGTGATTGGACAGGATGAGTTCCATCGTTTTACGACGGGACAAGATGGCTCGGTTGGAGTGGGTAAAGATCTCCATGCCTTCCATCAGCGGGTAATTGCAGGAGGTGACCAGGTTGCGCAGTCCTTTGACTTCAACCACACAGACACGGCAAGCGCCGCTTTGGTTGATGTCTTTGAGGAAACACAGGGTCGGGATCTGGATGGAAACCGACCGGCAGGCCTGTAAGACGGTCAGACTGGCATCGACTTCGTATTCACTGCCGTTGATTTTGATCTTGACGGTTTTCATAGGGACCTCTACGCGCGAATGATCGCCCCAAAGGGACAATTGGTAACGCACGCGCCGCAACGGATGCATTTAGCGGGATCGATTTCATAGGGGACCTTACCCAAGGTTCCGGTAATGGCCGTCGTAGGACAGCCTTTCGCACAAAGACCGCACTTCTTACAGATCTCTTTATCGATGGAGTAATCCAACAAGGACTTACATACTTTAGCCGGACACTTCTTATCGACCACATGAGCTGAGTATTCGTTACGGAAGTGTTTAAGGGTGGAGAGCACCGGATTCGGGGCCGTTTGACCTAAACCGCACAGGGAACTGTCTTTGACGTGGATGGCCAATTGTTCGAGCTTATCCAGCGTTTCCAAGGTTCCACGGCCTTCACAGATGTCGGTCAGCATTTCCAGCATGCGCTTGGTGCCGATGCGACAAGGTGAACACTTCCCACAGGATTCATCGACGATGAAGTCCATGTAGAAGCGGGCGACATCGACCATACAATTGTCTTCATCGAGGACGATCATCCCGCCAGAGCCCATCATCGAGCCTAAGGCGACCAGATTATCGAAATCGATCTGGGTATCCAGATGGGCTTCGGTTAAGCACCCGCCGGAAGGGCCACCCGTTTGAACGGCCTTGAAGTTCTTCATGTTGGGACAACCGCCACCGATCTCATAGATGACTTCACGGAGGGTAGTACCCATCGGGACTTCCACCAAGCCCGTATTCACGATCTTACCGCCCAAGGCGAAGACTTTGGTGCCTTTGGATTTCTCGGTGCCGATCGCACTGAACCAGTCGGCACCTTGATTGATGATCGGGGCGACGTTGGCGAAGGTTTCGACGTTGTTGATGATGGTGGGTTTACCCCAGACTCCCTTAACGGCTGGGAACGGCGGTTTGACTTTCGGCATCCCGCGTTTGCCTTCGATGGAGGCAATCAGGGCCGTTTCTTCACCGCACACGAAGGCGCCGGCGCCTAAGCGGATTTCCACGTTGAAGGAGAATCCGGAGGACAGGATGTTTTCACCCAAGAGGCCGTATTCTTTGGCTTGCCCGATGGCGATCTTCAGACGTTCGACCGCGATGGGGTACTCCGCACGAATGTAGATGTAACCGTGGTTGGACCCGATCGCATATCCGGCGATGGCCATGGCTTCCAACACACTGTGGGGATCCCCTTCGAGAATGGAACGATCCATGAAGGCTCCGGGATCGCCTTCATCCGCATTACAAATCACGTACTTCTGATCGTTGACCTGATTAGCCGCAAACTGCCACTTGTTGCCGGTGGGGAATCCTCCTCCGCCGCGTCCGCGCAGTCCGGAGCGTTTGACTTCATCGATGACTTGTTGGGGGGTCATCGTCGTTAACACCTTGCCTAAGGCTTGATAACCATCCAAGGCGATGTATTCGGTGATGTCTTCGGGATTGATGAGCCCGCAGTTGCGTAAGGCAATGCGTTTCTGTTTGGCGTAGAACCGGATCTTTTCGAACTCAAAGATCTGTTCTTTGGTGTTCTCATCGATATCCGTGATCTCCAAACGTTTGACGGGACGGCCTTTGTAGAGGTGTTCCGAAACGATCTCATCGACATCGCTGAGGGCCACGTGACTGTAGAAAACCTTGTCGGGGTAGATGGCGACAATGGGTCCTTTTTGACACAAGCCGAAACAGCCGGTCTTGATGACTTTGATTTCTTTATCGAGTTCTTTAAACTTGATGTCTTCCTCAAACCGTTTCACCAGTTCGAGGGATCTTGAGGAGGTGCAACCGGTACCGGCGCAAATCAACACATGGGTGCGTTCCATCGGGGCCTCATTTCAGGATGTAGGTGTATTCCGGAATCACTTCATGGTGTTTGAGGTGACGGTCGATGATTTCCTTGGCCCGGGCCACGTTGACATCGAGGTAGGTGGTCTTCGTTCCAGCCTGATCGATGATCTCCACGATGGGTTCATGGATGCACATGCCGATGCAGCCGGTCTGTTGGACGATGCAGGGCAGTTTATCCTTGTCGATCGCATCCATGAAGGCTTTGAGGACCGGACGGGCTCCCGCAGCGATCCCGCAGGTGGCCATACCGATCATGATGCGATACTGCGCATCGCTTTGACGAAGGGTAACGCGTTTGAGCGCTTCTTCGCGGATCTTGTTGAGTTCATCGAGACTTTTCATGGTGTTTCCTCCCGGAGTGTCTTGAGGTGGGTCATTACGGTGGACTCGAGGTAACGGAGTACCCCGGGATCATCGATGGGAACCGGATCCAGCTGCTTTTTGAGTTCAGCAGTGTCGAGCGTAAAGCCAGGCAATTCAACGACAAGTTCCAACTGCGGATGACCCTGAAGATGGATCATCACGACTTCCCCCAGATTACCTAAGGGCGGAGCATCCCAGTGATCGGCCTTCCACGACGCTTTTACCGTCGTTCCTTTTAGAGGCTTGGAGTCGATCTCCAGGTGCCCTTGGGTTTGGGTGACCACCTGGTGTAAGAAGGAGAGACCGAGTCCCACCTTACGCGTGGTGCGGGAGGTGGTGAAGGGACTCAAGACTTTCGAAAGCGTTGCTTCATCCATCCCGCAACCATTGTCGGTGACGGTGAAGGATGTGATGCCGGATGTCTTTCCCGGATCTAAGTTCAGGGTAATCGTTGTGGCCTTAGCGGCTGCGCTGTTTTCCAGCAGTTCCTGAATCAACATGGATACATCCTGCATCAGCGGATCCCCCACATCTTCAGAATCGGCGCTTCCAGACTGAAGCGAGCTTCGTGGATGTCTCCCAACTGATGGGCATCGGAGTTACACAGGATGGGCAAGTGCGCATACTGGGGGTATTCATTTTTGAAGAACGGGACTTCCCGGGGATCACAGAGTTCAACCCCATCGATCGGTAAGCCTTCGGGAATAAAGCCGAGTTGTTGGATCAAGCCATACTTACGTCCATAGAGGTGTGCCAAGACGGCTTTACCGCCTTTGTGGTGGATGGCTTTGATGCAGGATTCCAGCGAGGCATTGAGCGAGAAGATGAGGGCGACCGGTTCGTCATCAATAATCTGGTCATCCTTATCGAAGAGGGTCTGATCTCCGAAGAAATCGGGTCGGTTCTTGACCTTGATCTGGTGATTTTCGATCCATTTCTGCATGGCTTCCATGGACTTCTCGGTGGCGAAGTAACCCAGGATGTGCACTTCTTCCTGCGATTGGAGTTCGACCCCATAGAGGTAGGTCAATCCATACTGATGGGCGACTTCCGCCATGACGTGCTGTTGTTTGAGGCTGTTGTGGTCGGTGACGGCAATCAGCTGCAAACCTTTGAGCACGGCCATGCGGGCGATGTTGTTGGGGGTCATCGCACTGTCCCCGCAGGGCGATAATCCGGAATGGATATGCAAGTCGTAGAACATGCTACAACCCCAGATTGGCGAGGACTTTGGCGCTGGCGTAGGCATCCAGCGGGGAACGGATCACGGGGATGCCGTTGGCTTGCGCATGTTCGGCGGCTTGAGGATCCAAGAGGATGTCATCGATGAGGATCACGGCGGCGAACTCTTTAAGGGCCGCCACGGCGATTACGTTGGGATGACTCTGCATGGTGATCCACACTTGACCGGGTTGACCTTTGCCCATCACATACGACAAAAGATCGCCGATGAAGACGCCGCTCACGTCGGGATTGGCATCACAGGGTTCGATGAGGGTCCAACCGGTGGACTGCAGGAGTTTTTCTAGGGTCATGCGGATTCCTCCGTGTGTTTCTTGAAACCCAACTCCAGCGTTGTGCCGGAAGGGTCGGATGTGAGGTGGAAGGTATCGCTGTTCTTTTGGATGTTGGTTAAGCCGAGTCCGGCCCCAAAGCCCATGGCTTGGGCTTCTTTGGACGCCGTGGACCATCCTGGTCGCATGGCTTTCTCCAAGTCGGGAATCCCCGGACCGATATCTTTGATGATCAGATAAAGCCAAGGCGCTTCATAGTTGACCGTCACCCGCCCGCCATGAGAATGGATGATCAGGTTGATTTCGGCTTCGTACGTGGCCACGGCAATGCGCCGCACGGTGATGGGGTCAAAGCCATACTCTTTGACCATTTTCTTGATTTGGCTGGAGACTTGTCCGGCTTTTTCGTAATCGAGAGCCGCGACATCAAAGTGATGAATCGTCATGGCGTGTTGCTGTTTTGAACCCTTCGCGATAGAGGATCCCAATGGCTTCAAACATCGGGAGGGGGGTGGTAAACACGTTCATTTCCATTTCGATGGCCAATTCGAGGTTATCGTCGCTGAGGCGCTTGTTGCGGACATAGATGATGGTGGTAATGTCCAGCATTTCCGCGGTTCGTAGCGACTGCGCATTGGCTAAACCGGTCAGTAGAATGGTGCGGTTACAGTTGGTGCAAATCATGGCCAAGGCGTCACTCATCAGATCCGTCGCCGCGGCGTACGTATAGTCCCGCCACAGGATGGCCGGATCATAGATGTACATCGGTTTGGCTTGGATCAGTTTGAGGGCGCTTTGGAGTTTCATGCTTGAAGGGTGGCGATTTCTTCTTTGAGGATCTTACGGATGGCGTTTTCGAGGTCTTTATTGTTATTGGCGTTACCGAAAACACGGCCATCCAACACAGCGACCGGCGCTAATCCGCATGCTCCCAAACAACGCGTGGCATCCAAGGAGAACATGTTGTTTTCACTGGTGCCGTTGACGGGGCAATTGGTGAGGATCTTGATGCGATCCAGAAGGAGCTGGGAACCCCGCACATAACAGGCTGTCCCCAGACAGATGTTGATGACGTGTTTCCCTTTGGGTTCGGTGGTGAACTGGGTGTAGAAGGTCACCACCCCGTAGACTTCCGCAACCGGGGTTCCCGTCGCCTGGGAGATCTTTTCCATGGCTTCGAAGGGAATATACCCCAAGGTTTTTTGGATGTCGTGGAGCATCAGTTTGACGGGACCGGGCATCGCTTTGTGGGTGTCGATGATGGCGTCAATGGCGGATAGGCTTTCCGTGCTGAGGTGCATGTTTAAGCTCCTTAATTGATTTGTGAATATTATAACTTAGGCATTCATCTTCTCACAAGGGCTTATCGTGAAAACATTAACAAAGTAGGTCAATTCGTTGAAAAGTTGTGTGAAGTCACGTGGCTTTTCACGTGCAAACCTCATGATGCATCCGTGATGTGCTTGTCTTGGATAGTGTTATAATGGGTTCAACAAAAAAAACTTTGAGGTGATTTGTATGAAAAAATGGTTAATCGGCTTAGGTGTGCTGTTTGTGGTCGGCATGATGCTGGTCAGCGACTACAATAATCTGGTCTCCAGCGAAGAAGGGGTCCGCGGGCAATGGAGTCAAGTCGAGACACAGCTTCAACGCCGGGCGGATCTGATTCCCAATCTGGTGGAAACCGTCAAAGCGTATGCGGCCCAAGAAGAGGCCATCTTTACGGCACTGGCGGAAGCCCGAGCCAAACTGGCCGGAGCCAATGGCGTTGAGGAAACGCAAGAAGCCAACGCAGAACTGAGTGATGCGATTGGACGACTTTTGGTGATCGTCGAGAATTATCCGGAGCTCAAATCCAACGTCAATTTCCTGGCCCTTCAGGATGAGTTGGCGGGCACGGAGAATCGCATTGCGACGGCACGGCGCGATTATAACTTGGCCGTTCAAAACTTCAACACCCGGGTCCGTTCATTCCCGACATCCCTATTAGCGGGAATCTTCGGGTTTGATCCCCAACCGTATTTTGAAACGGATGAAACGGACGCTCCCAACGTCAACTTCTAAATGCGAGCCGTTCGTCGTCGTTCATTCTGGCTGATCCTGCTTTTTGGAGGATGGGTGCTTTGGTCGACCCTTCACCCGGTGCTGGCGATCCCACAACCCACGTCCTCCTTTTACGTACGCGATGACGAAGGTTTACTCAGCCCGGAAACCGAAGACACGATCGTTCGGATCTCGGTAGAACTGGCCCGACAAACCAAAGCCCAAGTCGTGGTTCTCACGACTCCGGACTTTGAAGGCATGGATTCCTCCGAGTATACCTTGAGTGTCTTACGGGACTGGGGCATCGGTGATCCCACCCTCAACAATGGTGTCTTGATTCTATTGTCGCTGGGTGAAGGCCTTTCCCGCATTGAAGTCGGTTATGGCTTGGAAGGTGCTTTACCGGACAGCCTGCTGGGCCGTATCCAAGACGATTATATGCTCCCCTACTACAATGACGGGGATTTCGATGAAGGCATGATCAATGGCTACATGGCCATCGTGGAACGCATCGCAAGCGAATACGAGGTGACGTTGAATACGACGGCCCCTGTGGTTTACGGTACACAGCCGGAGACGCTCTTCGGCTGGCCGGAATGGGTGTGGATCGTGATCATCGTGGGTATCGTTTTAGTTCTTGATTTGCGCTTCCTCAACGGAAATCTCTTGTCCTTGGTCTTCCGCATCGCCTTTAGCGGGGGCGGACGATCCGGAGGTTTCGGAGGGTTTGGGGGCAGCGGCGGAGGCGGAGGCGCTTCACGCCGATTCTAGACAAAAGAAAAGACAGCTTCGGCTGTCTTTTTAGGTGGTCATGATGCGGTTCTTACCAGCCCGTTTGGCTTCGTAGAGTTTATCGTCCACAAGCTTAATGAAGGCTTCGGTCGATTCATTCGTCAGTTGAGAGAGCCCTCCACTGACGGTCACGGTGATTCCGGTGATGTTGACGCTTTCGATGGCATTACGAATGCGTTCACTGATGCGCTGAGCCATCGGTAGCTCAGTCCGGGTAAACACGATCAGAAACTCCTCCCCGCCATAGCGGCCGATCAAATCGGTTGTGCGAGTGTTCTTGCGGATGACATCCACCACATGAAGCAACACCTCATCCCCTTTGAGGTGACCATATTGATCATTGATGGTCTTGAAATTATCCAAGTCCAGCATCAACATCGATAGGGGTTGACGATCAGCTTTGGCCGCTTCGACCTCACGGGCAATCAATTCAATGATGGTGTCGTGATTGTACAGTTTGGTCATCAGGTCATGTTTCAAGAGTTCTTCCAGCTCTTGTTTGGCTTTGAACGTGGCTGCCCGATCTCGATTGATCAAAAAGCCCAACACCAACGCTCCTAACGCAAACACAAACAGGTTATTGATCAAAATGTACTGTTGGTTCGGATCCGATTGAAAACGTGGAAGCAGGAGTGAGAACAGAACTGTGATGCCACCCAGGATCAACCCCATGATCGGTCCTGGCAGGTACAACAGTGCCACCATCACGTACATCGTTCCGATGACCAGGTGCAGATGATCGAAACTGCCTTGAGTCACTAAAGTCAATCCCATGGTCAAGGTAAAGATCAACATCAGATCCAACACCACAAGGAACCGTTGCCAAAGGCCATCGGCCAACGGTTGCTTGATAGCGACCCACAGCGCCGGTAAGATGATCGCATTGCCGGCGATAAACCCCAACAAGATGGGATCATAGGACACACCGGGTTCAGGCATGAAGTAGATGATGACTTCGGTAACCATCATCAACGCATTGAACACCGCCAATCGACGCAGATTGAGCAGTGTCATTGCCGATTCAAACGCAGCAAAGTGATGCCCCAAATAGCGCTTCAAGGACCAGTCTTCCAAACGGCGAAAGCCCTTATAAGGGATTGTTTTTAAGTTCATGGTACCCTCATTTTATGAAGAGCCAAAACAAATATCTATCATAAATCGTATGAAAAACCCACATAAAAAGCGAGATGTCGGCAATCTTGGACACCTCGCTAAAGTTAACCTAACAACTTCTTGCGAAAGAAGTTATCAATGATGACCAACACATCGGACTGGGCTTCACTGTCCAAGATCCGGTGCTGGACACCTTTCAAAATGAACAACCGTTTACGTTCGTGGGGGATCTTTGTGTAGGCTCCCTCACTGCTTCTGACCGGGATCACTTCATCGTCGGTTCCATGCAACAAGAGTACCGGACACTGGACTTTCGCAACACTCGGCCCACACTGCGCGATCACTTCACGAAAGGTCATCTTGTAGGATTCCGGTAAGGGCGTATACCGAGGATCGGTAACACTTCGATTCAACAAGTCATCCACGATTTCCTGGACTTTCAGTTTGACTAAACGGGTCGAAACGTAATCAAAGGCCGGAGCCAGAAGCACCAAGCGTTCGACGGGAAACCGTGAAGCCAGATGTGAGGCGATAACACCGCCCATCGAGAAACCCACCAGCCACACCCGACGTCCGTCATTGACGGCTTCCTTAACCGCTGTTTCAGCGCGATTGATCCAGTCTTGGGCGTGGTCTTCGTGCTCATCGCGTTGATCAAACAGATCCGGTGTGATGACGGAATAGCCTTTCTGATGGAAGTAGGAGCGCAACGGCACCAGTTCATCCGAACGCCGCACCCCAAACCCGTGGATGGCAATGATGATGGGCTTTTGCGGAAACAGCTTGTGCCATAGTACTCGGAGCAGGGCAATCAGCGTACTCATGCGGTCTCCAGAAGGGCTTCTTTGATGCGCAGAAGCACATAAGCGCGATCATCCTCATCGGCTTCGAAATCCAGGTGATCGACATTGATGACCAAAAGCTTCGATCCGGAGTAGTGCTCAAAAAGGGTCTCGTACTTGGCGTGCAGTTTCTCCCAATAATCCCGTTCGACGGATTGTTCGAAGGGACGGCCGCGTTTACGGATTCGTTCCATGGCGGTATCCACGGTACACCGCAGATAAACCACCAACGTCGGTGCTTTGACTTGAGCCAGCATGGCCGCATAGAGTTCCGCATAGATGCGATACTCATCCGAATCCATGGTTCCGGTATCGTGATGCATCGCCGCAAAGATCCCATCCCCATAGATCGAGCGATCCATCACCGCATTCTCCACCATCGCAGCGGTTTGCAAGTGCTCAAACCGTTTGGTTAAGAAATACACCTGCAAAGGAAACGCATACCGTTTACGATCCGTGTAGAACTTATCCAGGATCGGATTATCCAAGACCGGTTCACGAAACGGGACATACCCTTCATCCACCAGAATATTCATCAGGGAGCTCTTCCCCACGCCGACAACGCCTTCAATGATCAGCATACCCGTCTCCTTTTTCCCTTCTATTTTAGCACTTCACGTCGGTTCCACACCATGTCCCCCTTCAACAAATCATGAATGATTTTTGTGATGTACATCACACTGATTAGGCGTATAATACGGATGGAGGATCCTATGACCACCTGTGCCCATTGCCAAGCTCCCTTGTGCATTTCTAAAATCCATTTATTCAAACGATTGACCCCGACTCAACAGCACCTGATCATTCATCACGTCGATCGCAGGGCTTACCCCAAAGGAACCCTCGTGGGCCAAGAAGGTGAAGCGATGGATCGCTTTTCGATCGTCAACACGGGACGCTTTAAAGCTTATACCGTGAATGAAGACGGGAAGATGAAGGTGCTGGATTACTGGGGAATCGGCTCGTTCTTCGGTCAGAATGCCCTCTTTGAACCGACCCCATTACCTTACACCGTGGAAGCTGCCGAGGACAGCACGCTGTGCACCATCGATTCCTCCACCATGCGCAGTCTGATGACTCAGTATCCCGATTTGGCGTGGTCGGTGCTCAGTGAACTCTCCGGACGCATCGTAGCCTTGGAGAACGAGCTCTCCCACCTTCAGATCGAACCCTTGGAACGACGTTTGATGGGCTTACTGTGGACCCTCAGCGATGATCATGGAAAACCCGTTGAGGAAGGACGACTGTTGAACTCACCGCTCAATCAGGAAGAGCTGGCCATGCGTTTAGGGGTCAGCCGGGAGAGTGTCAACCGGGCTCTTAAGAAACTCGAAAGCGATCGAAAACTGCGTATCCTCAAACCCAAATCCTTTATTCTCTATAAAATGTGATGTATATCACATTTTTATTTGGTGACATCCATTACAGTACTCGTGGAGGATGATCCCCATGAGTGAAATTATCAACAACGTCTCCAAAGAACGCCAAGACAAACTGAAGAAACTGATCCAACGCTTACACCACGGTGAAGACCAAGCCACCGTCGAAGCCGAATTCAAAGCGGACTTTGCCTACGTGACCGGTGCGGAAATCGCGCAGATGGAATACAACCTGGTCCAAGAAGGCGTCTCCGTCGAAGAGATCCAAAACCTTTGCGACATCCACGCCTCCCTCTTCCAAGGCTCGGTTCAACAAATGCATGACAACGTCTTAACCATCAACCCTTTAACGGAATTCGAAGAAGAAAACGATGCGTTCAAGTTTGTGGTGAAAGCGGCCAGAGCCTTCCGTAACCAAGACCTCAAAACCATAAGCATAGTCAAGGCCCAACTCAGCCATTACCTCAGTGAACTCAAAGCCATCGAAGACCACTATGCCCGTAAGGAAAACATCCTGTTTCCGTACTTGGAGAAAGGCGGTGATTTTGTCATCTCCAAAGTCATGTGGGGCGTCGACAACAAGATCCGCAAGGCCATCCGAGAAGCCGAAAAAGCACTGGAAGGCGACAACCTCAAAACCATCACCAAGTCCTTCGATCATGCGTTAACGATGATCGACGATATGATCACCAAAGAAAACCGCGTATTGTTTCCGATGTTGCGCGATAAACTCAACGAAGCTCAATTCAAAGAGATCGCTCACAGTTTACGCGATGACAGTGCCTCGACCTATCAGGAACCTCAGGATCCTTCATCGACAACTTCCGACCTTCCGGAAGAAGCGATGGCCATGTCGATGGGATTTCTGAATCTGACCCAACTGGATTCGATCCTCAACACCTTACCCTTCGACATGACCTTCGTCAATGCCGACAATAAGGTCCAATTCGTTTCCCAAGGCAAAGACCGTATCTTCGATCGTCCCTTCTCTGTCATCGGACGTTCCGTGGATCTCTGCCATCCCCCGCAATCGGTCCATGTGGTCATGCAGATCGTCGAGGACCTGCGTGCCGGACGCAAAGACCACGAAGACTTCTGGATCAACTTCCGCGGACGCATGGTCTACATCCGCTACTATGCCGTTCGGGATAAGTCCGGTACCTTCTTGGGAACTCTCGAAGTCACCCAAGACATCGGACCCATCCGTGATCTTCAAGGCGAAAAACGCCTGATGTCGTAATCCATGAAAGGAAACCCTATGAACAACGTTATTCTACTGTCTCCCAGTTCCGCCAAGAAAGTCGAACGCCTCGTCGAAGATCCCCAGTTCCACCTGGTGCACATGATCTTCAATACCGACGAAGGACTCCCCATTCATCCGGCTCACGCCAATCTCTACATGACCGTGCTTTCCGGAACGCTCTCCATCCAGCTCAACGATGAACCGCTCCTCATCGTCAAAGCCAAGTCCGTAGTCAAGATTCCCTTTGGAACCGTGATGAATGTGCGCAACCTGCATCTCGATCAACTCGAACTCTTAGTCATCAAAGACTTCCCGCAAGCTTAACCAATACCAACCGAAAGGTTGGTTTTCATGTGGTCGTGTGCAAAATTGCTGGATTCGGCTCAACTTCAACAGGAATTTGTATCGTGTCATTATGTATGATAAGATGGTTATTGACTGGGGACCTTTATGAAACGAACCATTACCTTCTTCCTTGTCTTGAGTATTTTGATGACGTCTTTTGCCTGCACCAGTAAACCGCTTCCGGAAACCTTTACACCCTTATCGGTGAAGTTTCGTAACGCAAGCTTAACGGCTTACCCAAACCAAAAGCTGAGTCTTTCGGATCTGTGGGATGATGTTGAAGCGCTTTTGACCGCTAAGGAATGGACAGAGAATGCGACTGTTACTGTCGCTACGAATGATTTGATCCTTACGGTTACAGATGAAAAGAATAACACCTATGACTTCTATGATGATTCGAGTGTGGATCAACCGGTGGTTGTCATTACCCGCAATGAGGATGAGAAGACGTTTAGCTACACGATCTCCGTGGATCTGTATGAAGAGTTTATGTTGTTTATGAATCAACGTTTCGTACAACAATCGATCAGCATCAGTCCGCTTATCGGTTTTCTAGACACCCAAAATCCAGAACGATCGATTCATGAGGACGGTCTCTTACAAGAGGTCAAAACACTCTTGAGAACTCAAGACTGGGTTCTTCTTGAAGATTAAGCTCCAGAAGGAGTCGAAGTGTTTACCCTGTGGAATAGACAGAATGATGGTTACTCGATTTTCAATGCGAGCCCACAAGACTTCGTGATTGTTACCCGATATGATCAATCCAAATACATCTATACGATTCCGGAAGATGTGATTACGTCGTTGTCGGAGTTTATGGCGGAGAACGCGCAAGAAACCATTTCTTGGGAGTATATACCGGTCTCCATCTATGTCGGTAACCAAAACAGTTTCGATGAAAGCAAACTCGTCCTGATCCCTGAAACCACTGTTGCTTCCTATCTTGAGAAGCGTCAATTAAGCGAAGACGAATACACACCAATCGACTCTACATTGATAAACCCTGATGATCCTATTCTCTTTATGACGAAGAACGAAGACGGGATGTTTACCACGGTTTATTTGAATGACGTTGAATCGATAGATGTCAATGACTGGACTTATTACGTGTCTATTGGAAAAGATCCGTTCCATGGACCGGAGAATGTCGCCTTTAAACTGTTTGGAGCCACCGCTTTGATGGATTATGCCTTGCTTGCCTTATTCCCTCTCGATTCCTCTGCGGCGCTTGACTTCAAAATCGATAATCAAACAACTTATACATTCCCCCAATGGAGTGTTGTGGGGGATACCCGTGTCATAGAAACTTCAGGAAAACTGAATCAGGAGATGATCGATTATTTGATGAGCTTTGAAAGCAAGGCTTCGATTCAAGATTTCTATATCCCGACTCAGTCGTTGCTCGATGCTTTCCGGTTCACCTTAACCACATCCATCGGAACAATGTATCGCTTTGTTTACGATGGCGTTTTCGTTGATGAAGATCCGCAAACTCCGGGAGCCATCTTCTATCGGTTCAGTAATCCCAATCCTTACAGTTTTAGTAAAATGGAGTACTTAGCCAAACTTCCCAGCAACTATGATCCTTCAGGCATAAAAATCACCGAATATAAGGTTCCGGACACAAACACTTGGGTTGCATTAACCAGCACTCAATCCGATGCCATCAGCCAACTCTTGAAAGATGCGACATGGTATGGGAGTGAGTTCTCCTTCCAGTGGGGTGGAGGTGATCCGGATGTCATCCTTAAAACATCCACCGGGGATGTTCTGACATTCCTCTATTGGCCTTCAGGTGATGATCAGGGCCAGTACAGAGTCATTATCCTGGTCAACTACGATTACCGATGCTACATGCCTTTTGATGAGTTTTCTGAAATCTTTGAATTATTCGAAACGTTTAAACCATAAATTCGTGGTTCTTTACCCGAGTTGAAGTCATATGAAGGCAGAAAAAACCAACCCAAGTGGGTTGGTTTTCACTCCTTCATGTGCAATAATCGTTAATCACATGGATTCACCTTGTTTACTGAGGTCTTCACCGATCCATGTGCTAAGATAGGATTAGACTGAGGACCTTTATGAAACGAATAATCGCATTCCTGCTTATCTTAAGTATCTTGATGACATCTTTTGCCTGCACAGCAAAACCTGAGCCTGAACCTGACCCGTTTACACCGCTTCAAAATGAATTTGTGAGTGCGGTTTATCCCGCGAAATCGATCGATGGGTTAGCGATCCGCTGGATTCATGAGGATCTGATCGAGGTTCTTGACGGATCGTCTTGGGTTCAAAAGGATAGCTTGTTGGATCAGGGGGGCGTCTTCACTGTACAGCTCAATGATCAAAACGGGGATACTTATCGCTTCTTCGCTCCCGGGAACGGGCTGAGTGAGTACTTTGTGAGTGTGACAGAAGCCTCGACTAATCAACGCCGGGCATATGTTCTTCAACAATCCGTCGTTGAAGGCCTCTTGAGCACAATAGAAGAATACGCCCAATCCGTCCAAGTGCTTCAGTATCCTTTGGTTTCCTTGGCGTCCGCGGAATATCCGACCACGCCTTTGACCAACACCTACCTGTTGGAACCCCTAAAGCGCACCTTAGGTGCAGAACTGTGGGTTCGCGTGAATGTAACAACTCCGCTTGAATCCTTAAAGCGCTACGTTATGGTGGACGAACAGGGTGACACGTACTCGTTCTACGTGATTGCCGCCAATGCTCAATACGCCTATGTCAAGGTGGATCGCGCCGATCAAACGTCGATGTTGTTTCGGGTACGAAGCATTGTGTTGGATGAGTTGGCTACGTTGATGGATCGCTCGGTGGATGACATCGTCAATCAGTACTATCAAAATCTCTTGAAGTCCTACTTCCCCACACAGGTCTATCTGGGAGACACTGACTCGTATGAGGATTCGAAACTCAGTGATTTGCCCGATCAAGTTTCGTACTTGTTCAATACTCGGTTGAACACGTTATCTTACTATCTATCGGAGTTCACGGGAACGTTTGACCCGCAGGCTGAAGTGCTGTTCATCGCGCGGAGCGAGGACGGGACTTACCTAACGGTTTATGCCTTGCCCCCTACCGTTTCTTTGGATGGAACGGAAGACTTCTGCCTCGTATCGATGGGTAAACACCCGCTCGCTCATTCCGAGAATCAACTGTTTAGGATGTGGATTGCCGAAGTTCAGCGATTGACTTTTGCCTTAACATTGTCTCCGACCGAAGAGTCTAGACCCTTGGAATTGTCAGTCGACGTGAACGATTCCGTTGAATTCCCTGCCTTCAATATGGATTTTGAGGTCCGATACCAATCGTATTCCGGTAAGTTGAATCAGGCGATAGTGGACTACTTGAAGAAGCTGGAAGCCTTGGATTGGACCCCACTGTCCTTTGAAGAAGTGGGTGAAAACAGTATCCTTGGCTATCAAAGTTCCGTGATCATCACCGCAGCCAACGGGACGCGGTATCACTTGCCCTATAACTCCAATGTGCTCATCGTGGATGAAGATCCGTTGACGCCGGGGGCTTTGGTTTATACGACCACGTACGAATCCCTGTGGGCATTAGGCGATATCGAGGCGACCTTGGAATATTTGGCTCAACTTGAAAGTGATTATGCCTTCTCAACGCTTAAGATCACGAGCTATACCTTGTATTCTGTCGATGATGAAACGGGAGATGAAACCTTTGAGGATGTTGCCTTTACCGAAGCGCAATCAGCTGCTTTATCCGCGTTGATCCTGGATGCCAAACTCTTCAAGAAAACCTACGACAATATGAGTTGGGGATGGAACCTCAGCATGCTGTTCTCAACCTCCTCGAACCTGACCATTGGGCTAAGGGCACCGCGTTACGGTGAAAGTGACCCCGTGTATGCGGTGATCACGATTAACGATCCTGACCATCAAATCAGTGGGGATTACTTCATCTCCTTCGAGGACTACAACGCGATTCTTGAACTCTACTTATCGTATCTCAAATAAGCTGGAGACGCGGACTTCAAGCTGAGCGGTGATGTTGAAATAAAAAACGAGGTCCTTTCGGACCTCGTTCTATGTTTACTCGACTTTGGTTTCTTCTTTTTTGAAGGACAGGATCACATTCAGGAGAATCCCGGCTAAAGACGCCGTAGCAATCGCCGGCAACTGGGTTCCAAAGAACGGAATCATTCCGCCCGGGAAACCGTAGGTTCCGCCGATCCCAACGGTCAGGATGGTGGCGATGATGGCTAAGTTCTTCGAATCAAACAGGTCAACTTGACGGTTGATCATAATCGCCACCCCTTGAGCTCCAATGATCCCGAAGAGGTAGATGCACGCGCCGTTGATGACCGCACCCGGAATCGATCCGACCAGGTTAGCCAACGGACCCACAAACGAGATGCCCATCGTAATGACGGCCGCTGCTCCCAAGACCCACACGGAGAAGTTCTTCGTGATGGCCATGGTGGAGAGATTTTCCCCGTAGTTGGTGCCCGCAGGACCGCCAAACAGCGAGGAGACGATGTCGCCGATGCCATCCCCAATCAGGTTCAAGCCCAGCTTTTCAGCGATTTGGATTTTCGGTTTGCCTTTTTTCTTCGCCAAGTCATTGACGTAGATGTCCAGCTGGAAGAGGTGCGCCGTAGATTCCGGAATCGTTGCGATGGCGATCGGCATGATAGCCAAGACCGCATGCCACGCCGTGAAGTCCGGCAACGTGAAGTGCGGGACCGTGATCAGGTTTCCGCTGAAGATGGCCGCTAAGTCGACCATCCCCATGGCGATGGACAAGCTATACCCCACCAAGATCCCCAACAGGATCGGCAACTGAGCCCAGACCCCTTTGAGGTAGATTGAGAAGAGCACGGTGCTTAAGAGCGTCACGATGGCCACAATCCAGGAATTGTTGTTGGCTAAGCCGGTGGACGCGTCATAACCGATCGCATTGACCAAGGCGGTGGATGCCAGTGACAACCCGATGACCATGGCGATGGAGCCGGTCACCGACGGCGGCAACACTTTTTCGATCTTATCCAGTCCGAAGCGGGAGACGATGAGCCCCGCTGCGATGGACACCAAGCCCGACATCAAGATCCCAAACTGAGCCGCAGAGATTAGCGCATCCGGTGCAGTCTGACCGAAGTTGGCTCCGGTGATCCCGACGATGGCAGCAATGTAGGAGAAGCTTGACCCGTAATACAGGGGAATCTTCCCTTTCGTCACAAAGATGAAACAGAGGGTGGCGAACCCGGAGGCAAAAATCGTGGTGGACACGTGGAATCCGGTCAACAAGGCAACCAAGACGGTCGCCGGGAACATGACCAGGATCTGTTGGAGGGCGAAGAGGACCAGCCTCAGCAGTGGGGGCCGTTCTTCCGGCAAATAGCCATGAACTACATCTTTCATTCTCTTTCTCCTTTTTTTGCGGTGGGTTCCCTTTTTGTCAAAAAAGGGTCCTTTAAACGGAAAGGACCCTTAATCTGAAAAGCGGTTTGTTTGCCTTACCAAGCTCTCGTCTTGATTTAAAGGACCTACCTGGATGGATTATAGCACACGTCCTTGGCCTTGTGCAGAAATCTTTTCGAGTTCACGCTTTTTTCACGGACACTGCTTCCCGCATTGCGATATCCGTTATAATAAAGCCATGACCGATCTCAAACTCATCTGTGTCGATATGGACGGCACCTTCCTCAATCATGACATGACCTACAACCGCGAACGCTTTGAACGCTTGCGCGCCATCATGAAGCAGCGCGGCATCCAGTTCGCCGTGGCTTCCGGCAACCAGTACGAACAACTCAAGAGTTTCTTCGCTAATCCCGATGAACTCATCTACATTGCTGAAAACGGGACCCTCATTATCGATCGCACCGAGACGATCTTTGTAGCTGAACTGGATCCGAAAACTATCCAGACCATTTATGATACGGTGATGCCCATCACGTCCAGCTTCTGTGTCAGTACCCCGCACATGGCGTATGCTTTTGAGAACGATCCCAACTTGGATAGCATTGCCCCTTATTATCACCGTCTGACCCTGGTCAACGATCTTTCATCGATCCACGGACCGGTCAATAAACTCTCGGTCATCCTCGACGAACACCTGGCACCTGACCTCATCCATACCTTAAATCAACGAATGAACGGGAAAGCACTGGCTGTATACAGCGGATTCAAATGCATCGACATCATGACCACCGGAAATCATAAAGGCCATGGGGTCGAACTGATTTGCCGACGCTACGGCATTCGTCCTGACCAAGTCATGGCCTTTGGGGATAACGATAATGATGCGGAAATGTTGGCGTATGCCGGCTACAGTTATGCGATGGCTACCGCCTCCCCCAAAGCGAAAGCCGTAGCGAAATATTTGGCACCGGCCAATGTCGAGGATGGCGTCAACACGATCCTCGAGCAACACCTTTTAGCTTTGACCGATTAAAGCATCCCGGCTTCCATGGGACGCGCAACCAATATCGTAAGATGTCCCTCAACCCTTACTCCGCGATCCTCCGGTAACACGATAAGGCTTTCCCCTTCACGGATCGGCTGACCCCCCAAGGTTCCGCTCCCGCGGATGCACGTGACCGCTCGAAACACCCCATCCGGTTCCAACCGCTTCGAACCGGAGATCTCCAACCGCGATAAGGTAAAGAACGCGTTGCGGATCAGCTCCCCGTTGGGTTGCGGCGGGATTGGATCAAGTATTTTCGTGTCGGGAAAACGGATCATATCCAGGGATTTATCCAGATGCAGTTGGCGTTTATGCCCTTGCGCATCTACCCGGTCGTAATCGTAAATGCGATACGTGATGGTGGAGTTTTGCTGGACCTCATAGAGGAAGATCCCGGCACCGATCGCATGGACAGTACCCGGTTCGATTTCAAAACAATCGCCGGATTGAACCGACCGGTGCTTGAAGAGCGTCGGATCTTTGGTCTCAATGCGATGCAGAAACGATTGACGATCCACGGCAGTATGCCCCAGCACAAGTGTGGAGTTTGAACGAGCCGATAAAATCACCCAGGCTTCCTGTTTACCCGGTGAGGCTTCGTGTTCATACGCGTAGGCATCATCGGGATGCACTTGGATGCTGAGATCCTGAGCCGCATCGATCAATTTGATCAGGAGCGGGAAATGCAGGTTGTTTCCGGGCCCGAAGAGTTCCCGATGATTCCGATAGACCTCGCTTAACGGAAGGCCGTCAAACGGTCCGCCTTCGATCGTGGAGGATCCGGCCGGATGGGCACTGATGACCCAGGCTTCGCCCAAGGGTGTTATCCCCTGAGCTTCCGGAAAGAAAGCATGCAAACGGGTTCCACCCCACACCAGGGGATGGAAGCTGGGTCGACAACGCAAGATTTTAGCCATCATAATCCCCTCCTTCAATTAACTTGTGTAGTACAGTTGCGGGAATCCTGTATAATGGAACTGAGGTAACGTATGATCTCCAAGAACGCCATCCAATCTGTCGGACTGATTCAAGACAAACCCGGTCGGTATCTGTATCCGGTACCGAAGAAAGCCCTGGCTTATGTTGTCCCGGAGAAGCAACTCTCCCTGTTTTACTTCTTACGGAACCGGTATTTACTGATCATCATCATCTCCTTCTTCATCTTCACCTTGAAGCAGGATGTGGTCATGACCGCCCTCTTTGCAGCCGTTGCTTTAGCCACCGCCGAGTTGTATTACCGCGGGGTCTTCTTAAAGAAACTGACTCAACTCAAGAACTACACCGTTGCGTCAGCTCGACTGGGTAAAACCGTCAATCCGACCCAACGGGTGATCCATATGGGGCTATATACCGCTTTGGCCATTGCCATCGCGTATTTGGGCTACTCCAAGTACCTGTCGAGTCCAGACTTCTACCTCTATGTGGTGGGTGCAGTAGCTACCCTGGTGTACGGTTACTATCAAGTCTTCATGCGTCGACGGGTCTAGTTAATCGACCTTTGCATACAAGAACAACCGATAACGCGCTTCGTCGCGCCGATTCGGTTCAACCACGCGAATGATCCATTGTTGAAGATCCAACAACGTGAGTTTGGAGCCGCGGGGCAACGCCCGTTTAGCGCGATCACGTGCATCGGTTTCCATCCACTCCAACACACCCAGACACCCTTCCCGAACTGCCATACTCTCAAACTCAACGCCGAGATCGTCGTCGTTGAGTTTTTGTTTGCGCAAGCGCCATTCCTCGCGCACATCCGCTTCCGTAAACGGATGATCCACCCCGAAGTAGGTCAGGGACGAGGCATCCGCATCCGTTGCGATCATCAATCGGCGCATGGCGTTGAGAATGCGGGCTTCCAAGGCCGCATCGGAGATCGGGGTCGTTTGGTGCGGATCCGACCGGAGATCATAGAGCCGGTTACCAAAGCGCGAATGACCGGGAGCAATCAGATCCTCTGAAGGAATCTTCAATACCGGAACGTTCTTGGTAAACGAGAACGGTTTCCGCAGTTCCGCCCGCGTCAACTCCGAAGGTGTAAAACGACGGTTGATGCGGGTCGGCATCAACGTAAACTCATAGAGCGCATCCGACTGATCTTCCGGTGCCGAACGCAGATACACGTGTCGTCCGTCACTCCAGTTGACGTTGCATCCAAAATACCCAAACAGGATCTCCGCATGCGGTGCTTGACCTTCAGCGATGCATGGCGTCAGGGGAACTCCCATCATATCGGAAGGAATCGGCTGATTGAAGTACTGCAGGAGTGTCGGAGCGATGTCGATGGTTTGAGATAGCCCGCTGAACCGGGTTCCGGCTACCTGAAGACGCGGATCCCACAGCATAAACGGCAGTTGAGCCAGATCCTGGTAGACCGGCATGAAACTCTTTCCCCACCAGTCGTGTTCCCCCAACAGGAAGCCATGATCCGTGCACAGAATCACCATCGTATCTTTCCACAGATCCAGTGCGGTGATTTTATCCAAGAGTCGTCCCAGATAATCATCGGCCATCGCCAACAACGCCTTATAGTACCCTTGGATCATGGCCATCCGATCTCTATCTTCCGTGACCGGGTAATACTCCGGCCAGCCGTCAAAGCGTCCTTTGACCCCGACTTTCTGAAGGTAAGCTTCCGGGACATAATAGGGTTCGTGCGGATCAAAGCACTCCACCTGTAGGAACCATTGATCGGCAGACGCATTGGTGTCCAGAAACTCCAAAGCCTTATCCATGACACGCACCATGGATGGTTTTCCGTGCTGATCCATGTAGTTTCGGTTGATCAGGTCTTGTGTACGGCTTAAGCGTTTGCGTTCTTTCTTGGCTTCGCTTTCACCCAAGATGCCTTCGATGACCGGACGATGAACCTGACCGATCCACAAGTCCCCCTCTTGACCGCGAACCAATTCATACGAACTGAAACGGTTGTGGTAAGTCGCTCCGCCATCCCGCCAGTAATGTTTGTGGTCGGTGATCAGGTGCGTGTAGATGTGGCGCTGTTTCAACAGTTCCACCGCGGAATCATCGAAAGGTTCCAACGGTCCCCACCCGCGGTGCAGGAAGTTATATCGTCCCGTATGCATCTCCCGCCGAGCCGGCATGCATGGCAAACTGCCCGCATAAAACTGATCGAACGTGATCGCGTGGTCACTCAGCCGTTGAAAATTCGGAGTCAAACCCTCATTACTCCCGTAGGGCTCCAGAAATCGACGATTCAGCGAATCAAACATGATCAGAATGGCTTTCATGGTCACCTCATGTGATGTGCCGCATCAGATCCATCTGATAGCGGATTCCCGGCCGATGAACCGGATCGACCCACTGATCCACCAGTTGATCGAGCGAAACTGCGGACAACGTCTGCGATGCGACCTGATCCACCAGACTGGCTTGAGCGGTCGCATCAAGATAGCGATAGAGCACCAGAAATGCTTCCAGTTCACGCCGATGGGTAAAACGGACATGGTCGGTCACCGATCGGTACGCTGCATAATGATCCTCGCGGTTAATCAACACATCGTGTGCGGTGTGGATGCGATCCAAGCCGAAACGCCGGTGCACTTCCGGCGGAGCATCGACTCGGCGCAAGTAGGCTTCCATCTCCCGACAGCACTGAGCCTCCTTGATGGGATCATCCAACGGCGTAAGCTGATGGGGATCCATGTCCAAATCAAACAGGCGATGCTGATACCGATGGGCATTGGGTTGCGGTTCTTCCACAGCCGGAATCTTGAGAACAGGGCATCCTTTGGTGAAGCGAAACGGAGCCTGCAGTTGGGTGTTCTTTAGTTCACGCACACCAAAACGCTGATTGATGTGTGTCGGCATCAGTGTGTACTCGTAGACGTGGTCATAATCCTTCGTCACGGGTGATCGCATGTACACCCAACGCCCGTCTGTGACATTCAGATCTCCACCGAAATAACCGAAGAAAGCTCGATCCCGATGGTGTGGATTCCCTTGAAGCACCGGACTCAATGATTCCCCCATCATGTCGGTGGGTTTCTCAACCCCAAAGAACTCCAACAGGGTCGCCGGAACATCGATGTTCTGAGCCAAGGCTGGCGTATGGCCCTTCGCTGTCGGATAACGCGGATCATGAATAAAGAACGGAATGTTGGCCATTTCGTTGTAGAGCGGCATGACCCCCATGTACCACCAATCGTGTTCCCCTAAGAAACACCCGTGATCGGTATTGACGATCAACATCGTGTCTTTCCACAGATCGTAGCGATCCATGACCTCCAAGAAACGTCCGATCTGATCATCCACCATCGCCAATAACGCTTTATAGTGATCCCGAATGGTTTGGGGATCACCGTCTTCTGGACTTCGGATGATGAGCGGAGCCCATCCGTCAAATTCATCGCTCAGGTGAAATTGCCGGCGATAGGCTTCTTGAACGAAATAGGGTTCATGCGGATCAAAGCATTCGATCTGCAAGAACCATCGGTCAGCGTGCTGATTGCGTTCGATGAAGTCAAGCCCTTGATCAAAGGTTTGAATCAGGGATTGCGTGTGATGGGCTTCGAGGTAGGTGCGATTGACCCGATCCTGGGCTCGGCTGATTCGACGCCGTTCAACCCGTTCCGGATCATCCATGACATGGATCTTAGGCAAGGGTTTATCGACCTGGGGAATCCACAGATCCCCGGCTTGACCGCGAATGAACTCGTAGGTGGAGTACCGGTTATGATAGGTCGCTCCGCCATCCCGCCAGTAGTGTTTATGATCGGTCACCAGATGCGTGTACACCCCGTGTTTTTTTAGGAGCTCGGGCATCGAGTCATCGAAAGGCTCCAAGGGTCCCCAGCTGCGATGCAGGAAATTGGGTCGTCCCGTATGCAATTCCCGTCGTGCCGGAATGCACGGCATGCTGCCCACATAAAAGCGGTCAAACGTGACGCAATGGTCGGCTAAACGCTTAAAATTGGGGGTCTGGGTTTCGATGGAACCGTAGGGTTCCAGTAATCGCCGATTCAGGGAATCAAACATCAACAGGATGGCCCGCATGGGTTTACCTCCTAACGCAACTCATCAAATTCGTCAGACACCTCGGGCTTAATCCGAGCCTGTTCCGTCAGATTGAGGATGCTTTCACACCCGGCCTTTTGAATGCTGAGGCAGAGCTCATGCAACGATGAAACGATCCGGCGTTTCAGTACCGCATCAAGAAACAAGATCATGTTGAGTCCGGTGATCACTTCAAGATTGGGTCGGGTCAATGCGATCATCATGGCCCGGTTGCTGGGGGTTCCGCCCGGGATATCCGTCAGGATGACCGCTCCGTCGTCACCGGTGATGCGATCCAGGGCAGCTTCCAACCGCGCATGAAACGACTCGGGACTGTCACTGACCTCCAACGTCACGGCTTCGATCTGATCCAAATCATCGGTGAACTGGGTTATGGACGCCAGGGCAGCCGCCGCAAAGGGTCCATGGCTGACTAAGAGGATGGCAATCATGATTTCTCCTTAAAGAAACGGGGAACCTTTCGATTCCCCGTTTTGGTTACTTGTTGTGCAACAACGTTTTCGCAACGCGGATCAGACGGTCTTCCGAGTGCTCTTCGACAATGGCCACCCCGATCTCATACCCTTGCGCTTCACGGAAGGCTTGGGCAGTCGGGATGTAACCGACATAACCGTTGGAATACCCGGTCACAATGGTGCGACCCGTCGGATCCAAGGCCCGGATGTCTCGGCCGATTTCCCCAAACGTTTCCGCCGGGGTGGTAATGATGGTCCATGGGCCGATATCGAGCCGCTGCATTTCCACATCGATGTGATCGATATCGATATTCTGTTTAAGCTTGAAGTTTCGGGTTGCCCCTTGCCATTCGACCGTTGCGGTCCGTTGGATATTGATGGGGGCATTCTCGGCTTTGAGCCGTTCAATCTTCGCTTCGATGTCTTTGATGCGTTGTTCGATGACCTCGTCCGAATCAAACTGGCGGATGTTGAGGTGTAAGGGTTCAATGGCCGCATACAGCGGGTAGTCATCGCTCAGATCCACCTGGTTTAAGGTGGATATCACGTGACCGGCCAGAAGTTCGCCCATGCGCTTGGCTTCATCCACGCCTTGTCCTTTACGGTTATGACGTGTACTGACGTTACCGGCACAGCCTTGGGCATACATGGCCACACAACCCGGATACACTTTCTCGATCGCTTCCTGATAGAAAGAAACGAAATCACCGGAATACAGATAATTATTGAAATTGAGGATCGTCGGGTGACACGTGTAGTTCGTCAGCACCGCTAACGGATGTCCATCGACGGTGTCAACGCGAAACACGGTGACCGTGTTATCCATGTACAGCTTGTCGTCAATGCGATTGCTGCCCAGTCCATGCAGTTCGCTTTGCTTAACCCCGAGTTTAACGGGTTGCAGGGTCCGATTGGCCCACAAGATACCGTTGGCAATCAGTTCGGGCAAAACCGTATTGTACGCGGAGTCGACCGGTGTCGGGTCGATGCGGCGCGAAATCTTCCCCATATCTCCAAAACGACACGCTTCCGGTCCGGAATGGGTGTGTGAGGCACTGAGCAGGACAGCATGATAAGGAATGTCAGAGTTCTGACTGACCACTTCGCGAACGCGATGGGTCAAGGCCTTATCCACACCGATCAAATCCAGGGTCACGATGGCGGCTTTTGTTTTGCCATCCCCCAAGACCAAGATGTTGGCATACAACTCGTTCAGGATCCCTTCGCTGCCATGATCGCGTTCACTGAAACCCGACATGCGCAGGCCGATGGGTGGGGTAATGGTGATCTTCTGACTAGAACCGAGCAGCATGATCTTAACCGAGGAACTTGAAGAAGGTTCCGATCAGGCTGAAGGCCAGGACCAAATACAGAATACGGACCGGCGTAATGCCTTTACGGAGCATGTACCACAGAAGGAAGGTCAAGCCTAACGCTTCCAGGTTGGGGATGATGCTGTCAATGATGGAAACAAAGGTCTTTGCCGCTTCGCCCACCCCGAGTTTGAAGGTGAACGGAATGCTGACCATTTGCGCGATCATGACGCCCAGGACGGTCAACCCAAGCACAGAAGCCGCTTCGGAAATGCGTTGAATGACGCCGCCGGAAGCTAAGCTGCTCATGAAGCCGGTTCCCAGTTTGTAGGTTTCAGTCACACCGTAGTAACGGGTGGCGAGGTGGAATACGTTGAAGACGAGTAAGAAGACGATCGGGCCCAAGATGTTGCCACCTTCAGCCAACGAGATCCCCAGACCCAACGCGATCGGACGAATGGTGAACCAGAACATCGAGTCCCCAACGCCGGCGAACGGGCCTTGCATCCCAACTTTGATCGCGGTAACGGAATCGCCGCCGATATCGCCTTTAAGGGCAATGCGTTCTTCAAGGGCTAAGGCAACCCCCAAGATCGGCGCAGCGAGATACGGTTGAGTGTTAAAGAATTCCAAGTTGCGGGTCGCGGCTTTCTTCAAGCCTTCCGGATTCCCTTTATACAGCTTCTGAAGTACCGGAAGAACAATGAATAACCAGCCGCCGGCTTGCATGCGTTCATAGTTCCAGGACGCCTGCAGGCAGAACTGTCTCCAGAATACCCCCATCAAATCCTTGCGGGTAATGGCTCTTGCGTCTGTCATGGTGAGCACCTCCTAGTCCTTCATGAGGGCACTTAAGTCGTCGCCCCCGCCGCCACCTTTGGCTTTCAGTTTGGTGGCAAAGTAGTCATACAACAAGGCAAAGGCAACACCAAGCACCGAGACCCCGATCAGGGTAATCGGCAGATACGAAGCCAAGATGAAACCGATGAACAGGAACGGCATCAGGTGCGGAATCCCGATCATGTTGATCAGCATCCCAAACCCAAGCGCCGGCAACATCTTCCCGGCCACGTTGAATCCCGAAATGATAAAGGGCGGGATCACATCGAGCACGGCCTGGACCGCTTCAGCACCGTAGTAGACGGCGGGGAAAACGACCAAGATGTTACGGATCAAAATCAAAGCCGGGTTGAACGTCAGATGGACGATATTGAAGAGTTTGTAGTTCTCTTTCGCAATCAGTCTATCCATGTAGTGCATCGTGAAGGTGTTGATCGTTCTGATCAGTGTATTCAACGACACAGCCACGAAAGCGACCGGAACAGCAAGGGCAATTGCCGTTTCGACTTCAATGCCTTTGATCGCCAGAGAGGTCCCCAAAATGGCTCCCAGCAAGGCATCTGGCGGGGTTGAAGCCCCGATCCCCATTGCACCCATGAAAATCAACTGCAGCGGTATTGCAACTTCAATGGCGGTTTTCACGTCTCCCAACGCCAATCCGACGATCGTACCGGAAACGAGCGGATTGTGCATCTGGAACTGTCCGAAGGACTGTGATTCCCAAGCCAACAACGTTGCGATGATGGTGATGATAATCGCTTCTGTCATTTAAGCTCTAATCCCCTTTCTTTAATTTTTTTAAGATTGGAACCAGATCAACTGATTCATGCGTTAAAACTTGACGGTACTCAAGTTTATAACCAAATTCATTCAGGAAGAGAAGATTATCGGCCTCTTCCGGAGTCACGCTGACCGCGTTGGTGATTTGGGTGCGGCCAGGTTTGAAGCGCATGCCACCGACGTTGATGAAGTTGACCGGGAACTTGACCCCGGCTTTGGCGATTGTGGTGAGTGCCACGGTATCTTTAAAGATGACCATGACGTTGTACTTCTCAAAAATGCCGCGTCTGTACTTTTCGATGAAACCTTCGACCGGTTGAGCAAACAGCTGGGCTCCCGGCGGCGTAGTCAACGCAAAGACATCCTGTTGGACTTTGTCTTTGGCGAGATCGTCATCGACGATTACAATAACATTGACACTAAAACTGCGAAGCCACGATGCAATGACCTGGCCATGGATCAGACGGTCATCAATACGGGCTAATACGACTGGCATAGTCTTCCCCTTTCCTGATGTATATACATGTCTGCGTCACTTACAGTTTACTTGTATTTACATCTTGTTGTCAACAATAACTTCAAATCATTCGCAATTTATTCATGGTTTGCGCGATGGCATCCGATTGCACATCGCCAATCACCGCTTTCGCACACGTTTTAAGATCATCCGTGGCATTGGCCACGGCATATCCGTCCACAATCTCAAACATATCGATGTCGTTGGAGTTGTCCCCAAAGGCAATGCCATCCTTCGGATCGATGGCGTAGTAAGCCAGCACTTGCCGGATTCCGCTGCCCTTGGTGTCGCGGATGTTGGAGATATCCCCGCTGAGCCGATCGTCTTGTCCGGCCCGAACCGGCGCATTGTAGAACATCAACCGATAACGGCTTCCGAGCTGGGCAATCGCCTCGTCTTTCATGGCTTTGCTGTGAAAGAACGTTGTCGACTTGGTGATGGTGACCGGAATCGCTTCCGGACGGGTCTGAATCAGTTTCTCGCCGCGAGCCAGCATGCGTTCAACGTACTTGGCTACATACGGGTCCATGGTGTCATTATAGTAATATGCGGTGCCGCCTTGAAAGATAAACCCGGCACCCAAGCGTTCCAGTGTGTTCCACAAGAACACCATCTCTTCAGAGGTAAATCCCCCTTGAAAGATGAGTTGATCGTCCGCGTAGACGATGGACCCATTGGCTGTAACGCACGCATCGAAAGGAAAATCAATGACATGCCGGATCGAATGCAGTTCACGACCGGTCGCAGCCACGATCTTGATGCCGTTGGCTTGGGCTTTACGCAAAGCGTCCACATTGTTTGGATGCGGCTGATGCATGCCGATCACCGGTTCGATCAGGGTGCCGTCAACATCCAGAAAGACAATCTTCTTCATGATTCCTCCGGTAAATACGCGTAGAGTCCCCACCACGATCCGCTGCAGGAACACTGCACCTGATCACGGCCGACCAAGACCGTATCGCCTAATGCGATCGGAGTCCCCGACAGGGTTCCTTTGCCGCCCAGAACGGTCAGAAAGCCCCAGGTTTCAAGATTGAGGGTGGGGGCACTGTCGACTTTCTTGATTCCAAACTTCCCGGGTCGTTCCAACAAAACCTGCGGATTATCGGAGGTTTCGGGGAAAGGATGAAGCTGTGGTGGGTTGATTTGCGGGACTTGAATCAAAGACAAGGCTTCTTTGCGATGCAAGGGGCGAGGTTTTCCGGTCGAAACATCGAGGCGATCATAGTCGTAGAGCCGATACGTCACATCCGGCCGTTCACTGATTTCATAGATCAGGTTCCCGGCCCCGATCGCATGGAGCATGGCTCCCGGGATGAACACCCAATGCAAGGGCATGGACTTCACCCGATGCAACAACCGGTCCCAGTGGCCGTCGTTGATCTCCTGGTGCAGATCTTCGCTGGATGCGGCATGATGCCCCAGCACCAGTTCTGCTGGTCCGGTGGTCTTGAGCACCACCCAGGCTTCACTGAGACCTGATTCCAGACCCATCCGATCGGCATATGCCTGATCGGGATGGATCTGGACCGACAGGGGTTGGGCAGCGTCGATGAGTGTAATGCGATACGGCAGTTCCCCGTTGGGCAATGGAAACCGATCCGGATTCGCTTTCAACACGTCGCGCAAAATCAGGTCTGTCCCGGAAAGGAGAGAAGGATGGGCATCAAGGGTGGATACACACCACACTTCACCGATCGGAAGCGTCGAGGTGTGGTGATACCAAGCGGACAAACGGGATCCGGCCCAGATCTTTTCCAGGTGCTGGGGGATCAGTTTGATGAGGGGTGCATTGGTCATTTGAGGAACTCAAAACGCTCCGGATGCGTAATGAAATGGGCATAGAGCGGGATCTTCACCAGTTGCGTCGGCCACGGACAGGTCTCCGCGGTCACGTGGGTGATTTTGACCGTGTGATCGAGATAATTGGGGTTAAGCTGGAAATCCAGGGTTCCCGCCTCGTCTTTGAACACATACAACGGCGCTCCTTTTTTGACTTTCAAGTGACTGTAGTCGCTTTCCGCATCGTTGATGATAAGGTCACCAAAGATGAACGGCACGTTGCCGGTGTTGATCGATAAGTGGTAATAATCCGGAGGAATCGTCACAAAATCCCCTTGTTTCAGCTTGATCAAGACGACCTGGATAGTCGAATCCACGTACTTGAAGAGTTCGAAGTACCCTTCCCCGTAGAGGATCTCATACGCTTCCTGATGACGGACTTTCTTGATCGGATGGATTCCGTGGATGTGGCCATGCGCTTTGATGCACTCCCCGTTGATCCGCGTGGTGAGAAGCACGGTATACTCGTACTTGATGTTGTGAGCCGCAAAGAAGGCTTTGTGGGCTTGACGGTAAATCCCGTTGTACATGTAGTACAGCGGCAATGCGTCGTCATACCCGTGGGCATTCACAAACAGTTCCCGCATGGCGCCTAAACGGCGGATCGGGGATTCCGTAATGACCGTATCCGGACTGACTTCCAACGTACAGGTCGAATCATCAAACACGGAATAAATCGAGGCATAATCTGAAAAATCGTGACGCATGGTTCCTCCTTACGCTACGATCGGGTGTCCCCCGATCTGGGTTTCGATTAACTGATACTGCTCATCCGCAATCAGGAAGTCGGCAACTTTTCCGCTGCGGATCGATCCGTAATCCTTCTCGATGTCCATCAAACGGGCCGGATTCAGGGACGCCATCGTAAACGCCGTTTCCGCAGGCACCACGCCCCGTTTAAACAGCTCGACCGTGTTGCGATACAGACTGAACCAATCCCCATGGATATTGCCTTCCCGGTCGATGATCTGATGGTTGGGAGTCACGGTCAGGACGTTGCCGGGAACCGGATAATCCCCGACGGGTTGACCGGATAAGTACGTGGAATCGGACACAAGGACGATCTTGTCGTGCGGTTTGACCTTAACGATCAAGCGAAGCATGTCATCCTCCACATGCAGAAAATCCGTGATCACTTCGCAGTACGTCTGAGGATCCAACAACGCTAAACCGGTTACACCGACATCCCGCTGATGGATCTGACCCATGTTGTTGGACGTATGCGTAAAGGCATCGATCAAGCCGCTTTCCAAAAACGGCTTGAAGTCTTTCGCTTTCATGATCGTATGTCCGGCACTCACTTTGATTCCGCGATCTTTCAGATAGCGCATGCCTTCCAGGGCTCCCTCGAGTTCCGGAGCGATCATGACGTACTTCAATAAGCCTTCCGAACGTTGAATCAGTTGACTCAATTCGGCCACAGAGGGTTGCGGAAAGATTCCGCGGGCACCATAAAACCCGCTGTAAGTCGGGCACGAGAAATACGCTTCCAGGTTGATGCCCACAAAGCGGGCCCCTTCCGTTGGATGATGGGCAGCCTGAACAAGCGCCGGATAATGCGACGGATCGGTACTGGGCAAAAGGGATGTGGTCCCCGCCAGGGCCATAGCTTTAAGGAAACCGTGGACTTCGTCAGCCGTGATGGGTCGGGTCGGATTCATCCAACCCTGATACCCGTGCAAGTGAACATCGATCAAACCCGGCAAGAGCCGATAACCGCGCAGATCCCGATCCGGAGTTTGCGTCGGTTCGCCGCGACGAACCGTCTCAAAACGTCCATGGACGACGTCGATCCACCCGTCGATCCACCCGTCTTCAGTCAAGATGTGATCGCAACGGAGGATCATGGGGTATGCTCCTTCTGGGTGGCCTGATAGGCAGCCACGTACCGTTCGGTGATTTCTTTAGGTCGTGTAATGGCTCCGCCGATCACCACCGCGTAGACGCCGCCCTCAAAGAGCGCGGTGACGTGCTCTTCGCGATAGATCCCGCCTTCGGCGATGACCGGAACATCCACAGCGTGAGCCAAACGGCTGGCTAAGCGGATGTTGGGTTTCGGTCCGTCTGTTTCAGGGATCCCTTTGGTGCCGTAGAGGGTCGTTGCGACCGCATCCACGCCGAGTTTCCACGCGTTAAGGCCTTCCTCAAACGTGATGATATCCGCCATGATGGCCACGTGCGGGTACTTGGCCCGAATCGCTGCCGTCAACATGTCCAGTGATTCGCCGTGCGGACGCGGGCGTAAGGTGTAATCGATGGCTAACGCTTCCACTCCTTCGACCGCCATCAACCGGTCCACTTCAGCCATGGTCGGAGTCACGTAAATGTCGGAATCCGGATAATGGGTCTTGTCGATGGCAATCACCGGCAGCGTCACCATGGCTTTGATTTGTCGGACATCCTGGGCCTTGTTGGCCCGGATTCCGATGGCTCCGGCTTGTTGAGCCGCCAGCGCCATCAGGCACATGATGCCCCCTTCCGGTTTGTAGAGGGGTTCACCCGGTTGAGCTTGACAGGAAACGATGATCCCCGGTGGAAAGACAGCGTTAAAACGGGTTGTTTTCATACGCACCTCACACGGTTTTTAATTGCATCCACAGCGCTTCGCGCTGACGTTCAAAGACAGGGGCCAAGCGTTGTGAACGCAAGGGTTCAAGGATCGATCGGGCAGCCTCGAGGTTACCGTTCAAAACCAACGTGGCGGCTTTCGCCAGTGTCAGTTCGACACTGTCGACGTGGATCAGGTTCTGAAAGAGCTCGGCTTTTTCCAGTTCGGCTTCAGCAACCTGAGCTTTCTTCTCTTTGAGCGCCATGTGCAAACGGTTCAGGTGGATCAAGAACCCATACTTGGGATGATCTTCGACCGGTTCCAACAGCGCAGCGGTCTTTTGGATCAGCTTGCGGGCTTGGGGAAGATCCCCATCCTGGATCGTGTAGTTGATCAGGTTGAGGATGTTGACCAGATTGGTTGAGGAGTTGAGTTTATCGCCGATGTTGACCTTTGAAAGGGTGTCAATGGCTTCGCGATAGGCTCCGGTATAGGCATACCCTAACGACAGGTTCATCCGATGGATGTTTTGATAGGCTTTGGTTTTGGTGCGCTCAACAGCCTTTTGAGCGTATTCCAGATAAGCCGGCATGTCGTAATTCGCCAAGTAGCGCTGATACGATTTCACCTGCGACCGCATGACGGCGTAATCCCAAATGAATTTGGCGGCGAACAGTCCGACGACCACCCCCACCAATGAGAAGAGAACCAGGTTCGTAAAGGCCCGATCCCAATTAAACAAGAGCCGTAATCCGGCAACCCCTAATCCCACCAATGAACCGACCAGGATCCACGACAGTAAACCTTTTAACGAAACACGTTTCATACCGGTTCTCCTTAACGGATCCGATCGATGACCGATCCGCACGCCGCCTCATCGACGACCATAATCAGGTTAGGATGCATACGCAGAAACGACAGGGGGAAAGCCGGGGTGATGAGGGTCTCCGTATAGAACCGTTCGATCGCTTCGGCTTTTTTGGGGCCAGAGGCGATCACGATCATGGTTCTGGCTTTCAAGATGTCCGCAAAACCGATGGTCAGGGCTTGTTGGGGGACATCGTCGAGGTGATCGAAGAACCGGGCATTGGCGAGTCGCGTGGATAAGGCGATGTCACTGACATGGGTCCGGGCTTCAAACTGCTGACTGGGCTCATTGAACGCCACGTGGCCGTTCTCACCCAGCCCATCCATCAAGAGGTCAAAGCCTCCGTAGTGATCGATCAAGGCATTGTAGCGGTCGCATTCCGCCCGCAGATCGAGGGCAGTGCTGTCCAAGAGGTGCCGGTGCTCCGGTGCGATCAGTAACGGATCGAGGATGTTTTCACTGAGGAAGCTTTCATAACGCTGCGGATGATTCTCCGGGAGTCCCACATACTCATCGAGATTGAAACACTCCACTTGGGAGGTATCGAGGTTGTATCGGCTCACTTGACCGATCAGTGCCTGATAGACCGGAATCGGAGTCGATCCCGTCGGCAAACACAACACGGCATTCTTTTTCTGTCGAATCTGATCCTGAATCAGGGAAGCGGTGCGTTCTCCCAACTCTGCCGCATCCCGACATACGATCGTTCTCATACCTAGAATCGGACAAACCCGATGATGATCCCGACTTCCTGCCCTTCACTTTCCCCGATCGGACGGATCGTGTAGCGATCGATCGTCGCAGGGATACATACGGATTCCGCAAAGTGGATCACAAACGGTTTAAAGGCGCTAGTCGGGGATTCGATCAAAGCTTCACGGCCTTCCACCAAGTGCAAAGCGTGAGTTTCATGATGGGTTTCCCGTTCGATCTTGACCGAGGTCCAAACCCGTCGGGTCTCAATAAACTCCGTTTCCTGCAGACCGGTGCGTTCTTCGCGCCAGCCTTTCCCGTGAGCGATCGGAACCGGTTCAAAGGCACAGGTGCGGTTCATCCATTCGGTATCTTTATCCCACTGGACGACCTTCATCCCGCGATCGATGTGCGTCGGACGAGGGATCCCATCCAAACCGACCCGACCCCAATCCCACAACTTAAAGGTAAAGATGCATGGGGCAGACGAGATTTCCAACACCATCGTGTTGGCTCCCGAGCAATGGATCGTACCGGCCGGAATGTGCCGGTGATCGTGCTTCTTGACCAGGATCTTATTGACGTACTGTTCAGCCGGGAACTCGATCTCCCCGCGCGCTGCCCGTTTCAGATCGCGTTCGACGTCTTCGCGTTTCGCACCGGTCTTCAAGCCCAAATACATGTAGGTGTCCGTCGGCGCACAATCCAGGAAGTAGTAGCTCTCATCCTGAGTAAACGGCAAGCCAAACTGAGACTGATAGTATTGGGTATCCGGATGGACCTGCAACGACAGGTTGCCGCCTTCCATCGTATCGAGGAAGTCATACCGGATGGGGTACTCTGCCCCAAAACGGGCAAAGCCTTTCTCCCCGATCAAGAGCTTCGGGTAACGCAACTGTAAGGTGTATCCGGGAATGTTGATGCGGGTCGTTCCGTAAGTCAGATTGACTTCATTTTCTTGGAACAGGAGGTTATAACTCCACGCGTAGTTGATGCGTTGTTTGTCTTCGACATCGCACACTTCTTTCATCCATTGGCCGCCCCACAGCCCTTCATCGAAGAACGGTACCGTTCTGAAGGGTTGGTGAAGGATCTGTTTCAACCCGTTCTCAAAGGCTTGTCGGGTGATCATGGCAGGTTTATCGGGCCAGACGGTATCGAGGTAGAAATCAAACTGATCGAAGAGATCGACTTTGGATCGGTTCGATAAACGCCAATCGATGAAGTAGCCCCGTTTGAATTTCCGGATCCCGTCTTCTTCCGCGTTGTTGGCGTTGAAGTTGGTCATCTTCCGGTTGCGGTAACGCATCTGGATTTCCCAAATCGTCATATCGGCAAACACCAGGACATCCCCTCGGGTAATGTAGTGCGCTCCGACCCCGAAGATCAGCGTAAGCCCTTTGGCCTGAGCGACTTGGGTTTGTGCCGCTTTGAGTTTGACCGGATCGATGAAATCCGACCATTCCCCGGTATAAGCGATCCCAAAGACGCGGTCATCGGTAATGTAGCGTTTCAGCATCGCCTGCATGGTGACACTGTCGACAAAGACATCCAGACTGCGGATGACGGTCTGCGGTTTTAGCCGAGCCACCAACGCATCCAGGACATCCTCCGTTACCCCGACGTACGTATCGATCACGATCACCGCATCAGGCTTGGCGACACGTTTCAGCTGGTGGGCGATGGCGTCATACCCCGCAAACACCTGGTCTGAAAACCCGTCAACAACCGTCGTGGGATACTTGTCAAAGTTGGACGTTCCGTTAAGATATGGCATGATGATTCCTCCCTCTTATATATACATGTTCATTATAACGCGCTCAACTCATCTATACAAGATGTTTTCTGCAACTTGTATTGATAAGTTAATGTGCTATAATTCAACCTGTACAAGGGGTGGTTATGCTCATGGAAAATCGCAACAAGCATCAGGAAATCAAAGAATACATTATCGGTCGCATCAACCGCAAAGAGATCGTTCCCAGCGATCCGATCGAATCCGAGAACGAGCTGGCCAGCAAGTTCAGTGTCTCCCGCATGACCGCACGGAAAGTGGTCGATGAACTGGTGGTGTTGGGCGTCTTGACCCGTTATCATGGAAAAGGCACCTTCGTCTCCGAACGGCCCAAATTCAAAGACTTGCAGAGTTTCTTGTGCTTTACCGAAGAAGCGATGCGTCGCGGATTGACCGTCACTAACCGCATCATCGACTACAAACGCGACAACGCCAATGCCAACGTCGCCTTCCGGCTCAACATCACAACCAACAAGCAGGTCTGGTACATCCGTCGCGTGCGCAACGTGGACGGTGAACCGTATGCGTTTGAGGATTCGGCGTATTTGGCTTCGTACTTTGGGGACTGCAATGAGGAGATCCTGCGCGGTTCCGTCTACTATCACCTGGAACGTAAGGTCGGACTGGTCATCACCTACGCCAATCAGACCATCGAAGCCGTCGTCGCGGACGAACAACTCTCGACCTTATTGGAGGTTCCGGTTGGCTTCCCGCTGTTGAAGATCACCATGGTTTCTTATCTAAAAAACGGCGCAGCCTTCGAATTTACCAGCACCTATTACCGGTCGGACCGCTTCAGCATCACGCAGTCGGCTTATCGGACTACCATGTCTTAAAAGCGGAATTTCCGCTTTTTATATGCCGAGGAGGACCCTGTTATGACCCTTCGATTCCTGCTCAACAACCGTTGGTTCCAACTTGTTCCCGGTGTCTTGTCCATGGCCAGCATTGCCATCCTCCAATATGCCTGGACCCTTTACTCGGCTCCGGTTGCACAAGAGCTTCAGGTTTCCCTGGTGGTGATCCAGTTCGGATTCACCGTCTTTGTGATGCTTCAGACCTTTGTTCAGCCCTTCAGCGGGTGGATCTTGGATCGTTTCCCGTCAAAACCGATGTTGTTGATCGCGGCTTTTGTTGTTAGTGGCGGTTGGTTCATGATGGGACAAGTCTCTTCCGTGGCGATGTTTTATGGATTGTTTGGAGCTTGCGGCATCGGAGCAGCCGTGATTTATGGGGCATGCACTTCCATCGCCGTCAAGTGGTTTCCCGATCATCGAGGCATCGCAGCCGGCATCATCACGGCTGCCTACGGGATGGGATCCATCCCGTTCATTCCTTTCATCAATGCTTGGCTGGAGAGCGGATCGATCCGACCGGCATTTGAACGGATCGGGTTGATTCAGTTGGGGATCTTGCTGTTTTCTGTGGCGATCCTGCGCTTTCCCAGTAGTGCAGCAACCGCAAAAAAGACCAGTCCCTCGGAAGGTGTATCTCCGACTCGACTGGTCCGGCTTGTGGATTTCTGGCTGATCTGGATGGCCTTACTGGCCATGAACATCGGCGGATTGGTGATCACTGCCAATGCCAAACCGATGGGGCTTAGTCTGGGGATCGCTCCGTCCGTGATCGTAGCGGCAGTTATGTTGAACAACCTGGCTAACGGAAGCGGTCGCATCCTGTGGGGGTTTGTTTCCGATCAGATCGGTCGAACCACCACGATGATCCTGTCGTTCTCCCTCAATGCCTTCTTCCTGATGATCCTGCCGATCGTAACGCCGTGGGGATCGATCTACTATGTGATCACGCTGATGGGTGTGATGTTGACCTGGGGTCAGATCTTCAGTCTGTTCCCTTCCCTGACGGTGGATCGGTTTGGATCGAAGTATGCCAGCACCAACATGGCTCTGGTGTACAGCGCTAAGGGGGTCGCCGGAATCATCGGCGGAGGGGTCAGTGTCTATATTGCCTTGACTTACGGATGGAATGTTGTCTTCTTGGGAGCTGCCGGACTCTCTTTGACGTCAGCGGCTCTGATTGCTGTCGTAGCTGTTCGTGCCCAGCAAAAAGCCCGGATCCGGGCTAGTTGAGTTTCAATTCGAAGTAGGCGGTCGGGTATGGATTGGGGTAGTAAGCGTTGATCCGATGAAACCCGAGTTTGGTGTAAAGCGTTATGGCTGGCGTCATCGACTCCAGCGTATCCAACAACAAGGCCTGGTAACCGGCCTTTTTGGCGGCTTGGATCACGGTTTGAGTCAACGCTTCCGCAATGCCGCGATGCCGAAAGTCAGGTCGGACATACAGCCGTTTCAGTTCAGCACGACCGGGATCGAAGGGACGCATGGCCACACAACCGACGGGTTGTGGACCATCCCACGCCAACCAAATCCCTCCTAAGGGAGGCGTATATTTCCCGGGTAAGTGAGCCAATTCCTCATCAAAACCCTGAAAATCCAGGGGAATCGGCAAACTTTGAGCGTATTCGCGAAACAACGCACGGATGAGGGTGAGTTCTGTTTGGGTGGGTTGAATCAAGAGGCCAGTCATAGGGGCATTATAATACATCGAGTTGGATCGATTTTAAGTGCTCCACCAAATCGGGATGACGCGGTGCATTGGGTTCCTGGTTGGCCAGATCAGGCCATAATACCGCAAGCGTCTGAAAGACAGCCACTTCCTGAAGCAACGGCGGAATGATCGTCCACGGAGCGATCCGGATGTCCGCGTCGTCACCCGGACCGATGTGCAATACCTGAGGTGTGATCATCCGGGCATAAGCTTTGATGGCTGACAAGGCGTCTCTTCCTCGACCTTGACCTTCAATCAGAATCAGGTGACTCTGGGAGTCCAGGAGACGGTGAAATCCATGCATGTATTCATCCGCATCAGCCCACAAAACCGGAATGTAGTGGGTTTCTGACAGCTTTAAAGCCCCTTCCATCGCCAAAGCCGTGGTTTCAGCATGACCCAAAATCATCAGGGTTGTCGCCTTGGCCCACTGAGGATGGGCATTGACCCACGCCGTGGTCTGCGTCCTAATCGACGGAATCTCATCCGCTGCTAAACGTAAAGCCTGCATCAAGTCCTGAAGTGGGCAAGGATCTTTCCGTTTCAACACCCGACCCAGATCCCAACCCATCAACATCAGTTGAACCATCGAAGCGCTGTAGCCCTTGGTCTTGGCGTTGGTCAACTCTTCCCCGCATTGGAGGTTGATGTGCTCATCCCCCAATCGGGCGATCGGACTGTCCGAGTTGCCGGTCAGTGTCAAAACACGATATCCCGCTGATTTGGCTCGACGCAAGGCTACAAAGGTCCCTGAACTGGTACCGGTCTGCGATAACCCGATCACCACGGTGGATTGCGGATCATACCTCCGATTCAATTCCGGTTCATCCAGGAACGCATGCGGATAGTAGGTATCCACCACACAGCCGGTCCACTGTTGAATCACAGGACGCGTCGATAAAAAGGCGTGTTGTGAACTCCCGGAACCAATCAAAACAAGGGTCTTCTCGTTTCCGTTCCATTGGGTGGGCCGACTAAATGCAGCATCGACAATGTAGTGAATTACTTTGGGAATCTCCTGCAGGTAAGTTCTCATGAGTTCGTCCATAAACCCTCCTCAGACGATTGACGCCTTGAAATGTTTCCGATTCATCGCTTCCGTATGGATCAATCCCCGATCGGTATTGACACTGATCCGTGAGGGCAACACGACACCTTGATCCATCAGCATCATCGCTTGTGCCATAACCAGACATTGACCGGTTAGTGCCCCCAGAACCGTTGTCAGATCCCCGACAAACGAGTGACCACAATGCAATCGCGAGGGAATCCTCATCTTGATCCATGTGATTCCCTCAAGCGGGGATGACTCCTTGGTTTGAGCACGGGTCACACCGATCACCGGACACCCCTGTCTAGCAGCCAAAACACATAACTGCTGAATAGCCGGTTCATGAAATTGTTGTGAGAAAACCAGGAAACAGTCTCCCGGATTCGGATCTGCCATCTCGTAGATGGCTTGTCCATAGGAGGTGATCCCGGCATACAGTTTCGCTTTGAGCTGTCCGTTGGTGATCATGGTCTCCGGATTGTGCATCACCAGCGAACGATTCACCATCACTGTCCCAGCCCTCGCATGAATCTCTTCGACCAGCGAATGATCATGTCCCATCCCAAACATGAAACAATCATGGCCATCCAACACCGCTTGTGCAGCGACTTGTCCGGCTCGTGCAATCTGCGGCAACGTCAACTCACAGTGATCATCTATCGCTTTGGTCAATCGATGAATAAACTCGTCCAAGGACTGTCGGATGCCTTCCCGATCAATGGTCACCAAGCGATCATTGATCTTCCCCTTCATCCTGCGTGATTTATGGAATTCGGCTTGAACCATCGCCGTCATCATCACTACATTTAGCGCTTGAATCAAGGCGGAACCAATGATTGTGGATGTCGCACCCATGAACTGATCCTTAGCCACCTCAAACACGGCATCTCCATTCCCACTGTAGTTATCTAAGACGACATCCGCTATCTGATACAATTTCTTACCACTCGAATGCCGAGCCGATACCGCCCTAGATTGCGTTGGATTTGTGAGCGCGATCACCCGACATTGTTTCGTCTTAAGCTGGAGTGCCAACTCAACGATCTGTCCATTGGTGCCTGAATTTGAGATGAGGATCACCGCATCGCGGGCTTTAACTGACCACATCTTCATGACAACAGCCCCAAAGGCTTCATCACGCTCGATGATTCCACACTTGACCGGATGCCCTAAAACCTCTTCCATACCGACTGTTTTAATAAACTGTGGACTACCAGGTTTATCCAGCCACTCTTCAACCAGGATGTGCGAGTGACCGCTTCCAAAAGCCCACACATGATGGCCATGCAAGACCCGATTCACCAGATCCAAGCCAACATCGATGAGACTATCTTTTTGAGCAGACAAGGCTAGGTGAAGCTGATTAGCTACGCCGATCGAATACTCCTTCAGCTTTTCATGATCCATACGAACCCTCCGAAAAGAAGATTGGGCTACTCCAGGCAACGGATCCATTGACTTGCACCACGTTCACCCGAACATATCGCAAACCCTCTGGCAAAACCATCGATCGCTTGAACTGGGTATCCTCTGCAGACCATGCACGGTGCAACTTGACCTTTGGCGCATTGTGCCACCATGCGTCTCTCCGATTGAGAGCAACATCGCCCCACTGATCGGCGATTCGCTGTCGTGCAAGGCTTAAGAATGGGTGAATCACTGAATGGTGACACAACGTTTCAATGGTGTGAATCCAACGATGCCCATTGACGGTCAATACCAAATGAGATGATGGAGACATCTTCAATCGAACAACAAATCCTTCCTGCAGATCCGAACCGACTCCCATCCATCGATCATTGGGATTCTGTTTCGTGCTGATCAGCGAGAACGCTAAAGTTGATGAATCGATCTGATTTACCCGTTGATCGAAATGATTGAAACACGGCAGAATTTGGGTGATCGTTCCTTCTACATGCAGCGTTCCGTCCCAAACTTGTTGGACGCATTCCGGGAAGATCCGTCGGTCGGGTCCCCATCCAAACTCCACTCGTAAGGTATGTTCTTCTGACACTTGTTGAAGGGATTCATCGGGTGACCAAAGGGCCAATCGTCCACGATCAGAAAGGATTTCGATGCGATCGATGCGATCGGTTCCTTCCACATCGACTCGCAACGTCCGTCCTTCGGAACGATCGAGGTTACTGCCCATCCACGCTTCATCAACGTGAAAATCCAGTCGGATATGGTCTCGACTGACTCCGTACACCCGACGATTGACCATGGCTTCCCAGAGGGCATCTTTCGAACACTCCGGTGCCCAGACTGCCATCGCTCCGTTGACGTGTACTCCCGGACACGTATGGTTGTCGCCGGAGGCGATAATTCCAATAGGGAATCCACACTCCAAACCAGCCTTCAATCCGGTCACACCGGTTCTTGGACCCATGTGAACATGTCGTTCCATCGGCAGACTTACAGGATCATCTTCTCCGGAACCGTGTGAAGAGAAGACTTCAGCAAACGGCGAGAACTGCGAATCATGCGTATGCCAATTCTTCCCTCTGAATCTCGGCTGATATGCCATATGGTGAGGGATAGCAATTGCCGGCGAAGGCATCACCAGTTCTTTTAAGGTTTCATATCGATCAGGAAAAACAGGATATCCTTGGTCTTTGAAGAAGACATTGTGATCCCCGTCTGCCCCGTTTCCCTGCCATTCATACCCCATAAACACCGGAAAGCCTTCTTGAGTAGCTTGCTGTGTCAAGTCAGCGAGTTTTTGCCAATCGGCGTCGATGGTCTGTACATCGATAACGCCTTCAGCTTTAAATCCGTTTCTCAACGGGATCAATGCATACGGGTAATACGCAATAGCCCAAAAATCCATGATTCGACGGGCGTGTTCAAACCATCGTGATGCATGATCCACATCGGCAGAATGCAGGTTGCTGTGCAAATCCGTCCAGTACACATTCATAATTCACCTTTAGATCAGATTGGCCACCCTAAACACAAAGATCCACACCACAAAACTGGCCAATGAACACAGGGTCGTTGTCACGACCAGATGATTCGCCAATTCCCCGTCGCAATCCATCGCCACAGCCATCGAGTAAGAAGACACCGCGACCGGGGATCCAAACAACAGCAATAAGCCCATAAGTTCACGCTGACGGATCCCCAGCGCCAAGGCCAATCCGATGGCCAGTGAAGGTACCCCGATCAGTTTGATGCCCGTTAAAATCAGCGTTGGTTTCAAATTCCGGTGAACGGAACTCAGGCTGAAAAGCCCGCCTAAGGTCAGCAAGGCTAACGGTGTTGCCATATCCGCCACATAATCCACCAATCGCTTAACTGGAGGCGGTAATACGATCCCGCTGACCAAGAGAATCCCCCCTATGGCGGATCCGATAAACAACGGATTCATTAAAATCTTGGTGAAGACGGTGCGAAGACCCGATCCCCGATTCCGATAATGTTCCAAAACAAGGATCGCAAACAGATTGATAATGGGGACCATCATCGCCAACATCAGCGCGATGATCCCGATATCCGTGTAGTAAGCCGTCGCTATCGGCAATCCAAAGAGAATGAAGTTACTTCGAAAGGTTCCCTGAACCAAAACAGCCTGTCGACGCGGATCATGCTCTGCTCGTTCAACGACCGGCATTGCAATCGCAATCAAGACAATCATGATTCCCAATGCCAAAATGAACACGGTGGGATTCATCGGCTCCGACAGATTGATGGAGATGATGCTGCGCATCAGGGCTGCTGGGAGCAGCAAGCGAAAAACCAGTTGGTTCATGCCCTCCAACACCGCCGGTTGAACCAGTTTCATCCGACGGGCAATGTACCCCAGCGTGATTAACCCGGTCAACGGAAACACCACATTCAAGGCTAATATAAAGGCTTCCCACATGATGAACACCTCATCCTTTGGATGTTGTATATACATCATTATACATGTTCAAAGCAGCCTGCGCTCAGGATTTCAAGAATAGATCGCCAAGGGGGTATAAACGAGTTGATCGTTGATCCGGTGCGATCGCATGAGAGTCACCGAATGGGTGCTAAAGGAGAGGGGTTGGATCACCGGCAACATCACCGGTTCATGGGCCGGAGCGTAGTTGCGCACCAGGGTCAGATGGGGTCGAAAGGGTTTGGCATCATAAGGCACATCCGCTTCACGAAGACCCTCGGTCAGTTGGCGTTGAAAGGCCATCAGTTGGGCATTGGGCTTGAGTCCGACCCACCAGACGACCCCATCCCGGCGATCAAACGATCCCACGTGATCCAAAGTCAGAGTCAACTCCGGAATCTCCAGGTTCTCCAGCACCTGATCCACCCGCTCCAGCACTGTCGTCTCGACGTCACCGATGAAAGCAAGCGTCAGATGCAGATTCTGGGGTGTGGTTAAATTCCCCCGTCGACGATTGGACTTGAAAACCGCTTGAACCCGAATCAATTCATCAATGACATCCGTTGGCAGTTGTATCGCAATAAAGACACGCATTAGTCCACCTTCAATGCCGCAATGGCTCTTAGGATCGATCGATCATACATGCGGTATTTCAACTCATCCACCCGTGAAACGACTGATGGATCTTGGGTGAAATACGCGTCGATCTTACGCAATTGACGCGCATAGAACGGATCGCGATGAGAAACCGGACGATGATGCGCCAAGGCTTCAAAGTAAAGAAAGATCAGGCTCGGCATGAACTCAAAGCACGAATCTTCGATCCAGAGGTCCAATTTATCCAAAGGCGGGTTGACTTGACCCAACAGGGCTTCAATGAGGGGATACCCGTCATCGGCACTGCGCCAGATGTCCACAAACACCGTGTCATACGGCGCCAAGCCTTTTGGAGTAAAGATGTCAAAGGCATCGCCTTCGATGATTTTCAGGTCGGTAGGACGCGGAAACTGCGCATGCAGGACGGATTCAAACAACTCAATGACTTCCGGAGCCTTCTCGATCACCGTCACATCGATCACTTGTGGATTACGTAAGGCCATGAACGGATAGTACCCGATGCCTAACCCAATGGCCAAAACATGACCTTTGGCTTTTTGAGCCAAGGGATCGATCGTAAAAGCTTCCGAGGGGACATCCATCATCCAAGCATCGTCACCCTGCCACAAGAACGGAGCATCATACGGTTCATCCAACGCCCTTAGCACCATCGACTCATTGAGTTCCCGTTGCGGATCCATCACGATGGCTTGCGCGTTGAACAGTTCTCCGGCGTTGAGTTTGAGTCGATCAAAACGGAAGTCTCCGGTGGATAAGCGTTCCCAACGGATGGTTTGAGGATAAGGACGTTGTTGGAAGGCGTGGGAACTGATCCACAACGATGGCCAAGCCGACGCTTCGCCTTGCAACTCCGCAAAGCCTGCGGCTTTCATCTGTCGGCGTACCGCATCATGATTTGCCTTCGTGATCGTCTTTCCGACAAAGCGGTTTTTCTGATCCGAGGTCAAATGCGTTCGGCAACGCTTAAAGAATGCATCGATTTCGGGAGTCCGTTGTATCTTCATGTTTTTATTGTAGCACAGGGCCTTTGGCTTATTCGCTTTTGGGGAGGGATGGGGTATGATAAACCTAAGCGAGGTGCTTTATGCCGATCTTCACTCATCATCACGTTGATCTCTTCTATGAGATCAAAGGAAATCCGGATTCATCCGAAACGGTGCTCTTTCTCAATGGCGTCATGGCCAGCACATCCAGCTGGGCCAATCAGCTTCCCCCTTTTGAAGCCCAGGGTTTCCGCATCGTACTTCACGATTTCCGCGGACAACTCAAGTCGTCCAAGCCCAAAGGACCGTATACGTTTGCCTTACACGCTCAAGAGGTGATCGCCTTGATGGATCACCTCAAAATAGCTAAGGCCCACCTGATTGGAACTTCTTACGGCGGAGAAGTCGCCTTACGCCTAGCCATCGATTATCCCTCACGGGTACAGACGCTTTCCGTTATCGATTCCGTGAGTGAATTGGATGACACGCTACGCAACACCGTCGGACAGTGGAAAGACGCCGCCGCAACACAACACGGTGAGACCTTCTTCAACCGCATGATGCCGTCCATTTACTCCCCCGGCTTCATCGCCAAAAACGGGGAGATGTTGAGTCAACGCGCCAAAGCGATGAATGCCATCGGACCGGATTACTTCGACGGTCAGATCACCCTCTACGAAACATTCTTGAATGATGTGACGATGACGGCCGAACTGCCCAAGATCACCTGCCCAACCCTCATTCTGTGTGGAGAGCAGGATACCCTCAAACCCCTCAAATTCTCCGCCCTTATGGCCAAATCCATTCCCCATGCCGAGTACCTCACGATTCCGGATTGCGGTCATGTGGCGATCTTCGAGAAGCCCCATGAACTCAACTCCGCTCTCTTGGGTTTCATCTTAAAACACAACGTCCGCCTTTTGAAATGAACCCCGAAGAGTAGATACGAAATAAAAAACGTATACTCTAAGAAGAACCTGTTTCCTTAAAACGGACACGATAAAAAAAGACACTAGTGTAAAATGAACATTAGTGTTTTTCTTTAGGAGGATCTCAATGAGGAAAACCAAGAAGCACGCAGTTTACAGTATCGAGGAAAAGAATAAGATCGTCAGGGAGTATTTAGATGGGGGAATCGGCTTGAGGGCGTGTCTTCAGAAATACGA
>CAINEY010000048.1 GCA_903847945.1 uncultured bacterium | reverse complement strand
GATGTTTTCGTGATCGGCGACGATTGGAAAGGCAAGTTCGATCATTTGAGCGATCTGTGTGAAGTCGTCTACCTTCCGCGTACCGAAGGCATTTCTACCACCAAGATCAAAGCGGATCTTGAACAATCCCACAAAAAGGTTTGACCGACCTTTTTCTTTTAGGAAACAAATGATTATTACGACCTGTACCCCTCAAACGCATTTAGCCCAGATCGATCTCATCGAGACGGTTTTTCATCCCCGGATGCGCCACCGTTATCCCTGGTTACTCAGTGAAGGCAACCTTGCTCATCGGTTTGTGGCACTTGATGATGAGAAAGTTATCGGAGCATTGAATTATTGGACCGAAACGGTAGTGATCGAGGGTAATGCTTTTTCCGTGGCATCCATCGGAGCCGTGGCGACGCATCTGGATTACCGTCATCAAGGCATCGCTAGTAAATTGTTGGATGCTGCCGAGAAAACCATGCGCCAAGCGAAAGTGGACGTCGTGGTTATCTCTGGATCGATCGATCTCTACCTGCGTTACGGTGCTGAACGCCTCTCCTCGGTGTTGACCTTTGAAGTCCCCAGCGTTGCACAACCCATCACGATGGTTCCCGTAGAAACGGCTCATATTCCGGCTTTAAAAGTCATGTATGATCAAAATCCCTATCGTTTTGAACGGTCACTCAAGCAAATTCAGGAACTGATCGAAGCGACCTCCGTTCCAAGCAATTGGATGAACACCAACATCTGTACCGTTCTGGATCATCAATCACCGATCGCTTATGCGGTCGTCACACGTCGCCCCAATAAACCCGGAGCGTGGATCCGTGAGTTTGGGGGCGATCCAAGTGTCTTACCGGCATTAGCGGATGCCTTGACTCGAGAACTTGGTGTTTCGCGGGTCATCGTGGAACTCATCCACAATGATCCCTTGGTGCCCATTCTCCAAAACAAAGGCTGGCCTGTCGTTGAAGAACCGATGGAATCCACATTAAAGGTGCTGGATTTTGAACAGCTCCTCACCAAACTCAAACCTTTGTTGATTCGACGCGATCCAAGTATGGCTCACCTATCCGTAACTCAGGACGGGGATAACATCACCTTTATGTTTAGTGGCTCTGGCTACACCACTACGGCTCGACAGGCTCAACAACTCCTGTTTGGTCCTTGGCCATCGGCCTTAGGGGTAGATCATCCTGTTTTGGTCAAACTAAAAGGGATCGTACCGATCCCTTGGGTCTATCCTTCCAATCTCAATTATCAGTAGGTTCAATAGGCTCCGGTAGAATGGGGCCTTTGATTTCCCGTTCCAACAACGCTTGTCGAGCTTCGGCGCTCAAAACATGGCCATAAGCCGCTGTCGCTTTCAGTTCGAGTCGGCGATAGGGGATGGGCACCTGGTTGAAGCGGGTTGCGATTCGGATCCCGTTGTCGCGTAAAGTGCGCAGATGACGTTGGCCTTTGGCACTGAACCCTAAGACGCGTAGGGTTTGAAGCGGCGGAAGTTTTTTTAATTCGGTTTTCGTGGTGTGCGCCATCAAATGGGTGAGGGTCCGCTGGATGCGGGCTTTGGTGTAACGGCGGGTTACCGCATGGTACATGAACGGTTCAAAATCGGTATACTGTTCTGCCAGTTTGACCAGGTGATTTTCCAGCCCTTCATCCATTAGGAAGAGTGCTTCCAAAGTTGTTTTCGGAAGCGTTAATAAAAGTGTTCGAATCAGTGGATAATATCGGGCAAAATCTCGGGTTTGGGCTTCGATCAACGCGTGAGCCATCGGGGTCGCTTTATCGATGGATAGACCTTTGGCTAATGCTTGGCGGATGGCGGTGGCACTGACGATCGGGTGATCAAGGTCAGTGGAGTGATAGGCGTTGGTGCGTTGGATCGTGTGGGGTGTGATCGGGGTCGAAGCCAAGGCCTTAAGGTAAGCAATCCCCAGGATGTCATTGGGCGGATAGGCACCCATGGCAGCGCCGTAGGCTTTGGGGAAACCGTGCCCTTGTTTCAGGGATTCCTTGATCGCATCGACGTTGATCGGGAGTTCAGCCATCAGTTTTAAGGTTTCCAGATCGTTCGACTCGGAGCCAAACACCAGATCGGTAACGCCGGCTTGACTTAAAAGATAGACGGCACTGGAGGCGAAAGTCGATGCACTCTGGACGGTCAACGCAAAAGGCAACTCGATCACGAGGTCGATGCTTTGATCGAGGGCTTCTTGGGTTCTTGTCCACTTGTCCAAGCAGGCGGGTTCACCGCGCTGGACGAAGTGCCCCGACATGACTGCCACGATCAAATCCGGTTGGGTCAGTTTGATGGCTTCATCGAGATGATGGCGATGGCCGTGATGAAAGGGGTTGTATTCCACGATGAGTCCAAGAATCGTCATACGATGATTTTAGCACAGTTGTTGGGGTTAATCACCCGACGGATTAAGTGTTTGACATTACCCCGGGTATTCTTTATAATATCAACGTTGTCATGTCAGGAGTTGCGATGAATTGGTCCAAGCATGAATTACATGTGCTGAAGACGCAGGAAACGCGCTTCAGCGATGACATCGTCTTCGAGGTCATTCCCGAGGTCATGGGCATCCGCCGTTTGGAGGAGGTCCATGTCGAAGGACTCGTGTTTTATGAGCGCAGCAGTGACCGCTTCATTATCGAAGCGAGCATCACCGGCACCATGATCCTCCCGTGTTCGATCACGCTAGAGGATGTGGCTGTTCCGTTTACCGCGGAGATGGATGTTACGTATGCGTTTGACCCGGATGACGACCCCGATGTGAAGCTGATCACCAAGGACGGCTTGGATCTGCGTGAGTCCATACTCAGTGCAATCTGGCTGGAGAAACCGTTGGCGGTCACCAAACCCGGGCTAACGACGTATCCCAAAGGGGATGGCTGGGAGATTCTCAGCGAAGACGACTATGCGAAATCCAAGGCTTCCGAGCCGGATCCGCGCTTAGCCAAACTGAAGGATTTTAAAATCAACGAGGAGGAGGTGTAAACCATGGCGATTGTTCCTCAACGGCGCATATCGAAAACAAGAAAAGCGAAACGGAGAACTCACTACAAGCTGGCGGTACCGAGCTTGGTCAAATGCCCAAGTTGCGGTGAATTCAAACAGCCTCATCATGTCTGTGCATGCGGACATTATGAAAGCACCAGCAAATAAGCGATTTTTCGCTTTTTTTTATTCATGAAACCCTATCGGAAAAGCACACGGTTCAGTACCACACTGAACCGTAAAGTCAGTTTCTATGTGTGCAGTACCTTGAGCCCGGAAGAACCGGGTCCTTTACTCATTCTGCATGACGGACAGAATCTCTTTGATGACAAGACCGCCGGTTACGGGCAATCCTGGCGCGTGTATGAAGCTATGACACAAGCGGGAGTGCCCAAGATGCGGGTGATCGGGATCAACAACTGTGAAGACGGTGCCGGGCGTATGGATGAATACAGTCCGTTCAAAGGGACTAAAACTTTGCTCAAGCTGGGACTTCCACGAATTGCCGGGGGGAAAGGGGATCTCTATCTCAAGTACGTGATGGAGGAAGTCGTTCCATACTACACCCGCAAGTATCCGACAACGGGAGTCTATATGGGGGGATCCTCCATGGGGGGATTCATTAGCCTGTGTGCAGCCTTGGCCTATCCGGATCGCTTAAGCGGGATCTTCGGGCTCTCAAACGCCTGGTGGTTTGCGGAGAAACCCTTGATGAAACGCATCGAAGCCTTTGACGGGATCTTACCCCGGATGTATCTGGATACCGGAGACACCGAGTCTTCGGAGCCGGTGCACAATCGTCGCTATGTCAAAACCCATCACCGGATCGTCGAAGCCGTGGCTCACAAGCGTTCTAAAGCGCTGAGAACCGAAGTAATTCCGGGTGGAATCCATCATGAGAGTGCTTGGGCCGTGCGTATCGCGGATGTCCTGCGCTGGCTGATCCAACCTTAAGTTATAAACAAGGGATTTGTGCAAAGAAAAAATGCATAAATCCCTTTTCTTTTTGCACAAGAAGGGTATAATGGTGGTAGATAGTGGCAGTTTGTGGGAAAAAGTGGGAGAAGCAACATGGCGTTCATGGGCGAATACCGACACAACACCGACAGCAAAGGGCGCATCATCATGCCCGCTCGCTTTCGTGATGCGTTGGGATCGTCGATGATTCTGACCAAGGGTCTTGATGGATGCATCTATGTCTACACCAATGACCGCTGGGAAGCCATTCTGGCTGAACTCCAGAAATTGCCCACGACCAAACGCGAATCCCGCATGTACATCCACATGGTGACCGCCAAGGCCGCTGAAGTGGAAGTCGATACGACCGGACGCATCCTGATCCCGCAACCCCTCATGGAGGATGCCGGGATCGAAAAGGAAGTTGTCATCGTCGGGGTCGCTTCTCATGTGGAAATCTGGGCGAAAGCCCGTTGGGAAGCCTATGCAGCCGAAGCCAGTTCGTCCTTCGAGGCGGTCGCCGAAACGCTGACCGAGTACTTCAAAGGATGACGCACATTCCGGTCCTCTACACTGAAGTGCTGGAAGGGCTGTCCATAGATCCAACCGGGATCTATGTGGACGGGACCCTGGGACGTGGTGGTCACGCTGAAGGGATCCTCAAAGCGCTGACATCGGGACGTTTGATTGCCTTCGATCAGGATGAACAAGCCATTCGTGAAGCCAGTGCCCGATTAACAGCTTACGCCAATCGCTTAAACGTCATTCACGCCAACTTCAACACCTTGAAAGCCACACTGACTCAACTGGGCATCTCTGAAGTCCATGGGATCCTCTTGGATCTGGGGGTCTCCTCTCCGCAGTTTGATGATCCGGAGCGCGGCTTCAGTTACCGCTATGACGCCCGGCTAGATATGCGCATGGATCGCCGTCAGTCGTTGGATGCCTATACCGTCGTCAATACCTATCCGTTTGCGGAGCTGATGAAGATCCTGCAACGATACGGGGAAGAACCCTTTGCGAAGAATATCGCCCGGGCGATTGAAAGTTACCGAGCGAAACAACCGATCGAGACCACCCTCCAACTGGTCGAGGTCATCAAATCCGCTTTACCCGCCAAAGTGCTCTCTCAGAAAGGGCATCCGGCTAAACAAACCTTCCAAGCCCTCCGCATCGAAGTCAACCGTGAACTCGAGGTCTTGGAGGAAGTCTTGGACCAAGCTGTCTCCGTTCTTAAGCCCGGTGGACGACTTGTCGTGCTGACCTTCCATTCGTTGGAAGACAAAGCCGTCAAACACCGCTTCATGGAGTTGTCGGATCCGCATGTTCCCGCCAAACTCCCGATCACCAACGTGGCATCAGCCCCGTATCGGATGATCAAAACCAAAGCCAAAGCCGCTTCAGCCGACGAGTTGCGCGATAACCCGCGGGCTCACTCGGCGCATTGCCGCATCTTAGAAAGGATCCGTTGATGAACGCTCGTCTTGTTACCACACGCCGCAAACCGAAACTCATGGCCTGGACCGGTCTGTTTTTTGCGTTGTGTCTGGTGGCTTACCTGGCGACCGCTTTCTTCTTACGTTCATACAACGTTTCCTTAAGTGTCGAAGTGCAGAACACGTCGCAGGAAGTGGCGCTGCTGCAGGACTCCAACAAAGCCCTGACCAAAGAAGTGCAATCCCTGAGTGATTTCAACCGGGTCATGGCCATTGCCAAGGCTGCCGGCTTGACCATCAATAACGATAACGTCATTCAGTTGTCCAAGGACGATTAACATGCGTCGAAGTACCGTCATGATGAGCCTTTCCGTGGCGGTTTTTGGATTGATCGCGGCCTTGGTGGTCGCGAATCTTTTCAGTGTCAGCATCTTGGGCGTCCATCTTCAAAGTCAAACCGATCTGGATGCTTACAGCCAGGAAGTCAATTTGCAGCGCAGTGTAGTGTTTGCCCGAAGGGGAACCCTCTACGATGCGAATATGACCATTTTGGCCGAGGATGTGCGCAGTTATACCCTGTATGCCATTGTCGATCCCAATCGGCCCTCGATGGATGGTCAACAAGCCTATGTTTCCGATTATGAGACGACCGCATCGGCCTTAGCGCCGATTTTAGGACTAACCGAAGCGTATATCCTGGAACGCTTGGAACAGGCCGACTACCAGACTGAGTTTGGGCCCAAGGGCAGCGATTTGACGATCGCCACCCGACAAGCGATCGAAACGTTAGATCTCCCTGGTCTGGGCTTTACGGAAACCCTGAGCCGCATCTACCCGCAAGGCAGTTTTGCCTCGCACCTCTTGGGTTACGTCAACGATGACGATCAGACCCCGGAGAAGGATGCCGTCGGACGGATGGGCTTGGAAGCCTCGCTCAACGATCGGCTCAAAGGACTCAACGGATTTCGGATCGCCACCGTGGATAGCCAAGGGTATGTGTTACCGGGCTCACCGGAACGCATTACTCCGGCTCAGAACGGGGAATCGGTCGTCTTAACGCTCGAGAAACCCTTACAGGACCAGCTTCAACTGTCCATCAATCAAGCCCAAAGCGTGACTCAAGCCAAAATGGCATGGGGAACGATCGTAGAAGTCAAAACCGGAAAGATCCTTGGATTGGCTCAAACCGAGAGTTTTGACTTGAACTTAGCCAATCCAACAACCTTTTTGAACTACGCCAGCCAGCTCTTGTATGAGCCGGGTTCAACGATGAAGACGTTTACGTACGCAGCAGCCCTTGAAGAAGGGGCGTTGGATGTCACTGAGACCTTCAACTCTGCGCCGTTTTACTACGCCATTAAAGACGGCAAGATCCAGCGTTTGCCATCCCGTGCCGGATCACTGGCGGTCATCCGTAACGTCAACAACACCAATTGGGGGGAGATCACGTTCGATTTCGGGTATGCGGTCTCCGCTAACGTTGGGGTTGCCTCGATCCTCAGTGACCATTTGGATCCCGAATTGTTCAAGAAATACCTGAGCAAGTTCCATTTCTTTGAAACGGTCAATACTGATATCGTTCCGGAAAGCTTAGCGACCAGCAACATCAGTTCACTCACGGATCTGTTGCATGTGTCGTTTGGGCAGGGTTTATCGGTGAATATGCTGCAACTGGTTCAAGCGTACACGGCGATCATGAACGGGGGACAAATGATGAAACCCTACGTCATCGATCGCATCGTCGATTCACAGACCCAGGAAGTTTTGGAGCAATTCTCGCCGACCGTGGTCGGACAACCAATTTCAGAGGCTACCTCGCAGGCCATGATCGAACTCATGCGCAGTGCGGCACTGACCCCCTTGGGCGGTGTCTCCAAGTTCACCATTCCTTCAGCCAACATCATCGGAAAAACGGGGACCGCCCAAGTGTATGTGGACGGGGATTACTCGGAAGAAGAGTTCATCTACTCCATCGTCTTAGGTCTACCTTATGAAGATCCCCAGTACCTGGTCTATGTCGCAGTTCAAGGTTTCATGACCCCGGAAACCACTCAACTCTACCGCGAAACTGTCAAGGCAACGCTGAATGCAATCGTCTTGCACAAACTCAATCCCACGAATGGTGGTGAAGACCAGTTGACGACCGCTCCGATTCCTCGCGTCATCAATCACAGTCTGTCCTATGCATTGGCGCAACTGGGGACCTTACCGAATCCCGTCGTGGTGATCGGATCCGGAAACAGCGTCATCCAACAGGTTCCGCAAGGCGGGACCTCCGTGTTATCGAATCAACGTTTGTTCCTGTTGACCTCCACGCAGGATGTGGTGATGCCGGACATGAGCGGGTGGAGCAAGAAAGATGCATTGACCTTCTTCTCGTTGATCAAGGCCCAGTTCATCATCGACGGCAGCGGCTTGGTGAGCTCACAATCAGTTTTGCCGGGGACTTTGGTGAATCCCGACGGGGTCATTTTGGTCACCCTCACCCCCTAAGGCAGTGCTATAATAAGGGCGTTATGAACGCCCTTATTTTTATCGTTACTTTCTTGGTAACCCTGGCGGCTTATCCGCCCTTTATTCGTCGCATGGATGCGTTGAATCAACATCAAAGCGTCAGCACGTACTCCCTTGAACAATTCAAACAAAAGAAGAAGACCCCGACGATGGGCGGGATCCTGTTTATCGCGATTCCGTTAGTGGCCGCGTTTTTGGTCCATCCGGCCTCCTTTCTCGATTTGCGGCTGGCAGTTGTTTATCTGACGTATGCCGGCTACGGGCTCATCGGATTTCTGGATGATTATATTATCGTTATCAAAAAAGACAATGCCGGATTGAAACCCTCGCATAAGTTTCTGGCTCAGTTGGTTTTGGCCGTGGTGGTTTACCTTATCTACCGTTCGTTTGCGGACAGCAGCGTGTTGATCCCGGTGATCGATGCGATGTTGGATTTAGGGTGGATCTATGTGGGCTTGGTGTTCTTCATGTTTACCGGAGCCAGCAACGCCGTCAATCTCACAGATGGGATGGATGGCTTGGCTGGGGGGACCGTGTGGATTGCGATCTTCGGCTTCTGGCTGATCAATCACGATGTCAATCTCATCCTGGGCCATTTCATGCTGATGGTTTTGGGTTCGCTAAGTGCTTATCTGGTCTACAATGTCTATCCTGCCAAGATCATCATGGGAGATACCGGCTCGTTGGCGCTTGGAGCGCTTTTGGCAGTCATCGCGATGGTGATGAAGCAGGAAGCACTGCTGGTCATCATCGGAATCGTCTTTGTCATTGAAACGTTGTGTGTGATCCTTCAGATTGGTTCGGTCAAGCTTTTCAAACGCAGGATCTTCCGGTACACCCCGATCCACTACAGTTTCACCTTATCGGGTTGGAAAGAAAAACAGGTCGTGGCGCTCTTTTGGGCCGTTGGACTTTTGGGCTTAGTCCTAGGGCTGTGGATTGCATGAAGATCCTGGTGCTGGGAGCCGCCCGCAGCGGTTTGGCGGTTGCACGCTTAGCGATCCGTGACGGTCATGAGGTCACGCTGAATGACGGGGGCAGTGTCCAAGTCCCTGAGGATCTTCAAACGAAAATCATTGTGATCACCGGCAGTCATCCGGAATCCCTTTGGGATGAAGGATTCGATTTAGTTATCAAGAACCCGGGAATCAAGCATACCTTACCGTTTGTCAAAGGATTTGTCGAACGATCGATCCCGGTCATCAATGAAATGGAATATGCCTCTTGGGGTGTGAGTTACCGTTATGGTGCGATTACCGGAACCAACGGAAAGACGACCACGACGGCATTACTGGGCGAATTATTGAAGGTCTTGCATCCGCACAATGGCGCTTACGGCAACATCGGCAATGCACTGAGTGAGATTGCACTTGTTCATCCGCGCGAAAAACTGACCTTAGCGTTGGAGATGGCGGCGTTTCAGCTTTTAGGAACCCCGACACTGCATCCCCAAGTCAGTGTTATCTTGAACCTCACTCCCGATCATTTGGATGTGTTTGAATCCTTGGATGCCTATTATCAGGCCAAGATGCTGGTCTACCGCAATCAAAGTGAGGATGACTGGTTTTTGTTGAATCTGGATGATCCTGAAATCGTCAAACGAGCCACGAATGTTCCGTGCAGAGTCGTGACCTTCTCCTTGGATAAGAAAGCGGATGTCTGCATCGAAAAGGGATCGGTGACGTGCTTTGGCGAACCTTTATTCGACTTGAGTGATCTGCAAATCGTGGGACGTCACAACGTTCAAAATGCGATGTCTGCTGCAGCTATGGCATTTAAACTCGGGGTTACACCGGCACAGATCAAAACCGGGATCCAAGCTTTCAAAGGGGTCGAACACCGCATCGAGTTCGTTCGTGAACTCAAGGGCGTGCGTTATTACAACGATTCCAAAGGCACCAATGCCGAAGCCACCGTTGTGGCTTTGAATGCTTTCGAGAAACCGGTCATCCTGTTAGCCGGTGGTTACGATAAAAAGACCGGATTTGATGCCCTTAAGCCCTTGACCTCCCGCATCAAGACATTGATTGTTTATGGAGAAACCAAACATCAGCTGGCATCCTTGGTCGATAAAGCCCTAATCGTCGAAACGATGGAAGAAGCCTTGAATACAGCCTTCGCTTTGGCTCAAAGCGGGGATGTGGTGCTGCTTTCACCGGCCTGTGCCAGTTATGATCAGTTCAAGAACTATGAAGAGCGGGGTCGACTCTTCAAACAAATGGTGATGTGCCTGCCGAGTTGAATCGATTTTACTTTTCAACACTCCGGGTATGGCTTATAATAAGACAGCGACACGGAGCACGTATGCGACAAGAACCTCTACACGATCAACAAATCCTGCTGACCTTGAGCCTACGGCTCAATCAGCTCCAGAGTCAATGGTTGCCATCCTTGAGTGCCGCCGAATTGGAAGCGGCGCTTTGGCACGTGAAGTGGTCCGATGGATTGCCGCAACACCTCAGTCAAATCATCGACGACATTCTCAGCATTACTCCGGACAGCATCGTGGCCTTTCTGGCCCGAAAAGCCGTCCTGGACAGCCGTAAACAGCACTTATCCGATTATTCGGTCTTGCTTGGAGGAGAAGCATGAAGAAAAAACCAATCCGTCTGGGTGTATTCGCCCTGACCGTCGTTGCCCTATTGGCAATGCTACTGGCCTACGGAAAAGACATCAGTGACAACATGACCTTGGGGCTTGACCTGCAAGGCGGTTTCGAGATCGTCTACGAAATCAGTCCACTTAAAGAAGGCGGAACCTTGCCGGATGTGACGGCAGTGGTTGCCAGCATCCGTAAGCGCATCGACATCATCGGGGTCAATGAACCCGACATCATCGTTGAAGGCGAGAACCGGATCCGTGTTCAATTGGCGGGAGTCGCCAATCAGGAAGAAGCGCGGGCACTCATTTCAACGACCGCTAACCTGACCTTCCGTGATACCGACGACAACTTGCTCGCCGATGCCTCCATTCTTGAAGAAGGGGGAGCCTCACTAGCTTACGAGAACGGCGTCGTCGTGGTCAGTCTTAAGATCAAAGACAAAGACAAATTCGAAGAGATCACTGACAAAGTCTCCAAGATGACCGACAACACAATGGTGACCTGGCTTGATTTTGATGCCGCTACCGACTCTTACGAAGCTGAAAAGGACAAAGCCGATCCGAAGTTCATTTCTGCTGCGTCCGTTAACGATGCGATCAGCGGTGATGCGGTCATCAAAGGCAACTTTACTGAAGCCGAAGCCCGTTCGTTGGCCAACTTGATCAACTCCGGGTCATTGCCCGTTAAACTCACCGAAGTCTACTCCAATGAAGTCAGTGCCGAGTTCGGGTTGAGTGCCTTCTCGACGACTGCTTTCGCCGGCATCATCGGGGTCATCGGTGTGGCCTTGTTTATGATCTTTGTTTACCGGTTGCCGGGGATCTTATCCGCCCTGATGCTGGGTCTCTATGTGTTTGTTGTTATTTTGGTGTATAACTCCATCGGCGGTGTGTTTACATTGCCGGGGATTGCAGCCTTGGTCTTGGGGGTTGGGATGACGGTCGATGCCAATATCCTCACCTTTGAGCGCATCAAAGATGAACTCTATTTGGGCCGTACGGTCAAGAAAGCTTTTGATGAAGGGCATACCTTAGCCTGGCGGACCATCTTTGATTCCCAAGCTACGACCTTCATTGCCGCGGTCATCATGTATCTGTTTGGGACGGGTGCCGTCAAAGGCTTTGCGACCATGCTGATGGTGACCATTATCGTCACGTTGCTGATCAACGTGTTCTTCGTCAAATTCCTGTTGGGTCTCTTAGTCAACTCGGGGATCCTCGATGAGAAGAAGACTTGGTTCAATGTCAATCTGAAACATATTCCGGATGTGGCTAAGAAAGAAGAACAACGCTATTTCGGCCCGTTCAAGAATGTCGATTTTGTTAAAATCGCTCCGCGTTTTATTGCGGTGAGTGTCCTTGTGATTACTTTAGGCTTACTGAGTACCGGTTTCAATCTCTTCAGCGGAAAAGGGGCGATGAATTTTGGGATCGACTTTGCGTCAGGAACCAAGATCACGGTCAACTCCGATGTCGCGTTGGATGAAGCGACGCTGATTGCCGATTTTGAAACCTTTGGACTCGACAATTTCAATATTCAGCTTTCCGGCGATAAAGTCGCCTACATTACTACGACCGAAGCCCTCTCTCGGGAAACACTCTCGGACATCAATGAGGCGATGATCACCAAGTACGGTCAGGAAATCAATGAGAGTGTCGTCACGCCGATCATTGGAGCCGAGCTGGTTCGCAATGCGATGTTTGCATCCGTGATTGCCTGGATCTTGATGCTGGTGTTCGTGACCATTCGATTCGAATGGGACTACGGTTTTGCGACCGTTGTTGCCTTGGTCCATGACATCCTGATGGTCTTGGCGGTCTTCGCCATCTTCCGTCTGGAGGTCACCACGGAATTGGTCGCGGTCATCTTAGCGATCATCGGGTACTCTGTCGATGATACGATCGTTATCTTTGACCGTATTCGTGAGACCCTCAACACCCTCAATAAACCGCACTACACGAAAGATGATTATGCCAAGATCGTCAATGAATCCTTGGCTGCCGTGGCACTCCGTAGCTTGTGGAACACCACCACGACGATCATCCCGATCGTGTTCCTGTTGTCGCTGGGATCCGGAGCGATCTTCACCTTCAATTTCGCCATGTTCATCGGGTTGATCTCCGGAGCCTACTCGTCGATCTTCATCGCGGCCCAGTTATGGCTCTTCATCCGTATGCGTCGTCGTCCGAAAAAAGAAATCGTCCACAAAGTCCGTAAAAAAGAAGACCTGGATGAGTTGACGGTCATCGGGATTAATGATTAAGGATCGCAATGCGATCCTTTTTTTATGATACACTTTACGCATGATTGAACTCTCCCATTATCAAACCCGACTTGAAAATCCTCTCTTAGCCCAAGTGGCGTTTCATAACCAGCTCAGTGATGAGCAGCTCAACGAGTTATTGAATCCGATTGCCTTTAGGGCCAGCACCTTTGAGACTTTTGACGTTCTCGCATCCCAGCTTCGAGATGCCATCGCCAACCAAGAAAAAATCATCGTATGCGGGGATTACGATGCCGACGGGATCTGTGCAACGGCCATCTTGGTGAAGACGTTAAGAGATGCCGGTGCTTCAGTAGGGTATTATATTCCGCATCGTTTTGAGGATGGGTACGGGTTGTCCGTATCAACCGTTGAGGCTGCTTTGGAGAAAGGATACACCCGCTTTATCTTGGTGGATAACGGAGTCAGTGCTCATGCAGCTCTGGAGAAAATCGCCCAAGGTCAAGCCAAAGCCTACATCCTGGATCATCATGAGATGACGCAGATCCCTCAGTGTGAGTTATTGATACATCCCAGTCTGTTGGAAGAACCGTATCGGGACAGTTGCGGCAGTGCTCTGGCGTATCAACTGAGTACACGTTTTCGGGATGATGGTTATCTGTTGAGTCTGGCAGCCGTCGCGACGATTGCCGATGTGGTGGATTTGTGGGGAGCCAACCGTTGGCTGGTGCGTGAAGGACTGGCTAAACTGAATGCGAACCGCTATCCGGCCTTGATCGCGCTAATGGAACGTTTTGAAAGTATGGATGAAACGACCCTCTCATTTCAAATCATCCCCAAAATCAATGCCGTTGGCCGTATGAACGAAGCATTCTCCGTCAATCAATTGGTGAACTACCTGTTGACCAGCGATTCGATCAAGCTTCAACTTATGGCGGCTTCGATCGCTGAGATCAACCTCAAACGAAAAGCCGTCAACAGTGCCATGATGGCGAAAACCCGATCTGCACTGGACGATTCGCATGCCGTGATTGTCATCGACGATCCGGAATTCCATGAAGGCATTGTCGGGATCACCGCCGGACAACTGGTGGCTCAGACCGGGAAGCCGGTGATCGTTCTTGCTCATCGCGAGGGTTATTATAAGGGGTCCTGTCGGTCCCCGTTGGGGACCGACCTTAGGGAAATCCTTCAATCGGCTTTGCCCAACGTGCAGCGTTACGGGGGCCATGCGTTGGCCGCAGGCATCGAGATTGCCGCTGAACAGTATGAGGCGTTTAAATCTGCTTTATATGCTTCGACTGACGGGAAGACGTTTGGGGGCTCTGAACGCACAACGCTTCGCTTCGATCCGGAACTTTTTACCCTTGAACGCTTTCAGGATCTGATGGCTTACCGGCCCTTTGGGCAAGGCTTTGAGTTACCATCGATAGAGATTCTGAACGCTCAGGTGATTCGCTTCCAAACGCTTAAAAACGGCGTTAAATGGGAATGCCGAGTCGGTGATCTTGGGGTGGATGTGTTGAGTTTTCGTTCGATTCCGGCCGATGCTTCGACTAGGGCAACGTTAAGGGCAACCGGTCGCTTGAGCTTGAGTACGTTTAAGGGAAGTACCCGCTTTACCCTGATGGCGGATGATGTCGCTTAGGCTTGTCAAGCCAACGGATTTTGTTATAATGGTTGAGTGTGAGGACCCCTATGGATTTCAAACAGTACATTGCAGACATCCCGAATTTCCCGATCGACGGTATTCTCTTCCGGGACATTACCCCCTTAATGGCCGATGGGAATGCGTTTTACGAAGCCTCTAAAAAGATCGTCGAATTCGCCCAACACGTCGGAGCGGAAGTCATCGTGGGTCCCGAATCGCGTGGCTTTATTTTCGGTTGCCCCGTGGCCTATGCCTTAAAGATCGGCTTCGTACCGGTCCGCAAACCCGGTAAACTTCCGCGTGAAACCGTCAGTTACTCGTATGCCCTCGAATACGGTAAAAACGAATTGCACGTGCACAAAGACGCCATCCGTCCGGGTCAAAAAGTGCTTATCGTCGATGACCTGTTGGCCACCGGCGGAACCGTTGAAGCCACGATCAAACTTGTCGAACAACTCGGCGGGGAAGTCGTCGGCTGTGCCTTCCTGATTGAACTGGGAGCGCTCAACGGTCGCAGTGTCTTGAAGGAATACAACGTCTTTGCGCTGATGAATTACGAATAAATCGGAGAGGGAACTCTCCGTTTTTATAACCATGAGTGAAAGCTATGACCGCCAAGCCGTTGAGGAACTCCTTAAGAGTCTCAACACCTACATCACCAACCCCGATCACATCGTTATGATTGAGCGGGCTTTGATGTACGCGCGTGAAAAACACCAAGGACAAGTCCGCAAGAGCGGGGAACCCTACATCAACCACCTGATCCAAGTGGCCCTGATTCTTAGTTCACTTCGGGTAGGCCCTAAAACCATCGCCGCCGGTTTATTGCACGATGTCTTGGAAGACTGCGGGGTTCCGCGGGCCGAGATGGTCAAAGCCTTCGACGAAGAAATCACGACCCTGGTGGAATCAGTCACCAAGATCGGTAACATCGAGTTCAAAGACGAGAAGGAATACCTGGCTGTCAATCACCGCAAGATCTTTATCGCGATGGCCAAAGACATCCGCGTCATCCTCATCAAATTGGTCGACCGCTTGCACAACATGCGCACCCTGCGCTACATGACTCCGGAGAAACAAAAGAAGATTGCTTCGGAAACCTTGGAAGTGTATGCTCCGATCGCGCATCGCTTGGGGATCAGCGAAATCAAAAACGAACTCGAAGATCTGAGTTTCTATTACCTGTATCCGGAGAAGTACCGCGAAATTGCCCGGATGGTCGATCAGCGCAAAGCCGAACGCGATGCTCAAGTTGCGCTGATGATCCAGGAAATCGGGGAGATCCTGACTCAGCAAGGCATCCAATACCGCATCTTCGGACGATCCAAGCATCTCTATTCGATCTACAAAAAGATGACGACCAAAGGCAAACGGTTTGAAGAGATCCTCGATCTGCACGCTATCCGCATCATCACCCTAACCGAACTCAACTGTTATGAGATCTTGGGGCATATCCACGCGAAGTACCGACCCATTCCGGGACGTTTAAAAGACTACATCGCGATGCCGAAGATGAACATGTATCAGTCCTTGCATACGACCATCGTCGGCAATGAAGGATCCATCTTCGAAGTCCAGATTCGGACACAGCAGATGGACGAGATCGCTGAACAAGGGGTTGCCGCTCACTGGCGCTACAAAGAAGGCATCAAACGGTCGCAACACCAGGAACAGAAAGAAATCGAAGATAAACTGGGCTGGTTCAAGGATTTAAGCATGCTGACGGACGATTCCGAATCGGCCGGCGAATACATGGACATCTTGACGCATGACGTGTTTGAAGCCAATGTCTACGTGATGTCACCCAAGGGCCGGGTCATTGACTTACCCAACGGCGCCACGCCTTTGGATTTTGCCTACCGCATTCACACCGAAGTCGGTCACAGTACCGTCGGCGCCATCGTCAACAACACCATGGTACCGTTAAACACCGTGTTAAAAACCGGGGATGTCGTCCAGATCAAGACCTCCAAACAATCCAACGGGCCTTCCGAAGACTGGCTGAAGATCGTCAAGACGAGTCATGCCCGAACCAAGATCAAGAACTTCCTGCAGCACAAAGAACAGGAAGACCGGGCCGACAGCGTCGAGAAGGGACGTCAGCTCTTCATCGCGGAACTCAAAAACCGCGGACTCGATGAGAAGGATTACCTGAACTCCAAACGTTTAGAGAGTGTACTCAATCAGTTTGCGGTCTCAAATGAGAACGACCTGTTTTATGCGATCGCCGTAAAATCACTGTCACTGGCGGCTGTGATGGAAAAACTGACGACCAAGCGCTCATTGTTGGATACCCTGAATTTCGACAAGCTTTTTAGACCTGCACCGAAAAAGGGATTCTCTCGTTCCGGGATCCGCGTTGCCGGTGTCGATTCGATGATGATCAGCCTGGCTGGATGTTGTTCACCGGTTCCGGGGGATGAGATCGTCGGGTTTATTTCCAAAGGGCAAGGGGTCAAAGTGCATCGGTCGGATTGCCCCAACATCAAAAATGAAGCAAAACGCCTGATCCATGTCGAATGGGATACCGAACTCAAAGAAAGCAAGTATGAAGTTAAACTGCTGATCACTGCCAATGACCGTTCCTTCTTGGTTTCTGATCTGGTGACGGTCATTTCGCAGAATAAAGCCGGGATGAACGCCATCAATTCCAGCGTACTCGACGATAAGATCACCGCCATTACGACCATGACCGTTGTGGTGACGGATGCTGAGCATTTGCGGACTCTATTGGCGAACCTGCGCAAGGTCGACAGTGTCGTCAGCGTCGAGCGTCAAATCAAATAAACTTGAATCTTGAAGGGGCGTGTGCTAAACTTGAGTCGATTCCGATGATCGGGAAATGGCAGTTGCGCATTGAGAGCGAAGGACGACGTGGTGAGAGGTCCGCAATGCAAGCCTGACAACGACACCCGTGAGGAGTTCTTCTGAAACTGCAGTAGGAAGAACCGTATTCCGTCGTTACCGGATAAGCGCACAGCGATGTGAAGTAAGGTGGTACCGCGTTGATTCAAACGTCCTTCGAGGACGTTTTTTTGTTTAAAAGGAGGGCTGTATGTCCAATTATCAGGTTCCGCGAGGAACACAAGACCTCTTCGGGGATGAACTCCGCAAGTGGCACGCCATCGAGGCGTTGATTCGACAAATGACGCAAGTGTTCGGGTATGACGAGATCCGGACTCCAGAGTTTGAACACACCGAAGTGTTCAAACGGGAGAATGATTCCAGCGATGTCGTCAACAAGGAAATGTACACCTTTACCGATCGCGGGGACCGGTCGTTGACCCTTAAGCCGGAAGGCACGGCTGGACTCATTCGATCCTTCGTCGAAAACAAGCTCTATACGAGTCCGGATCTGCCGGCGAAGTATTATTATGTGACGCCGTGCTTCCGTTACGAACGGCCCCAAAAAGGCCGCATGCGGATCCATCATCAGTTCGGGGTGGAGATCTTGGGGGATAAAACCCCCGCCATCGATGCGGAAGTCATCCTGTTTGGGATGCAACTGGTCACGACGTTGGGACTTAAAGACCTCAAAGTGTTAATCAATACGTTGGGAGACAGCGAGAGCCGCGCAGCCTATCAGAAAGCCCTCAAGGAGCACTTTAATGAACCCATCGCGCACTTCTGCGCCGATTGTCAGCGCCGTTACGAACAGAACCCGCTTCGGATCCTCGACTGTAAGGTCGATCAGGACGATCCGGCCATGATCAATGCGCCGAAACTTCGCGATTACCTGAATGACGAATCGAAAGCCTACTTCGAAAGTGTACTGAATTTTTTGAAGGATACCGGCATCGAGGTCGAAATCGCGGATAAGCTGGTGCGGGGTTTGGATTATTACACGCACACCGTCTTTGAAGTGGTTTCGGTCAATGCCTCCATGGGTTCCCAATCCACGGTGTTTGGGGGCGGACGATACGATAACCTGGTCAGCGATTTGGGCGGACCGGCCTTGTCGGGGATCGGCTTTGGGATGGGGATCGAACGTTTGCTAGTGGCTCTTGAGGCCGAAGGCATCGACCTTCTGGAACCCCAACAGAGCGATGTCTACATCCTGACGTTGGACCCCTCAGCCTCCAGTTTGGCCTTCCAATTGACCAATGAACTGCGCATGAACGGGTTTATCACCCATTACGACGTCTACCAGAAATCCTTCAAGTCCCAATTCAAGAGCGCTGATCGCAAAAAAGCACAGGTCGTGATTTTATTGGGCGAAAACGAACTCAAAAACAATCAAGTCGTGATGAAACACGTGGCGACCCAAGAACAGGTCACCATCGCCATCGACGACATCTTCCATCAATTGGCGCATTGGCTCGATCCGGACCACGACGAGCACTGTGACCATGACCATCAAGGAGAATCCCATGTTTAAAACCCACCACAACAATGCCCTCAATGAAAGCCATGTCGGTCAAACCGTTCGTTTGACCGGCTGGGTCGCCAAACGCCGCAATTTCGGCGCATTGGTGTTCATCGACCTGCGTGACCGCGAAGGCATCACGCAGATCGTAATTAACGAACACTTGGCCGAATCGGTCAAAGACGTCCGCAGCGAGTACCTGCTGAATGTGGAAGGGGAAGTAGCCTTACGCAAAGACCCCAACCCCAAGCTCTCCACCGGACAGATCGAAGTCATCGCTTCGTCGGTGACCATCGTCAACACCGCCGAACAGACCCCGCTGCTCATCCAAGACGACACAGATGCGTTGGAAGACACGCGCATGAAGTACCGCTATCTGGACCTGCGCCGTCCGATCATGCAACAACGTCTGATGCAGCGGGCTAAGATCGTGCGCACGATGCGCAACTTCCTCGATGATCATGGATTCATCGATGTCGAAACGCCGATGCTGACCAAGTCGACCCCGGAAGGATCCCGGGAGTATTTGGTGCCTTCCCGCGTTCATCCGGGTCAGTTCTATGCCTTGGCCCAATCTCCGCAAATCTTCAAACAACTCCTGATGGTGGCCGGATTTGAACGCTACTATCAAGTCGCCCGTTGCTTCCGCGATGAAGACTTGCGTGCCGATCGTCAGCTCGACTTTACCCAAGTCGACATCGAAGCGTCCTTCTTAAGCGAGGAAGAATTCCGAGCGCTGATCGAAGCCATGGTGTCGGAAGTGATGACCAAGGTCTTGCACCGTGAGGTGACTTTACCGTTTAAGACCCTCAGTTTCCATGATGCCATGCATTTCTACGGAAGCGATAAACCGGATACCCGATTCGATCTGAAGCTTCAGGATGTCTCGTCGATCTTTAAATCCAGTGCCTTCGCGGTCTTTCAAAATGCGTTATCGTATTCTGATGGCCTGATCAAAGCCTTGGTGTTCCCCAATGGCGCAGCGATGAGCCGCAAGGAAACCGATGCGTTGACGGAAGTGGCCAAGAAGAACGGCGCCAAAGGCCTAGTCGTCCTCAAAGTCGTCAATGCCACCTTGGAAGGCAGTGCTGTCAAATTCTTCACACCTGAAGAGATCTCAGGGCTTATAAACGCACTTTCACTGAAGGATCAGGATTTGGTCCTAATGACAGCGGATCGTTTTGAGAAGGCCTGCAATGCCTTGGGAGCAGTTCGTTTAGCATTGCGTGACCAGTTTAAATTGGCGGATTCGGAGGTGTTCAACTTCCTGTGGGTCGTCGATTTCCCGCTCTTTGAGTACGATGAAGACAATCAGCGTTTCGTCGCCCGTCACCATCCGTTTACCCGTCCCAAGGCGGAACACGTCCATCTCTTAAGAACAGATCCCGGAAAAGTCTTTGCCTGTGCGTATGACTTGGTGCTCAACGGATTTGAAGTAGCCGGCGGCTCGATGCGCATCTACGATCAGTCCGTCCAGCAAGCAATGTTTGAAGTGATCGGGTTCACCAAAGAACAGATTGCCCAACGCTTCGGGTTCTTCATCGATGCCTTCAAATACGGTACGCCGCCGCATGGGGGGATTGCCTTCGGGCTTGACCGTTTCGCGATGGTCCTCACCCAATCTGACTCGATCCGTGATGTGATCGCGTTCCCGAAGAACGCTTCGGCCCGTTGTCCGCTGACCGATGCGCCGACTCCGGTGGATGCCAAGCAGACTGATGAATTGCACTTGCAAATCAAATAGTGTGCTATAATGAAGGTGCCCAAAAGGAACAATTTATTTCCGACATGATGTGATAAGGGCAAAGCACGCGTTGCCGGATGGTGTGAATGCTTGGCTAGCCGAGAATCCAAAAGTCCGTCACCGTCTACCCACCTGTACTTACAGGGAAAACATTCAACCTTTTGGGACATTTAATAAAAACCCGTTGCGGGTTTTTATTTTTATCTCGGTAAAACACGGAAAGCGTGTTTAGTATCGATAGATACTCAATATAGTATACGAAAGACTAAAATGCTTTGTTTCGTGTGCAGGATTTGATAGAATAGCGGTGGAAACGAGGTGAAAACCTTCTGTGTCCGTTTCGTGCCAGAGCGGATGCTTCCAACGCATTTCAAACGTGCACAAAAAGAAAGCAGCGATGCTTTCTTTTTGTTGTTCTTGTATTTAAGACCTGTTTTGGGTAGAATAAACGCAGGACGGTGAAAACATGTTAGAGTCAATTCTTTGGTTTGTTGTCGGTGGTGCCGTAGGCGGTGCCCTGGGGTTCTATTTCACCCGCAAGAGCTTCCTCAAGCAATTGAAAGAAAACCCGCCCATCAATGAGAAGATGATCCGCGCCATGTACATGCAGATGGGACGTAAACCCTCTGAAGCGCAGATCAAGCAAATCATGAAATCCATGGAGCAGTACAAATAAAAAGAGGTTCGACAGAACCTCTTTTATATCCATTTGACTTTACGTTCGGTACCGTTGCGCAACCGTTCGATGTTGGAGCGGTGACGATAGATGAGCAGGATGTCGATCATGACGAGAGCTAAACTGATTGTTAGGTTCGGTTGGACAAAGAAGGACAGGATCACTGTCATAGTGACCGACAACATGGCCGAGAAGGAAACGTATTTGGTGATCTTCAGTGATGTAAGTCCGATGGCGATCGGTAAGAAGAACAACACCCACACCAGTTGCGGGTTTACCAGAAACAACGAGACGCCTAACAGGTAACCAAAGGCTGTTGAAACGGCTTTTCCGCCGCGGAACTGGGCGAAGATCGGGTAACAGTGTCCGATGGCCGCAAACACTCCTGCGAAGGCGACATAACCGGGATCATCGGGTAAGAACTGATTGGCAATGAGGATGACGAAAAACGCCTTGAGCATGTCCAAGGCTGCGACCGAGACACCGGCGGCTTTACCCAGGACCCGTCCTGCATTCGTGCCGCCCAGATTTCCGGATCCCTGGGTCCGGATATCCGTGTTATAGAAGATTTTTCCGATGATCAGCGCAAAGGGGATGGAGCCAAAGAGGTACGCGATAGCGTAGACCAAGAAGACAGTAGTGTTCATAGGGGTCCCTTTCTAATTCGGCTCTATTATAGCAAACGCCACTCAAAGGGCAACTGCAAAGCGTTGCATGTATCGTGTATAATAATGGGGTATGAAGGAGTCGACATGGCGGTAGAAAAGAAATACGACGAGTCCAGTATTCAGATCCTGGAAGGATTGGAAGCGGTTCGCAAACGGCCGGGGATGTATATCGGTTCCACGGATTTGCGGGGGCTGCATCATTTGGTCTGGGAAATCGTGGACAATGCGATCGATGAAGCTCTGAACGGATATGGCAAGATGATCACGATCACCATCGAAAAGGATAATGTGATCCGGGTCGATGATGAAGGGCGCGGAATGCCGGTCGGCAAACACAGTTCCGGGGTCAGTACCCTTGAAGTCATTTTTACGAAACTGCACGCCGGCGGGAAGTTTTCGTCCGAAGGCGGGTATAAAACGGCCGGCGGTTTGCATGGGGTCGGGGCATCCGTCGTCAACGCGCTCAGCGAATGGCTGGAAGTAACGGTCGCCTACGACGGAGCCTTGTATCAAATGACCTTTAAAAACGGAGGGAAGAAGATCTCGCCGTTGACGACTCTGGGCAAAACCAACAAGACCGGTTCTACGGTTCGTTTTAAAGCCGATAAGGCTATCTTTCCGCACATCGACTATAACCTCGATTTGATCCAGGAACGAGCCCGTGAGAGTGCTTACCTCTTAGGGGACATCACCATGAAGGTGATCGATGAACGGGTCAACAAGACCGAAGTCTATCACTACAAGGACGGCTTAAGGGCCTTCTTGGATTACTTGAATGAAGATAAGACGGTGCTCAGTGAAGCCATTACCTTGAGTGGTAAAGTCAATGAGATCGGAGTTCAGGTGGCACTTCAATACACTGACGATTATCAGGAAAACACGTACTCGTTTGTCAACCTGGTGCGGACGGCGGACGGAGGAACCCATGAAGTCGGCTACAAGAGTGCACTGACGAAAGTCATGAATGACTTTGCGCGTAAACTGGGCATTCTCAAAGACAAAGACAAGAACTTCGAAGGTGCGGATGTCCGTGAAGGGTGTACGACCATCGTTTCCGTCTCCATTCCCGAGAATCTCTTGCAGTTCGAAGGACAAACCAAAGGCAAGCTGGGAACTCCGGATGCGAAAGCAGCCGTAGAGAACCTGGTCATCGAGAAGATGACGTATTACCTGGAAGAACACCGGGAGTTTGCGGCGACGATCCTTAAGAAGATCCAAAAAGCGTCGGTCGCCCGTGAAGCGGCACGTCGTGCACGGGAAGATGCCCGTAAAGGTAAACAGAACGGGAAGAGTGAGCGCATTCTTTCCGGGAAGCTGGCTCCGGCTCAATCGCGGGATTACCGTAAGAATGAGCTCTTTCTGGTGGAAGGGGATTCGGCTGGCGGCAGTGCCAAACAAGGCCGGGACAGCAAATATCAGGCCATTTTACCGCTGCGCGGCAAGGTGTTGAATACGGAGAAGAAAAGCATTGCGGATATTGAAAAGAATGAAGAACTTAACACGTTGATTCACGCCATCGGAGCTGGGATCGGCGCGGATTTCGAAGTGGATGACATCAACTACGGCAAGATCATCATCATGACCGATGCCGATACGGACGGTGCCCACATTCAAGTGCTTTTACTGACATTCTTTTATCGCTACATGCGTTCACTCATCGAAAAGGGGCATGTCTACCTGGCTCAACCCCCGCTCTACAAACTCTCCAAAGGCAAGAACGTTTTGTATGCCTACGATGATGACGAGCTGGCGGCATTAATGGCCAAAAACGGGAAGTGTGAGATCCAACGCTACAAAGGCTTGGGTGAAATGAATGCCGATCAATTGTGGGAAACGACGATGGATCCGACCAAACGTGCCTTGATTCAAGTGTCGTTGGGGGATGCGATCATGGCTCAACGGACGGTCAATACGCTGATGGGCGATAACGCGACCATCCGAAGAACGTGGATCGAAGACCACGTGGAGTTTAACCTGGACGATGATTTCGATAAGGAGGCCTTCAATGGATAAAGATAAACTCGTTGATCTGCACTCCTTAGAGTCGATCATGGAGGATCGCTTTTCGCGCTACTCCAAATACATCATTCAGGATCGGGCGTTACCCGATGTTCGGGATGGATTAAAGCCCGTACAGCGGAGAATCCTGTACGCCATGCATACCGATGGGAATACCTCGGATAAGCCTTACCGCAAGTCCGCCAAGACGGTTGGGTTAGTCATCGGGAACTATCACCCGCATGGGGACAGTTCCGTCTATGAAGCGATGGTGCGCTTGAGTCAACCGTGGAAAATGAATCTCGGACTAGTCGATATGCAAGGCAACAATGGCTCCATCGATGATGATCCGGCGGCGGCGATGCGGTATACTGAAGCCCGTCTTTCGAAGTTTGCGGAGTATTCGCTCGCTGACTTGTCGAAACACACCGTGAAATTCATTCCCAATTTTGATGATACAGATCAGGAACCGACGGTCTTGCCGGCTCGCGTTCCTCAACTCTTGGTCAATGGGGCGATGGGCATCGCAGCCGGGTATGCCACCAACATTCCTCCGCACAATCTGACGGAGATCATCGATGCGACGATCCACCGTTTGAGTTTCCCGACCTGTTCGTTGACGGAACTGGAAGCCATCGTCAAAGGTCCTGACTTTCCGACGGGCGGGGTCGTTATGGGACGAGCCGGCATCAAAGAAGCCTTTGCGAGCGGGAAAGGCCGTTTTGTCATTCGAGCCAAAGTGATTCAGAGCGAGAACCGCAACAATAAAGTTCTGACGATCACGGAGATTCCGTATGAAGTCGTCAAGTCGAATCTGGTGAAGAAGATCGATGAGATCCGGCTCAATAAAGCCATCGAAGGGATCGCGGATGTGCGGGATGAATCCGATCGGACGGGTTTGCGCATCATCATCGAGATCAAGAAGGAAGCCGATGCTCAGCTGATCTTAAACTACCTCTACAAGAACACGGATCTTCAAGTCTATTACACCACCAACATGGTCTCCATCATCCGGAACCGGCCGGTTCTGGGCGGATTGATCGGGATGCTGGATGATTTCATTGCCTTTAGAAAAGACGTCGTTCTCAAGCGTTCCCAAGCCCAATTGGATGAATTGAATGCCAAAGCCCATGTTTTGGAAGGGCTCATCAAAGCCATCAGCGTGTTGGATGAAGTCATTGCGATCATCCGTTCCTCCAAAGACAAGGCAGATGCGAAAGTGCGCCTGATCGAACGCTTTGCGTTCAGTGAAGCCCAGGCCGAAGCCATTGTCACTTTGCGTTTGTACCGCTTGACCAACACGGACATCGTGGAAATCAAGAATGAACTGGCGGATCTGTATCAAGAGATTGCGTTCCTCAAGAGCGTACTGGGGTCCTCTGAAATCCTGAAATCGGTGTTGGTAAAAGAACTCAAAGCGATAAGGGAAGCTTTTCCGATGCCACGTAAAACCCTCATCGAGGATGAAGTGGAAGAGATCGTCATCGATAAACTCAAGATGATCCCCAATGAACGGGTTGCCCTGACCTTAAGCCGGGACGGGTATGTCAAACGGGTTTCCATGCGTTCTTACCAAGCCTCCGAAGGCAGCGATCCGGTGCTCAAAGAAGGGGATCGGCTCATCGGCATCAAAGAAGCCGAAACGTACGATCAATTGTTATTGATCACGGATCAGGCCTCGTATGCGCTGATTCCGGTCTATGCGATCGAAGACGCCAAATGGAAAGATTTGGGCAATCATTTCAGCCATTACGTCAAAAGCGATGATCATGAGAAAGTGATTGCCGCGTTTGTGATCAAGTCGTTTGAAACGGAAGCCTACATCGTAACGCTCAGTCAAGAAGGCTTCATCAAGAAGACCCTGATCAAGGAATTCGAAGTGACCCGTACGACCAAGACCTACGATGCGATGCTGATCGGTAAGAACGATCGACTGGTCAGTGCGTTTGTGATGTATTACGGTCAGGATCTGGTCTTGTGCTCGAAAGGCGGATGGACTGTGCGTTATGCCTTCGACAGTGTTTCAACATTATCGACCAAAGCCCGAGGCGTTCGAGCGATGAATCTGGTTTCGGATGAGATGGCTTATGGGTGTGCCGTACAAGACAACGCAACGGCAATCTTGGTGAAAACGGAAAGCGGAGCCATGAAACGGGTTCGCCTGAACGACGTCAAAACGTTCAATCGACCGGCGAAAGGGGAACCGATCGCCAAGAAAGTCAAGAGTAACCCCCAACATATCGAGACGATCCGCAGTGTGTCTTCAACGGAAGAGTTGATGGTGACGCACATGCGAAAAAACTGGATCAGCAGTAAAGAGGTTCCGCTGATGGATAAAGAAGCGACGTTTAGTCAACCGGTCGCTTTGAAAACCTTTGATTTGGTTCCGGGGATCGATGAAATCCGTATCGTGGATTTTGTGGCTCGACCTGAACCGGTCGAAGAGCCCGCTGAATCGCATCCGGATGTGGAATTCATCCATTTCGATCTGCCGGAATGATGCGACGTCATTCGATTCTGGAAGTCAATGCCGAGGTGCTTTCAATGTTGGGGACTCCTCAACCGGTAGTGCTCTTGGATATCGATAATACGATTCTCGCTCCGCGGGGGGCCGAGATAGATTCGGGGGTTGCTGCGCACGTAAGGCAACTAAGTCAGGATGTTCGCATCTTGTTATGCACCAACAATCTGACCGATCGGCAGCGCCGGGTGTCAGAGACGCTGAATTTACCCATATTGATGCGGGCGATGAAACCTTTGACCTGGTGGGTCAAACCATGGCTAAAGCAGCATCACATCGCTGAGCGTGATGTGATCGTCGTGGGCGATCAATGGGTGACGGATGGATGGCTGGCGAAGGCACTGAGGTGCCCGGTCGTGCTCTTGGATCCGATTGCTGAAGATACGCATCTGTTGACTCGGCTCTTGCGCCGTGTGGAGAAACGATGGAAACTGTAAAACCGTGTTGTCCGGGGTGTGGAGCACCCTTTCAATCGAGCTCGGCTGATCAACCGGGGTATCGCACCCGTGAAGACCAGTCGTTGTGTCAACGGTGTTTTCGATTGAAACACTATGGGGATACCCGATTGGTCCGGGATTCAGCCATTGAATTGACCCAGGTCTTGCGTGAGATCCGCGTGATCGAAGGAACTCTGGTGGTACTGATCGATCTCGTCAACTTTGATCCCCGACTTCTGGATGTACTGGACGATTCGTTACACGATAAAGAAGTCGTGTTGGTCTTCACTAAACGGGATCTTTTACCCAAGACATTGAGTGTATCGAAAATCAGTCGCCTGGTTCAGCGCAGTCTCAAAGGGCGGCGGTTACGGGTTTTGGATGCCTTCACAGTCTCGGTACGGGATCGGGAATCGGTGGATTTTCTTCGGCAACGCCTGGTGGAAACTGAAGGTGATATCATCATTGCCGGGATGGTGAATGCCGGGAAGAGTTCGCTCATCAACGCGTTGACCCGAAGTCAACAGTTGACCGTTTCCTCACATGCTCATACCACCTTGGCCATCCAAGCCATTCCCTTTGATGGGAAACGGCTCTACGATACTCCAGGGTTTCACGTCGTAAATGCCCTAGAGGGGCTCAGTGTCGAAGAAGCAGCCCGTTATGCGATTACGGCTCCACTTAAACCCCAGACGTACCAGATCACCGGCGAACAGACCTTCATTCTGGGGGATCTGGCCGCCTTACGTATCATCGCTACCGACTCTTCGAGCGTTACCGTTTATGTATCGGATGAATGCCCGATCCACCGCAGCGGTCCCCGGGCGAAAGCCTACATTTCGACCCATGTCCCTCAACTCACCAACGTGCCTGAAACAGTGTTGGCAACGGATGGTGTCGATGGGATGGATGTGGTGATCGCCGGGGTGGGTTGGTTAAGTCTGAAAGGTTCATTTGAAGCTGTAGCGGTTACGATCGCTCAACCGGAGTGGGTATCACTCAGAAAGGCGTTACTCTAATGCTCACAACCAAACAGAAAGCGTATTTGCGGGGACTTGCCAATCCGCTCAAGGCCTTGGTCCTGATCGGAAAAGACGGATTGACTTTCAATGTGGCGGAAAGCACGAAAACCGCCTTGGAAGCGCATGAACTCGTCAAGATCAGCGTATTGAAGAGTTGTCCGACGGATGTGCGGGAACTGATGCTGGATTTGACGGCTCAGACGCATGCCGAAGCCGTGACTCAAATCGGTCGGACGTTTGTGCTTTACCGCGCGTCGGAGAAACGGCGCATTGAGCTGCCCTGATGCGGATCGCTTGTTTCGGGGGCAGTTTCAATCCTCCTCACAAGGGACATTTAGCGATCGCGTTGAGCGCGCTTCGGGAAAGAGACTTTGATGAGGTATGGTTTATTCCATCGGGTCAGGCACCGCTAAAGGACGAAGCACCGGTCGCTTTTGAGCGACGCTGTGCGATGCTTGAAGCGATGGTAAAGCCTTATCGAAAACTGAGAGTCTGTCCGATCGAAGACGACCTTCCGCAACCCAATTACACAATAACGACGGTTTTAGCGCTGATTCAACGGTATCCGAAGGTACAGTTCAGCTGGATCATCGGCAGTGATCAAGCCAACCAGTTTGACCGTTGGAAAGACAGCGAACGCCTCAAAGCCTTGGTGCCTTTTATTGTCGTTCCTCGAGATCCCCAGGATCAGATTCCTATGGGAATGGAGCGGTTGATCGTGCCCGGCATATCAGCTTTCTCGAGCACGCGGTATCGGGAAGGACAGGTTCAGGTTGCCCCGGAAGCCGTGATAAGGGTTGCTTCTCAACGTGGGGAGTACCTGGAATCCATCCTAAAAGCTTCCGTTGGATCGAAACGATTCGTTCACATTGCCGGGGTGGTCAGTGTAGCCATTGATTTGGCTTTGCACCATGGGATGGATCCCAATCAAGCGAAGATTGCGGCGCTCTTGCATGATCTGACCAAAGTGTGGCCAACCTCGAAACAAAAGGCTTGGCTGAGTTTCTGTGATCCGGACTATGCGGATCAACCGGAACCGATCCTGCATCAGAAAACCGCCGTGGCGTATGCCCGACGGGTTCTTCAAGTCCGAGACTCCGCGATTTTGCATGCGATCGGTCATCACGTCGATGGCGCAAGCGGACACCCATTAACTCAGATTTTGTACATAGCGGATAAATGCGAACCGTCCCGAGGGTATGATGCCTCGGCGGTGTTGAATTTGGCTCGAAAAGATCTTCGTGCCGCAGCCCAAGCCGTTCGTCACGCTCAACTTACCTATTTATCGAAGGAGTCTCATGGATCACGCGACTGAACTGACGCTGAGCATTCTGGATGATAAGAAAGCTGTTTCGATCGATCGGTTTGATTTCAGCGACGGAACCTTTATTCACCCCAATGTGGTGGTGGCGACCGCCGGAAACGTTCGCTTGATCGATGCGTTGTGCGGCTACCTCCTCGAAGGGTATGAACGAGCCGGGATCGCAATCCATCACGTGGAAGGAACACCGGAGAGCGGGTGGATTTTATTGGATGTAATGAGTGTGGCAGTACATCTGTTTTTGCCGGAAACACGCCAATACTACGGAGTCGACAGTCTGTGGGCCGATAAGCGGGTGGAAACACATGGCCGTTGAACTGGCGGATCTGTTGGATGAACTGATCGGAGACCCAGAAGCGACTCAGGAATATGCGGACTATGTGTTGAAACAGGCCCGATCGGGAACATTGTTGGAATTGGCCTGTGGGACGGGAGCCTTGGCTCAACGATTGACACCTCATTTTACGGTAGAAGGGCTGGATGTCGATAAAGCCATGATCCGACGCTTTCATGAACGTAATCCGCAGTGTCTGACGCATGTGCGTTCGATGATCGATCTGTCAGGCTTAGGGGTCTACGATGTTATCGTGTGTTTTGGGGACAGTCTGAATTACCTTTTGGATGAAGCGGAAGTTCAACGGATGTTTCAAAGCGTGTGGGATCATTTGAAACCGGGGGGCGTGTTTCTGTTGGATGCTCATACGGAAGCCCGATTGGCTGAGTTTGAAACGGAGTTTATCGAAGAGGGGTATTTGGGATCCACAGCCTACCAATGGACGATCCAAACCCAACCCAATCACAGGCTCGATCATCAATTGGTCTTCTATGGACCCTCAGGTGTCCCGCAGCGCCTTCAAATTGTTCAACGGGTGTATTCACTCGAACAATTGAAACGTTGGCTGAAACGCTTCTCTTGGTCTGTTGTAGTCAGTTCGGATTTCAGTGAAGGAGTTAATCCGCAGGCCGAGAAGTACTTCCTGGCGTGCCGAAAGGGGAAATCATGATAGCGATTATCGGAGCGATGCGTGAAGAAGTGAAAGCCATAGAGCAACGCATGTCGGAGATTACGACCGAGATCATTGACAAACATACCTATCTGAAAGGAAAGTTGAGCCGTCAAGACGTCGTGTTGTTTGAGAGCGGTATCGGGCTGGTGAATGCGGCCATGGCCTTGACGCTGGCGTCTCAACACTACCCCTTAACGACGATTCTCAATGTGGGGACAGCCGGTGGACTTCATCCCGATCTTAAGGTCTTGGACCTGATTGCGGCCGATCAACTGACGTATCACGATTTCGACATCAGTGTCTTTGGGAATCCTCGAAGCTTTAGCCCTGAAAATCGGATGGTGTTCAAAGCTGATCCTTGCTTATTGAAGCTATTGTCCGATTTGAACGGTGTTGAACGTTTACACATTGGCCCGCTGGTTTCCGGTCAGCAGTTTATTTCCACCGAAGCTCAGGTTGCGGAGATTTTAGCCCATTATCCAGAGGCGTTGGCGGTGGAAATGGAAGGGGCAGCGCTGGCCCATGTCGCTTCAAAACTGCAGATCCCGTTCTTGGTGATTCGATCGATTTCAGATCTGGTCATTCATCCGCACAATGAAATGACCTTTGATGCCTATTTGCACAAAGCCAGTGAACGCAGCGCCCAATTGTGTGAACAATTAGTCAGTTTGATGAACTAAAAAACGCCGATGGCGTTTTTAATTGGTGTATTCGTTGAGCCAGAGATCATTCTCTTTCATCCAGTCCTTGAGGTTAAGACTGGTGAAGGGGGTCTCAGTGGTCCATTCCAGGACGGCATGGACGATGATTTTGTCGTTTCGATATGAGAGGATCGCGAAGGCCGGAACGTGCGCAAACCCCAACGTAGCTTTGGTGACGCTTGGGAGGATCGCCGGATTCATGGTCGCGGTATCAACCAGCGTGATGTGATCGAATCGGGTCGTGTTGGCGTCATCGATCAAGACGCGAATCATTTTCGTGTCGATATAACGGCAATCGGCATTGTCTTGCGTACAGAAGAAAAAAGCGCGAGGTGTTTCATCCAACACGTCGATCAGATCCTTGTATGGAACCTGTTCTTCCGCAAAATACTCAAAATAGCTCAGGGTTTGACGCCGGGAAGCAAAGATCAAATAGGCTATCAGGATCAAGATCACCGCAGCGATCAAGGGAATCACTCGGGTCAGGCGAAGCTTTTTCATCCCCATTATTTTAGCACAGTCTTAGGGCTTTGTTGAAAAAGGGTAGGCGAGCCCTTGTGGTTTTGATAAGATAGAGGCATGAAAAACTCGGCACTGAAAAACATGCTGATCAGTGGGGTGCTTTTAGGCACCATTGTGTTGATTGTCATTACAACCCTGGTGTATCAAGTCAGTGCGGTTGTGCTCTTTGCTGATCAGGACACTCAACGATGGAAGAATGAGGTCGAAGAAGAGTTGGGGTACACGAGTTGCCTGGTGTTGGATGATTCGACCCGCGTGATTCGAATCTTGACACTTCGCTGCCGTAAGGAGACTCTACGCTACGTTCACGTGGCTGAAGGGGGAACCGTGCTGGGGGATAGCCCTGTCGATGCATTTGATTTCGATGATGCCAAAGCGTGGGCTAACTCCACCTATGGCGAAGCCGTCGAGACGAGTTTGAGTTATTATCAAGGACAGACGGTGCTACGCATCCACAGTCCTGAGATGGAAATCCTTGTTGATCCGATAACACGTATAGAACTATGGAAGGTGGACTTAAGGTATGAGTAAATGGTATGAAGCACCGCATGTGGATGTTCGAATCTGGTTATTGGACCATGTGCAGGAATTGGGTCTAAATGCCGAGGAAGCGTTGATTGCTTTGCAACTTCTGCATCTGAATAAACTGGGCCGTAACATCATCCTAGAGGATCTGGCAGCTCAATGCGGCATGAAACCCGAGAAGACCGATAAAGTGATTGCTTCATTGTGCAAAAAGGGATACCTCTCGATCGATGTCAGTGGTACTCGGGTTGCCTACAACTTGAACGCATTGTTCGAAGAGAAGAAAGTCCCTTTGATCACGACCGATCTCTTGAGTGTTTTTGAACGTGAATTCGGCCGCCCGTTGAGTTCGCATGAGATCGATAAATTGACGGATTGGCGTCAACGGATGAACGATGACTTCGTCGTTTTGGCGCTACGTGAAGCCTTGATCTACAATAAATTGAACTTCGCTTACATCGATCGCATCCTTTCGACATGGCTTAAGGATGGAACCACACTTCAGCAACTTCATGAAGGCCAACGCAACACCCGTTGAGACCCTGTTGAGTGTTGCGGAAAAGATGTTTCCCAACGCCGGGTGTGAATTGAATTTTAAAACGCCGTTTCAACTGGCCGTAGCTGTGATTTTGTCGGCACAAACGACCGATGTTGCCGTAAATAAAGTTACTCCGGATCTCTTTAGGGTTTATCCGGATGCAGCCACGATGGCTACTGCCGAATTGAGTGATCTTGAGTACCATTTACGATCCATCGGTCTCTATCGAAACAAAGCTAAAAGCCTGTTGGGCTTATCCCAGGTGTTGGTAGAAGAGTATCACGGGGAGCTCCCTGATGACTTTGATACCTTGGTAAAATTGCCGGGTATCGGAAGAAAGACCGCCAATGTCATCGTCGCCGTGGCCTTTCATCAACCGGGATTAGCCGTCGATACGCATGTGTTAAGGGTCACCCAACGTTTAGGTATCGTCGCCTTAAGCGATGACCCCGTAAAAGCAGAACATAAGCTTAAACGTAAGATTCCGCAAGACCGCTGGAGTGACGCCCATCACGCCATCTTGTTCTTTGGACGTTACCATTGCACCGCTAAACGGCCGGCTTGCCTGGAATGCCCCTTATCATCCAGCTGTCGATATCATCAGAAGCAACAACCGATTCAAAAAAAGAGAGCGATTAGCTCTCTTTAGCTTGTAAACAGTTTGACGCGGGTTTGGGCCTGATCGATGAGATCGTGCAGTTGCGATAGCATATAAACGCCGGTACTTGGGGTGATGGTGGCGTAGTTGACATCGACCCGAGTCACGACGGCTCCGGCAGCCGGTTGGGCGTACTGGGCATAATTGTACCAGGTCGGGGTCGCGTACGATTTATTGACGAAGGTCGCGTACAAATCGATGACTTTGTCGTAGACCACGATCTGAATATCCAAGGCAGCCAGTTCATCGTAGGTGTAGGTTTGACCGGCAGTCAGGTTGGTGATGCTGGCAATAGTGTCGAGTTTGTTGGGATCGAAGGTTTCAGGCATCGTATAGGAGATGCTGTAGTTGGTCAATCCGTTGGAACTGAACCATTCCAGAAGGGTATTGGTATCGGCACCCACCAAGGTATTGGGGGCTTGGATATCTAAAGCTTTCAAGTCAACGGTCTTGCAGACCTCAACACTCTTGGTCGTTGCTGTTTCGTAGGCATAGTACCCGCATACCACCAAAGTGCTCGAAGGATTGACCGTTAAGTCGACGGACATGGTCGGCGTATCGCTCATGAGCGTATCCACCGTTACGCCATCGACGACGATGCGACTGAAGTATTTCACCGGACCGAAGACCCAACTGATGTCAAAGAGACGTTGTCCAATGGCGGTGACAGTTTTATCGCCGACGGTCAAAGACATTTCACGGGTGGGCAAAGCCGGAGTCAACGCTAAGGGATCCGGATAGTCGGTCAGGGTGATGGAAAGATTCTTCTGAGCCCCGTTATTGCTGGCGACAACGGTCATATCGACCGGATTTTCGACAGCCGGAACGGAAATCAGCGGGATCGAAGCGAACTTTTTATTGATAAAGCCGGTAACGACCAAATTCGGATTCATGTCAGGTAAAGGAGCCACATAGGGATACACGCCAAGCACATGAGTCAGCGCCGTCACGTTGGCCGGTTTGACAATGTCGAGTGGCTTCGAACGATTCAGGTATAGCGCATCCAGGATCTGCGAGGGGATCTTTCCGACGTACCACTGGTTGGCGACTTTGGCGTCGATGTACGATCGATGTTCTGCACTGGCGGAGTCATAACCGACCCAGGTGACAATGGAATGTTGAGATGTTGAGGTGATTGACCAGATGTCTTTGGCTGCATTTTCTGGAATGCCATAGACCAAGCCTTCTTTGCCCCAGTCGGAGGTCCCGGTTTTCTGGAACGTTTGATAGGCGGTCCGTTGAACCAGTTTATTGGTCGTAAAGTAACCCGTGGTGACGATGTTTTGGAGCAGTTTTTGAACCAAGAAGGCGGATTCTTCACTGAGCAACTGAGTTTCGGAGTAACTGCTGACAAATGGTGCACTGCCGTCCAAGTATTCGATACGGCTGACCGTATGGGGTTTGATGTATTTGCCATCGTTGAACAGCATTCCGTAAGCACCGGCCATTTGGTAAGGTGAGACCTTGAACAAGGATCCGCCGATGGCAAATCCCAGGTCAAACGCCATCGTACCGGTGCCCAGCTTGATTTCAGTGAATCCCAAGCTGTTGAGGTAACTGACGACCGAAGCGCTGCCGATCATGCTGGTCACTTGACGCAGGGTCAGAATCGCCGGGATGTTGAGGGAGTCCCCAATGGCATCTTCCAGCATGACATCGCCTTTGTAGATGCCGTTATGGTTTTGCACAAACATGTCCGGATTGACTTCAGAATAGCTGTAGGGCTCGTCACTGACCATGTGTTTGGTCGACCAACCTAAGTATTCAAAGGCTAGGGCATAGGATAAGAATGATTTGACCGTCGAACCGGGTTGACGGAACATGTCCGTGACGCGGTTGAAGAGGCGCTCACCGTTATAGTTGCGACCTCCCCCGATAGCAATGATCTGACCGGTTTTGTTGTCGATGGTGACACTGGCCATTTGGATGTATTCATCGATCCAGTTCATGGTCGTTCCGCTTTGGATGTTTTCAACGGCATCTTGTGCCTGGCGATCCATGTACGTATAAATCGTCATCGGGACATCGACCGGATTTTGCCCGGTTAACGCAATGACTTCATTGATGACGACGTCGATGTAGGATTGATAGGGGGAACCGACTTCAGACAAGGAACCCACGATGAGGTTCTCGATCTGAACGGATTTGGCCAACTCGAGCTCTTCATCGGTGATGTAACCGTGATAACGCATCAAGTCGAGCACCGTGTGCGTACGTTCGATGCTCAGGTCGAGGTTCTTCATCGGACTGTACAGGTTGGGACCATTGATGATTCCCGCCAGCATGGCCGATTCAACCAGGCTGAGCTCACTGACGCTCTTTCCGAAATAGTACTGTGCGGCGGTTTGGATTCCGCGTTTATTGCCGGGGACACCGTAATTGACTTGGTTGAGGTAGAGCTCGAGGATGCGTTCTTTGGTGACGATCTTCTCGGTTTCCAAGGCGAGGTAAATCTCGCCGATCTTTCGGTTGATGCCATCCCAGCCGGAGTCGGCAGCCTCAGATTCTTCCGATGCGAAGTAGGTGTTTTTGACCAACTGCATCGTAAAGGTCGAACCCCCCTGCGAGAAGCTCATGGTTTTGAGGTTTTCGAGGATGGCTTTGATGAAACGGGGGATATCGAATCCGTTGTGTTCAAAGAAACGGGAGTCTTCGATGGCCAGGAAGGCATCGATCGTCGACTGCGGCAACATGTCATACGTGATGTTCTCGCGGATCTGTAACCCGATATCGGCGATCAAAACACCGTCTTTGTCGTAGATTTTTGAACTCTGTTTGCTTTCAAAGTCGGCCGGATCCAATTGCGGGGCATTGGCGATGACGGTCGTGATGTGATTGACTCCCCAGGCGGCGATCACAATCGTGAGGGCCAAGAACACCAGTACGAACGAATAGAAGATCGTACTGATTCTGGGTTTCTTGCGGGTTTGAGTTTTGGTCATGACTTACTCCTTGAAGTAGAGGGAATCGAGGGTGCTCAGGTAATCCACCGGCACGAGATAGTTGTAGGGAATGAGATGCGCGTTGGCGACGACCCACGCATAAGGCAGTGACTTGCGGGTCGAAGCGTTGATAAACGTTAAGAGTACATCAGCCGGAATCAGATAGGTTTCCTGTTTGGCGGAAAAGCGGAGGATCAGGAAGGCGATGGCGCCATGCTTGAACACCTGACGCAGATGCTCGATCTGATGCGGGTGCACGTTGGACAAGCTGAAGGATGTGGCATTGGCCGTTTCCTTGGCTTCAAAATCAATAGCCTTTCCCTTATAGACGCCGTTGTAGTCGGTGGTCGACGGGGTTTTGAAGTAGGCTTCGGTGATCTTGGCTTTGGATCGGGAAGGGTAATCCACGTTCACCAGCGTGATGGGCGTCGGTTTCTTATGGATGACGGCCCGATCACGGTCCAAATAGACCTGGTTGGTCTGATTCAAGTCCGCTTCGAGGATCTGTCCCCGTTTGCCGGGATTGACCGGTAGTGTGGTTTTTACCGGTTTCTTTTGGGTAGGGTAGCCGATCATACGTTCATCACGGTCTAATTATACCCTAAATGGGTCAAGGTGTCCTAAAAAGAGAACTGACCTTTCGGGTTGATTATAGGGAGGAAATTTGGTTTAATTATGTGTGAGGTAACGATATGGCCCATCAACCGAAGCTGAGTGCGGAAACCATCTACAAGAAGGAATTCAATGTGGAGTTCAAAGGGTATTCCGTGCTGGAAGTCGATTCATTCCTAGACGACATCATTACGGACTATCAATTGTATCAGGCCCAGTTGACGCAAGCCATGTCTCTTATCGATCAACTCCAGCGTTCCAACAGCGCGCTTCAGAACAAGATTCTGGAGTTGCAGGGACGTTTGGATGCCGCCGGGGATGCCAACGGGGCTCAGCACGTGGATGTGCTGAAACGTTTGGCCAAACTGGAACAGGAAGTCTACAAGAAGTAACACCAGGCAATCGCTGGGCTTGTAACCCAGAGGAAAGTCCATGCTCGCACCGGCTGAGATGCCGGTAGTGATTATGCTGGATGAAACAATAAATCCAGGCAGGCAACTGACGGCGGAGCAAGCTCCTAAAGAGCAATCCATGGAGTACGCCCATAACGTGCCACAGTGACGAAGGCGGACTGGAAACGGTCGGCGTGGAACGCGGTAAACCCCTTAAGCGAGAAACTCAAATTTGGTAGAGGAACTTGAAATCGCGAAATGAAGCGAAATCAGGCCGGCAACGGAGATAAATGATTGCCCCCGGCAACGGGACAGAACATGGCTTACACGGTGTTATGGATCAAAGGAACCTTCGGGTTCCTTTTTTCACACGCCAAAGTGATTTTTTGCTATAATGATTCAAGATATGACGATGCCAAGCACCATCGGAAGCCTGCTCAAAGCGCGCAGGGAAGAATTGGGTTTCTCGCTGTCGCAAATGAGCGAGAAAACCAAAGTTCCGCTCCTCAAACTTCAAGCCATCGAAGACGATAATATCGCCTATTTTAAAGACGAGATTACCTACCTGAAATTCTATGTACGGTATTATTTCAATGCCTTGCATTTGAATTTCGACGATTATAAAGACATGTATAATGCCTCGGTGGATCAGTACACGGAGACGGCGCAACTGGTTAAAACGCAGGAAATGCGCGAGTTGCATCAACGGGTCGCTACAGGAGCCAATGCCCGTCTTCCAAAGAAAACTCCCGTAGTTAAGAAACGCCTTCAAAAACCGATGCGTTCCGATTTAGCTTTTATTTCGATGATCGTTATCGGGCTTGTCGTCGTATTAGCGCTGTTGTTTATTTTCTTTCAGACGGTCTTGCCGTTGCTGACGCAACCCCAAGACAATCAGCAAGTCATCGTTGTCCCCGATCCGATCGATCACGAGACGGATCCGGTGGATGATCCGGATGATCCGGACGAACCGGTGGTGTTTACCGTAACCAAAACGTCTCAAGTCGATAAAAACGGCCAATTGACCAATTATGATGTGACTGGGTATACCGAAGGGGATACTGTCACCATTGAAGTAGAGATCAAAGCGGCAGCTTCGTGGGTCTCATCCAAAGTGGATGGGATATCGACGGTCAATCCACCTCGGCGTGACTATGTGCGCGGTGAGGTCTACACGCTGATCGTAACAGCTCAACTCGACCGGATGATCGAGATCTATATCGGAAACTTGAAGTCGCAGATCCTGCGCATCAACGGGTCCGTGATCGAGATGGATCCTCAACTGTTGGAAGAACGGCCCAACAGTTCGTTCTATTTCCGTTTTGTGGAGAGTAACCCATGAATCTTCCCAACCGGCTCACATTACTACGGATCTTGTTTGTTCCGTTAATTGTTTTCTTTGCGATTTTTCCGTTTAGTCAATACGGAATTTCGTTCGGATCGATTCTGATCGGGTTTGTCAAAATCCCCGGGATCCATTTGATCCAACTCTTAATTTTCGTGATTGCCAGCTTTACCGATTTCTTGGATGGGTATTTGGCCCGCAAGAATCATTTGGTCTCGACGTTTGGTAAGTTTATGGATCCGCTGGCCGATAAACTGCTGGTCAATACACTGTTCATTCTCTTTGTCATGCAGGGATTAGTGCCTGTGTTGGCGGTGATGATCATGATCTGGCGGGATATTCTGGTCGATGGTTTACGCATGTTGGCAGCCGAAAAGGGGAAAGTCATGGCAGCCGGTTATCTGGGCAAACTGAAAACCGTGGTCCAGATGATCACCATCATCCTGATTCTGGTTTCGAACTTACCGTTTGAACTCTACAATCTGCCGGTATCGACCTTCATGCTATGGTTCTCAGTTGTCATTTCCGTGCTCAGCGGCATCGCGTATTTCCGTCAGTTGAGCCACATTCTGCTCGAATCCATCTGATGAACGACCTGGTTGAGTTGTTAAAACATCGCCGCTTGACGATCAGTTCCGTGGAGAGTTTTACAGGCGGTCTGTTTGGGGCCCGTTTATGTGATATCCCCGGGGTTTCTGAGGTCTATCGGGGAACCTTGACCGCCTACAATGAGTCGGTTAAATCCGACTGGTTGGATCTCGATCCGATTTGGCTGCAGTCGGTCGGAACGATTAGTGCCGATTGCGCCAAAGCCTTGGCGATCCAAGGCCGGCTTCGTTTTCACAGTGATGTGTGTGTAGCGTTGACCGGAAATGCCGGACCCACCGCACTGGAAGGTCAAGCAGTAGGGCAGTGGTATGCCTGCATCGCACTGGGAGAGCGCTTGATTGAAATCTCACGGATCGATCACTTGGAGCGCAATGCCTTACGTCATCACGCGGTTGAAGTCGTCGCTTTAATTTTAGGGGAAGCCCTTAGGGAAGTCGGCTGAACGCGCATACACCCATAGAGGAGGAGTTATGGACGATAAAAAGAATCTGATGTTGGAAGAGACCATCAAACAAATCGAGAAGCAATACGGAAAAGGCTCCGTCATGAAACTGGGAGATCGCGCCAATGTGGACGTGGATGCAATCAGTTCCGGATCCATCAGTATCGATTTTGCGTTGGGAGTCGGCGGGTATCCCAAAGGCCGGATCATTGAGATCTACGGTCCGGAATCCAGCGGGAAGACGACGTTGGCCTTGCACGCCATCGCTGAAGTGCAGAAGAAGGGTGGACGTGCAGCATTCATCGATGCTGAAAATGCCATCGACCCGCGTTATGCCAAAGCGCTGGGTGTCAACATTGATGAACTGGTCTTATCGCAACCCGACAGTGGCGAGCAGGCCCTGGAAATCACGGAAATGTTGATCAAAAGTGGGGCCATTGATCTGGTGGTCATCGACTCGGTCGCTGCCCTGGTTCCGCAAGCGGAACTGGACGGGGAAATGTCGGATGCCCACGTGGGTCTACAAGCGCGCTTGATGTCTAAAGCCATGCGTAAACTGGCAGGGGTCATGAACCGCAGTGACTGCACCGCTATTTTCATCAATCAGCTGCGTGAAAAGATCGGGGTCATGTTTGGCAATCCGGAGACGACTACCGGCGGTAAAGCGTTGAAATTCTACGCTTCGATCCGCTTGGATGTGCGTAAAGGGGAAGCCATTAAAAACGGAACCGATCAGATCGGCAACAAAGTCACGGTCAAAGTCGTCAAAAACAAAGTGGCTCCGCCGTTTAAGATCGCTCTCATCGATATTATGTATGGGCAAGGCATCTCCCGCATCGGTGAACTCATTGATCTCTCGGTCGAGAATGAAATCATTCAGAAGAGCGGATCCTGGATGAGTTACAAAGGCGAGAAGATCGGCCAAGGCAAAGAAGCTGTCAAGGCCTATCTGGAGGCCAATCCAGTCATCACGGAGACGATAATGGGTGAACTTAAAGCTAAACTGATGCCTAAGAAAGACGAAAAAGCTCCTGCCTAGGAGCTTTTTATTGGCATTGCCTTGTTAATGTGTCGATTTTTATGTATTATTGAACTAGAGTAAAAACTCTAACTGGAGGACCATAAGATGCCATCTGATCTTATCGTTCCGGTTCTTCTAGCGGGTATACTTGGTATTACTTTGGGATACATCCTGATGGTTGTGCTCTCAAAGTTGGGTTTAAATAGAGATCAACAAAAAGCGAAACTGATTCTTGACGAAGCCAACATCAAAGCCGAAAGCATCGTG
>CAINEY010000047.1 GCA_903847945.1 uncultured bacterium | reverse complement strand
AGATGGAAGTGCCCGGCATGACCCAACTCATGGGCCAACACAAAACATTCCCGCATCCGTTGCGTCCAAGAAATCAGGATGTAAGGGTGGGATCCGTACGGGGAACTGCAGAAAGCGCCGGTGCTCTTTCCGATGTTTTGCGGGAAGTCGATCCAATGTTCATCAAAAGCACGCTTCAACATCTTCCCGTAATCGTCACCCAAGACCGACAATCCTTTTAAAAGGTAGTCCTTGGCGTCATCCACGCTGATTTTCGGTTCAAACTCCGGATCCACCGCCAGTTTCAGATCCGCAAACGTCATGCGATCGAGCTTATGGATGCGTTTCAAGAGTGCCGCATACTTGCGCATGGGTTGAGCCAGTTTCTCAAGAATCACATCGATCTGACGGTGATAAAGATCCGGGGTCACTTGTTGGTCAAACAAGAGGTAATCGATGACGGAGGGATAACCGCGCAACGTACTGAGGATTTTCTCTTTAGCGAGTTGAGCCTGGTAAGTAGCCGCCATCGTGTGCTGGTATTTGGCCAGTTGGGCACTGAACGCCGCAAAGGCTGCCCGACGCACCACGGAATCGTTTTCAAATTCCCACTCCCCTTCAAAGAGCACGAAGCTCAAGGGATGTTTAGTTCCGTTGGCTTCAAAGGGTTCAAACTGAAGATCAGCCAGTTTGGCTTGGCTGTAGATCTGAAACGGACTTTCAAGAACCGGGCTGAGTGAAGCTAGGATCTTCTCCCCTTCGGCACTCAGCAGGTACGGTTTGCCGCGCAGGATCTCACTCAAGTAATGCGCCTGATCCGGACGAGCCTTCATGGCGGCTTCGATCACTGAAGCCGGTAAGGCACTGATTTCGTTGTCAATGAAACTCAGTTTGGCATAGACGCCGGCCATGACACTGCGCACTTTCCCGGCACGTTGTTGAGCCACAGGATCGGTTTGATCGGTCGAGACAGACAAGCTGGCATACGTTCCCACCAGCACTCCGCCTTCAAGGATCCGTTGCAAAGCCTCGATCACACCGTTCACGGCTGCCGCATCAGTCAACTTCCCGTAGTATGTCGCATGCAACGACTGGGCCAGCGGCGGTAAACTTTCAAAGCGGGTTTCAAACTCCGCTTCGGTGGCGAAGAGGGCTTTTAGATCCCAGGTTAACTTGGGATCGACTTCAGACCGTTTCAATACTGTTTTAGCCATGTGTGCTCCTTTAGACCGTTCGGTTATAAACCGCGGCGATGGACTTGCGATTGCCCATGATGATGAATGCGAAGGCAATGAGGGACATCAGATTCAATCCCAAGACTATGGACGGATAAGCAAAGGTTTCCCCCAGATAACCCGTCAGTAAGCGTCCGATCAACATGCCGACCGTCGTGAGGATGTGATAGAACCCGTTGATGCGTCCGCGCTTTTCCGGTGCCACATAACTCTGTGTAGCGGACATGCGGATATTGAAGGAATTGATCGATAAGAATCCAATCAGAAACTGCATTCCCAACATGATGGAATAACTGAAGAACAAGAGCGATCCGTTGAGAAAGTTTAGGGTAAAGTAGACAATGGCCGCAATCATGAAGCGTTTCTTGGCCGGAATCTTATAGACATAATGAGCGATTCCTCCCACCAATCGTCCTGCGGTTGAGGCCGACATCAGAAAGCTGAACATCGTCTTGGCATCCACGCCGGCGCTTTGCTGAAGGTAGGGATACAAGAGCACGTTGAGCCCTTCACCCGCCATCATCAGAAAGAAGAAGTAGATGAAGACACTGCGTAAGCCTTGTTCGTCT
>CAINEY010000046.1 GCA_903847945.1 uncultured bacterium | reverse complement strand
TTTTAAATACACCGGATAACGTTGCAGCGTGGCTTTGGGGACAGATTGCGTGATGGGCATAAGAATTACCTTCCTGCCCTTTAGTTTAGCACACGCTTAAGGGTTTGTGAATATTTTATTTTGTTGAAACATAGTCTAATCCGGGGTCAGCTCCGATTTCCAGTCCCGAACGCACCCCATGGCGATAGGCCACGGTTGCGGCAGCGGCAATCATCGCCGCATTATCGGTACAACACCACAGGGGCGGTATCGTGATGGTGATGTCCGGAAAATCGTGTCGTAACCCCAGGATCAACTCGCGTAAGCGGGTATTTGCGGAGACCCCGCCGCCCAGAACCAGGTGCTTCACTTCGACCGTTTCCAGGGCCAAACGGGTCTTTCGAAGGACTTCACCCAACACCGCTTCCTGAAAGGCATACGCCAAATCGGCACGGTTCAAGGGACGATCCGCTCGGGCTTCCCGTTGGATCAGCTGCAGGACCGCTGACTTGAGTCCACTGAATGAGAAATTCAAAGGCTCATCGGTTTTGACTCGAGGAAGCGTATAGTTCGCTTTCCCTTCCTTAGCCAGTTTCTCCAGGGAAGGTCCTCCGGGATACGGTAAGTCCAGCACCCGAGCCACTTTATCGTAAGCTTCTCCGACCGCATCATCCTGCGTGGAACCTAAGATCTCAAAGCTCCATTCCGATTTCAGGAGCACCAGTTCGGTGTGCCCACCCGAGACCACTAACGCGAGTAAGGGGTACTTGAGGGGCTCAATGAAGGAATTGGCGTAGATGTGTCCGGCGATGTGATGGACTGGCACCAAGGGTTTTCCTGTAGCCCACGCCAAGGTCTTGGCAGCCAATACCCCGACATGCAGGGATCCGATCAAACCGGGACCTTGCGTAACCCCGATCGCATCGATGTCGGCCATCGTCAACTGAGCTTGAGTTAAAGCTTCTTCGAGGACAACGGAGATGTTCTCGATGTGTAATCGAGAGGCGACTTCCGGAATGACGCCACCGGTTTCTGCGTGGACATCCATCTGGGATGATACGACATTGGCTAAAAGACGCTGACCATCCTCCAGGATAGCCACCGCAGTTTCATCACATGACGTTTCAATGGCTAACAGTCTCATTCATTAACCTCCCGTAACATCAGTTCCGCGTCTTCGTCCGGTTGTGTGTAATAGTTCTTCCGGAGTGCGACGGTTTTAAACCCGAACGACGCATACAATAACTTGGCAGTTTGATTCGAGGGCCGTACTTCCAACGTGATCAGTGAGATTCCGTTGGATTGAGCGTATTCCACCATGTACTGCAGTAAGCGTTTTGCGATCCCTTCGCGTTGATGTACCGGATCGACACCTAGTGTGGTGATCTGAATCGTGGTATCCACAACCCAGAGTCCCAGATACCCAATCACCCCTTGATCGTCCCAGACGACGTAGTGACTGTAGGGGTTATTTTCGAGTTCTTCTTCGAATGCCTTCTCACTCCACGGGGAGCTGAAGAGCTTCTTTTCCAAGGTAGCCACTCGCGGCACATCCCAAAAGGTCATTTTGCGGATCATGCGGAGTGCTCCGGATCTTTGAGGTAACGGGGAACCAACGCGTGAAGGTTGTCGACACGCTTCCAAAGCGGTTTAAGCGACACAAAGTTTTCGGCCAAATCAACCGGAGTAGCGATTCTACCAAGCAGATCGGCATGTCCAACGATCACATCACCATCGTTCAGTTGAAGACGCAGGGTCTCGATGGCGATGGCGTGATCGGCTTCCAACGAAATCCCGTGTTCATACACCCCGGTAAAAACACGTTGTGCCCGGGCATCCAAGACCACACGAACTTTCGGCAATCTCCCGGCCCACAACTGAAGGGTCCCGATCGTATAGAGTTCAAGCGGCTGAATGACCGCCAAGACCTTCGCGATGGTCATGGCGATGCGCAAACCGGTATAGGAACCCGGTCCATCGGTCACGACGACCGCATTCAAGTCTGTCGGCGTCCAGCTAATCTTGTTCATCAAACGATCTACTTCCGGTAAGGTCAACTCGGATTGGCGTTTGGGAATCTCCAGGGTCTCTTTCGCAAGGACCCGATCGTTCTCAATCAACGCGATGACCAACGCGTGCGTTGATGTATCTAGAGCTAAGGTTTTCATGAGATAAACTCCAAGAGGGCGTCATAACGTGCCCCATGGGCTTCAAGCTTCAAATCCCGCTTGTCTTCCGATAGACGGGTGATCGTTATGGCCAAGTGTTCCGCAGGAATCAAGTCCGGGATCTGCTCAGGCCATTCAATGACGCAAACCCCTTCCGTTCCGATCAGTTCATCCAAACCGAGGTCTTGGTGAAGGCCTTCCAATCGGTAGGCATCGATATGAATCAGATCCAAGGATCCGTGATATTGCTTCATGATCGTAAAGGTAGGGCTGGAAATGAGTTTCGAAATACCCAAGCCTTGGCCTAAACCTTGGGTAAACGTGGTCTTCCCGGCTCCCAGATCTCCGCTGAGGGTAATCACACAGCCGTCAAAAAGATATCCAGCCAAGTGCTTGGCCAGATCGATCGTTTGGGCTCTGGAGGTGGAAATCACGTGTTTTTTCATGGTGCTTAACAATTATAACACAAAAGAAAAACTCCCTTGCGGGAGTTTTTCTATCTGGCAACGTGCTCTTTTCACTACGGCTGGCGTAGCTATATTCGCCGCTGAAGTGCT
>CAINEY010000045.1 GCA_903847945.1 uncultured bacterium | reverse complement strand
TTTACCGTATCGACCTTACGTCCGCCCATGGTGTATGGGAAGGGCTGTAAAGGCAACTACCCCAAACTGGTTCATTTAGCGCTCAAGAGCCCCATCTTTCCGGATGTCCGCAACCGGCGCAGCATGATCTACATTGAAAACCTGATGGCGTTTGTGAGAGGACTGATCGATCATCGTCAAGGCGGCTTGTTCTTTCCTCAAAATGCCGAATATGTATCCACCGGAGCCATGGTTCGCGAGATCGCCAAAGCCCACGGAAAACACCCGTTCATGCCTCGTCTTATCAACCCGATCCTCAGGGCGCTTCCCATCAACGTGATCCAGAAAGCTTTTGGAGATCTGACCTATGATCAGGCCTTGTCTCAGGTTGATTGGGATTACCAAGTGTGTGATTTTGCGGAATCGATCCGCCGGTCGGAATCATGAAGAAAGTCCTCTTTGTCGCAACCGTCGTCAAACTCCACGTCATGGTGTTTCATCTGCCGTATCTGGAGTGGTTCAAGAAGAACGGGTATGAAGTCCACGTGGCCGCACGCAACGATTATGCGCGTCCGGAAGACTGTGTCATTCCGTTTTGTGATCGCTTCATCGACTTACCGTTTGAACGTTCTCCGTTGAAACGATCCAATATCCAGGTCTATCATCAACTCAAAACCATGATCGACACCGAAAACTACGATATCATTCATTGTCACACCCCCATGGGAGGGGCTTTAGGCCGTTTAGCGGCTCGCCAGGCGCGCAAGAAGGGAACGAAGGTTATCTATACGGCTCACGGATTCCACTTCTACCGTGGAGCCCCATGGCCAAACTGGGCCTTGTATTATCCGGCAGAACGGATCCTTTCGCGTTGGACCGACCTGTTGATTACCATCAACGAGGAAGACTATCAAGCCGCCCAATACTTCTGTGCCAAGCGCTTGGTTAAAGTTCCCGGAGTCGGGATCGCCTTGGATTCCCTTCGAATCAAGGCTGATCGAACCGCGTTGCGGGCCTCGATCGGATTGAGCGATTCCGATCGCGTGATCTTAGCGGTGGGTGAACTCAACGCCAACAAGAATCATCGGGTGTTGATTGAGGCTTTATCGCAACTCAACGATCCATCGATCCATCTGGTGATCTGCGGGGAAGGCCCCCTTCAATCCAAACTTCAAGAGCTTTCCGTGCATTTAGGGCTTGCTGACCGTGTTCATCTTTTGGGATTCCGCCGGGATGTGGCGCAGTGGATCCAAAATGCCGACGTGTTTGCCTTTCCGTCCTATCGGGAAGGCTTGTCCCTGTCCTTGATGGAAGCCATGGCGGGGGGATTGCCTGTGGTTGCCTCCAAGATCCGCGGTAACACCGATCTGATCGATGACGCCAAAGGCGGTTTTCTGGTGGATCCGAAGGACGTTGAGGGCTTCAAGGAAGCGTTGCGTCAATTCACCGCGAATCCGCAACACGCCAAAGCGATGGGACTTTACAACGCCACAAAAATTGAAGCTTATACGATCTCCCGGGTCTTAGCGATCGTGGGAGATCTCTACCGGTCCTGTGCACCAACGTCGACGGCCGATACAGATCACCACTAGAGATGGAGGAGCAGGGATGAAGATCGCTTATTTATGTCTGCAAGCCACGCGGGAGGGCCAAGCCAGCCACGCCCACGTGCATGAAATTATCAACGGATTACGCCGCCGCGGAATGACTGTGGATCTTTTTGAGCCGAGCTATGTCAATCGGGCAACCTTACCGGGAGCTTTAGGACGGCTTCTAGGCATCCTGGCGGCTCAATTGCGGCTTGTTTTTGCGTTTAAGAAGTATGAATTAGTGTATGTGCGTGCGCATTACCTGTCCTTTGTGATTGCCTTCTTTGCGCGGCTGTTTCGTGTCAAAACCTTACTGGAAGTCAATGGTCCCATCAACGATGGCGATGACCTCTGGCCAATGGTGCGCCGATTCAATGGCTTCTTCCTCAGAGCCCGGGATTATGAAGTCAAACACGCGACCGGGATCATTACGGTGACCCCAAACCTCAAAGTCGAGTTGGAACAAGTCAACCCCAACGTCGTCGTGATTCCCAACGGATCCAACACCGATCTCTTCAGTCCGGATCGTAAAGCCGAACCCCTCGATTTCCCCAAACCCTACATCGTCTTTGTTGGCGTCATGGCCAAGTGGCAAGGTATCGAAAAGATTCTCAGTGCCGTCGGATCTCCAAACTGGCCCGATTCCGTTTCTCTTGCCTTTATCGGTGATGGGGTCGATCGCGGCTTAGTGGATGAAGCGGCCTCCCGCAATCCCCGCGTTAAAGTCCTAGGCAGACTGCCCTACAAAACGGTCGGCCTTTATCTGGCCCACAGTTTAGCGAATTTAGCGGTACTGCCCGGTAAAGGCAGTCGCGATAAATACGGGGCTTCCCCCCTCAAACTCTTCGAAGGCATGGCCAGCGGCGTTCCGGTCATTGCGACCGACATCGACTTCATGGGCAATCTGGTTCGCGACTATCAGTGCGGTGTCGTCATTCCGATGGATTACACGGCGGATGAATTGGCTCTAGCCGTCAACGACTTGGCCGAACATCCCGATCGGGTTGAAGCCATGGGCAAGAACGGCCGTAAAGCCATCGTCACGACCCATTCGTGGGATAAGCGCGCCGAAGCCACCTACGCCACCATAGCGGAAACGCTGAAAGCCGTATGAAGCCGATTCCAAGTTTAATCTCGATCCTCATCCCGGTGCATAACGCCGAACACACGCTCGCCCACACCCTGGAGTCCATTAAAGCACAGACCCTTCGCGACTACGAAGTGATCGTAATCGATGATGCTTCCACGGATCAGACCTTAAGTTTGATCAATGCCCTTAAGGATCCGCGGATCCACGTGATCGCCTTACCGACACAACGCGGAATCCACGCGGCCCGCAGTGTGGGATTGGATGCGGCTCGGGGTCAGTATGTGGCCTTTCTTGCTGCGGAAGAAGCGTGGGATACCACCAAGCTCCTCAAACAACGCACGTTCATGAGTACCGGAAATCACGGCTTCACCTGCACCGCGTATCGAACCACCAAAGGCCGGATCCATCAGATCCCCACATCGATCTCCCGCAGTGACGTGGTGATGGATAACCCCATTCGACTCTCCACTGTCATGATCGATCGACACGTGGCGGGGGACTTCCGCTTAGCGCCTGTCAACGACCAGGACTTGGTCTTGTTTGATTCCTTGATGTCTCAGGGTCATTCCCCGGTCGGACTTCCTGAGGTCTTGGCTACGTGCATTCATCCCAGCGTTTCTACGAAGGGTCTTTCATCGCTGAAACGCCGCTGGCACATCGCCACGTCGATCTGTCGGATGCGACCGTGGGAAGCACTGAAACTGATGCTGGGCACCAAGCGGTCGTCCTGATTACCCTGAAACCGATTTCGTCAATACCCGAGAACCGCCCTGGCGGTTTTCTTGCGTTGAAACCGTTTACACGCTAAAATGGGATCGTTAGGAGACGCGTATGAAAAACAAATTTCTTCGTTTTTTAGTGGCTATGGTTCTCTTGGTGAGCCCCTTCACCGAGTTCATCACGACCGTTAAAGCTGCGACTACAGTGACCCTTACGATCCATTATCACCGGACTGACGGGAACTATGAAGGGTGGAACCTGTGGGTCTGGCCGGAAACCAAGGACGGAGCCGCATATCAGTTTGGTACCGGAACCGATGATTTCGGAAAGACTGCCGTTATCACCCTTGATTCCGATAAGACCACCTTTGGCTTCATCGTTCGCCTCAACGAATGGGAATCCAAAGACATCGCCGCAGACCGCTTCATCGATACGGTGGGCGGTAAAGCCGAAGTCTGGCTGAAATCCGGGGATGCGACG
>CAINEY010000044.1 GCA_903847945.1 uncultured bacterium | reverse complement strand
CGATTCTCCTTGCATTATAAAGACCCTTTCGCTATAATTTAAAAGCACCGTTCAGACGGTTCCTTAGCCAAGTGGTAAGGCAATAGACTGCAACTCTGTGACCGTCGGTTCGATTCCGACAGGAACCTCCAAGACGGGGATGTGGCGGAATCGGCAGACGCAACGGACTTAAAATCCGTTGATGGTAACATCGTATGGGTTCAAGTCCCATCATCCCCACCACTTTTGGTCGGTGCACAGCACTCATCACGGCACGCGCCTATAGCTCAATTGGATAGAGCATTTGACTACGGATCAAAGGGTTGTGGGTTCGACTCCTGCTAGGCGCGCCATCTTTTTTTCGGGATGTAGCACAGCTTGGTAGTGCACGTGTTTTGGGAACACGGGGTCGCAGGTTCAAATCCTGTCATCCCGACCAATCTAACCTTGTGGCGGGATAGCTCAGTTGGCTAGAGCAATCGGTTCATACCCGGTCGGTCGTCGGTTCGAATCCGACTCCCGCTACCATCTTGGACCCTTAGCTCAGTTGGTCAGAGCTGCCGGCTCATAACCGGTTGGTCGTAGGTTCGAGTCCTACAGGGTCCACCAACCTGGAGGAATACCCAAGCGGTTGAAGGGACCGGTCTTGAAAACCGGCAGGTGTGCAAGCACGCGTGGGTTCGAATCCCACTTCCTCCGCCAAAAATTATTACCCAAGTTATCGCGGGGTAGAGCAGTCTGGTAGCTCGTCGGGCTCATAACCCGGAGGTCGTTGGTTCAAATCCTTCCCCCGCAACCATCTTTTAAATCTCAGTTATCGCGGGGTAGAGCAGTCTGGTAGCTCGTCGGGCTCATAACCCGGAGGTCGTTGGTTCAAATCCTTCCCCCGCAACCACGGTTCTGTAGCTCAGTAGGTAGAGCATTTGACTGAAAATCAAAGGGTCGCCGGTTCAATTCCGGCCGGAACCACCATCCACGTAAGAGACCTGTCCATGACGGGTTTTTTATTGGTTTACAAGCCTTCACTTATTGTGTACACTTTAACCAAAAGGGGAATCACCATGGACTTCAGTACCTTTCTGTTGGATCATTATAATGTTACGCCCGATATGCGAATCACCTACTTCGGAACCGAGCACGTAATTTGGATCAGTGCCCTGGTCATCGGGATGATTCTGATTAGTCTGGTTTACCGCAACCTCTCCGAACGTCAACGCCCGGGATTTAAAAAAGGCTTTGCCTGGTTCATCATCCTCTTGGAGATCATCCGTCAACTGATCTATCTATTTATGGGTCGTTACCGCTTGGAATACCTGCCGTTTCATCTGTGCGGGATCACCGAGATGACGATCTTCATTTACGCCTACACCGGCAATAAAACCGCCCGTGAGAGCCTGTATGCCTTAGGTATCGTCGGAGCGTTGATGGCCTTGGTGTTTGCGGATTGGCTTGATCTGCCGCTCTTTAACTTCCACTCCATCCAAGCCTTCATCATACACGGATCCCTCATCGCGTTTGTGTTGATGCTGGTGGTTGCCGGTGAACTCAAACCCGATGTGAAACGCCTACCGAAAGTGTTGTTGATCCACGTGGGGCTCTTTCTCGCCACCTTCTTCTTCAACAAAGCCTTTGACACCAACTTCTTCTTCTCCAATGCGCCCTCTCCCGGCTCACCCTTGGAACTCTTCGAACAGATCGCCGGCAATCCCGGGTACAACCTGATCACCTTCGGTTTGGTCTTCATCGTGTGGATCATTCTGTATGGACCGTGGCTGATCTTTGGACGCGAGAAGAAAACCTACAAATACAACTACAAGGACGTAAGGAACCCGAAATACTGATGAACATTCATTTTGTCTCCCTGGGTTGTTCCAAGAATCAAGTCGATTCGGAACGCGTGATGGGACTTCTCAAAACCAATGGCCATACGATCGTCGCTTCACCCAATCAGGCTGAAGCGATTTTCGTGAACACCTGCGGCTTTATTACCCCCGCCAAACAAGAATCGATTTCAACCATCCTCGAGATGGCTGACTACAAACAACACAAGGCCAAGAAACTGATTGTGATTGGGTGTTTGGCGCAACGCTACAAAGCCGATCTTGAACAAGAACTCCACGAAGTGGACCGCTTCATTGGGGTCAGTGAGTATCACCGACTCAGTGAGATCCTCACAGAAACCCTGGGTACCGAAATCCTGGGTACGTACGGAAAGATGGAACGACTAATCCCTAAGACTGCCCACAGTGCTTACCTGAAGGTCTCTGAAGGGTGTTCCAACCGGTGCACGTATTGTGCCATTCCGTTGATCCGCGGCAACATGGCCAGTTATCCGGTGGAAGAACTGGTCGAGGAAGCCCAACGTTTGGCCGCAACCGGTATCAAAGAACTGGTCCTGATCGCCCAGGATACCTCCCGTTACGGGGAAGATCAAGGCGAAAATCGGCTGGGTGAACTCCTAACAAAACTGAATACGATCGACGGACTGACCTGGATCCGTCTTCTCTATCAATACCCCAACGCAGTGACTCCGCAACTCTTAAACACCATGAAAGCCTGTTCGAAAGTGGTGCCTTATTTCGATATTCCCATCCAGCACGCAGATGATACGCTACTGAAACGCATGAACCGCAAGGGGACCGTCGAAGACATGCGTCAGGTCATCACCAACATCCGTTCGGTCTTTCCGACAGCCACTTTACGGACCACACTGATCGTGGGATTCCCCGGGGAAACCCGGGCTCAGTTTGAGTCGTTGTTAGCCTTTATCCAGGAAGTGCGTTTCGATCATTTGGGAGCCTTTGTGTACTCACCTGAAGAAGATACACCAGCCTTCTCGATGGATGAGACCGTGTCCGAAACGGAGAAACAGGAACGCTTGCTTCAGGTTTTTGATGCTCAGGCGGTGATTGCGGCCGAGAAGAAAAGCGCGATGGTTGGATCGATCCAAACCGTACTGATAGATGATTTGAATATAAAAAAGAAACAAATCACCGGACGCTGTGCGTTCCAGGCTCCGGATCAGGTTGACGGGGAAGTGATCCTGCCACTCTCAAGTTCCATTCGACCGGGTGACTTCATCCAAGTCCGCATCACCGGTCACGATAATTACGATCTCTTTGGCGAACCGCTTTAACGGTTCGCTTTTTTTGAAGTGGTATAATGTAGGAAAAGGGGGTTATCATGGAAACCCGACTGCAGGTCAACCCGTTTCATTTTGTGAAGGCTCTTTCGTCTGCGCTGGAACTCAGTACTAACGGGATTTCTGCGCATCATCTGGGAACGGCGATCATCTGCCAATCCTTCGCCAAAGCCATGAAACTGAGCTCGGATCAGCAGCAACTCCTGGTGACTTCAGCGCTTTTGCATGACATCGGAGCCGCCAGCGACTGGGATGAGAAACATAAAATCGTTACCGATGACCACGAGAGCCACATCTTCAATCACGCGATCCTGGGCTTTCAGATCCTTAAACAAACGCCATTGTTTGAACCCATGGCCCAGATCATTCTGCATCATCACGACCGGTATAACGGTCCTAATCCGTCAGGAGCCGTTGGGGATGCGATTCCGCTCTTGGCGCGGATCCTTCACTTGGCCGATCGAATCGACGTGTTGATTCAACCGCAGCAAAACATTTTATTGCAGCGTGAAGCCATAACAAAACACATCTTACAAAGTGATTACTTCGATCCCCAGCTCATTGTCGTCTTTGAACAATTGGCCCTCAAAGAAAGTTTCTGGCTGGATATTTCGACCTTATCCCACGAAAATCTGTATAAGGAATCCACGGATCTCTTCGGGAAAGTGAGTTTGGATCTGGAGGATCTGATTGCGGTGGCGGTGGTGTTTGCGTCGATTGTGGATGAAGTCTCCCGCTTTACCTACAAGCATTCCTTTAATGTGGCTAATGTCGCCTCAGCGTTGGCTCAGTTTACGGGTCATTCCGATGAGGAAGTCAAAGTGTTCTATCTGGCCGGGCTTTTGCATGACTTGGGGAAGCTCTCCGTACCTTCATCGATCCTCAACAAGCAATCTGCCTTGACCGATGAGGAGTTCCTCATCATGAAACAACACCCTTACTACAGTCAGCGCATCTTATCGATGGTGGATGGACTCGAAGAGTTGGCTAATTGGATCGGTCATCATCACGAAGTGGATGACGGATTCGGTTATCCGGATCGCTTGTTGGCGATGGAGTTCAATGCCGGGATCCGCATTCTTCAGATCGCCGACATCTTCTGTGCGATGGTGGAGAAACGGCCTTATCGGGCTTCGCTGTCGGTCGACGAAGTTCGGGCACACTTGATGACCTTGGTCGGTCAGGGAAAACTCGATGCGCAATTCACCGGGGTGATGTTGGAACGATTGTCGTTATTCAACCAACTGGTGGATCAGAACGTCAGTGAACGGGCATAAAAAACGGAATTCAATGAATTCCGTTTTTGTTTTACTTGATTAGCGCTTCGAACTCATCCAGACGAACCTTGAAAAGCTTCAAGGCATCCAAGGTCGCTTGATTGGATGACATGTCGACACCGGCCAACTTCAGGGCTTCGATCGGCGTGACGCTGGATCCGGCTTTCAGGAAGTTGAGATAACGCGTTACGGCTTCTTGCCCTTCGGTCAGGATCTTGTAGGCCAAGGCGCTGGCGGCGCTGAAGCCGGTGGCGTATTGGTAGACGTAGTAGTTGTAGTAGAAGTGAGGGATACGAGCCCATTCCAAGGCGATTTCCGGATCATAGGTCATGCCTGAGCCATAGTACTGACGGTTGATTTCGTCGTACTTGGCACTGATTGATTCGCTGGTGAGGGCTTGACCATCTTGATCGGCTTTATGGAGCCAGTGTTCGAATTCGGCAAACTGGGTTTGACGGAAGACCGTTCCTTTGACGCCATCCAGGTAATGGTTGATGATGTAGGCCTGGACTTTGGGGTCTTTATAAGTCTTCAGTAAGTACGCCGTCAAGAGGTTCTCATTGGTTGTGGAAGCCACTTCGGCGACGAAGATCGAGTAATCCCCGTAAATGAAGGGTTGGGTCTTGCGGGTGTAGTAGGAATGCAGGGAGTGACCCAGTTCATGGACCAATGTGTAAAGGTTATCCAGGTTGTCCTGCCAGTTGAGCAGGATAAACGGATCGGTGGTGTAACATCCCGACGAATACGCTCCGGAACGTTTGCCTTGGTTCTCCAGGACATCGATCCAGCGCTTATCGAAGGCTTCTCTCAGGTGAGACACATAATCGTCACCCAACACGGCTAAGGCTTTGAGGGTAATGTCCTTGGCTTCCTCGTAGGTAAACTTCAAGTCGACATTGTCGACCATCGGGACATACAGGTCATACATGCGCACATCGTCCTGTTTAAGGACACGGCGGCGCAATTCGACGTACTTGTGCAAGAGCGGCTGTCCTTCGTGGATCGCACTCACCAAGGCATCGTAGACGCTTTCCGGAATGTGATTGCCGAAGAGGGCTGATTCACGGGCACTGCTGAACTTGCGAACCCGGGCGTTGAAGTTGTGCGCTTTGATGCCGTTGGTTAGGGTCGAGGCAAACGTGTTCTTGAAGGCTCCGTAGGTCGCATACATGGCTTTGAAGGCGGCTTCACGAACCTTGCGGTCCTTGGATTCCAGGAAGAGGACATAGCGCCCGTTGGAGAGCTGTACGTCTTCTCCGGCTTCATTCTTAATGGTCGGGAACTTCAAATCAGCATTGTTGAGGATGGAGAAGGTCTGAGCTCCTCCGCCCAAGACTTCGGAAGCTCCGGCCAATAAGGCTTCTTCCTTGTCGGACAGCATGTGGGCTCTGCGCTTGAACAGTAAATTGAACTCATGACTGTAGATGTCCAGATCCGGATGCGTCAGATAGCTGCGAACCACGGCTTCATCGGCTTCCAAGAGCTCCGTGTCATAGAAACTCAAGGCTTCCGCAATCTGCGCATAAAGCGAACGGGCACGGCTCTGAAGGCCTTGGTAGAAGGCGTTGGCCGTATCTTCGTCGGAACGCAGATGGGAATACGTATAGAGCTGTTCGATCTGCTTCACCAGCTCGTTGCGGTACTCCAAGGCAGCTTTCAACGCTTGCGCTGAAGAGGCCAAAGTTCCTTTAAACGAGGCAGCTTTCGTTACCTGTTCGGCACAGGCTTTAAAAGCGGCTTCAAAGGCGTCATCACTGGGGTAAATCACGGTCGTGTCCCAGGTCAGATGAACGGGTACCTGGTCACGGGTCAAGACTTGTTTTGAACTCATAAAAGATCCTTTCGTCGGTATTGGTTTTATTATACTCCAAACACAGGCGTTCAACACCCCCTTGACCGAAATCTCAACGCACGGAAGGGGCATCGTGCTACACTGAAAGAGAGGGAAACCATGAAATCCAAAGCTTTCTTCCATTTCGTCTGGGTCTTTACGGGAATGAGCGTCTTCGGGTTTTGTTTCGAAGTCATTGTCGACCTGATTCAAAGCGGAACCTGGGAAGGTCATCAAGGCATTCTGTATCTGCCCATGACACCGGTCTATGGCTTCGGTTTTGTCCTCATGGTGTTGATCGGTCATCTCATCCGACGGTATAACGGGTGGATCCAATACGGGATTGCGGTTCTGATCGGCGGCGGTTTCGAGTTCATCTTCTCCTACATCGAAGAATGGCTCTTCAACAGCCGTTCCTGGGAATACTCCAATCTCTTTCTCAATATTGATGGCCGAACGACGATTCCCTATGCGATGCTATGGGGTTTGATGGGGTATGGCTTTATGCGCCTGTGGCCGATCTTACGAAAATGGATGGATCGCTGGTATTCCCCCAAATCCATCATCGTTACCCAGGTCGTGTTCTGGCTCTTGATGGGGGATGCCCTGTTTACCTCCATGGTGTGTTGGCGTGCCTATGAACGTTTCCACGACCAAGCCCCCTCCAACATCGTCGAGCAGTGGATCGACACGTATTTCGGGGATGAGCTCATGGAAGCTCAATACCCACACATGAACTTCAAATAACATGGAACCCTTGAAACAACGCATTCTTTCAGAAGGCAAGATCTTACCCAACGCCGTCCTCAAAGTGGACGGCTTTCTCAATCATCAGCTCGATCCGCAGCTTTTGGATGCCATCGGTGAGGAGTTTACCCATCGGTTTGTTGGGGAACGCATCGATAAAGTGCTCACGGTGGAAGCCTCGGGGATTGCGATTGCCGTCTTCACGGCCAAAGCCTTAGGCGTCAAGGCCGTCTTCGCCAAGAAGTTTCCGGCCTCCAAACACTTTGATCAGGGCTACAGTGCTCAGGTGATCTCGTACACGAAACAAACGACGCATCTGATCCATGTGGATGGAGCTTACCTGAAACCGGGTGAACGCGTGTTGATCGTCGATGATTTCTTGGCTAACGGGGAAGCGGCAATGGGTTTAGTCAATCTGGTCAACCAGGCTCAAGCGGAACTGGTTGGGGTTGGCATTGTCATTGAGAAGGGATTTCAACCGGGGGGTCAACGCTTGCGGGAAGCCGGGATTCACGTGGAATCGTTGGCGATCATCGCTCAAATGTCTGAAAACAGTCTTGATTTCGCTCCCTAAGAAGACATTTAGGCCGCACAAGTCCCGCAACTGTGGTATAGTGTGCGGGTTAGTTTTAACAAAGGAAAGTCATGCAATTTAATCAACTTCAACTTAGTCAACCCATCCAACAAGCCCTTCGCGAAGAAGGCTATACGGAAGCCACGCCGATTCAGGCTCAAGCCATTCCACCGGCTTTAACTGGAAAAGATCTTTTGGGCATTGCCCAAACCGGAACCGGTAAGACCGCAGCCTTTGCGATTCCCATCCTCTCGACCTTAAAACGATCCACCACCCCCAAGCGTCCTATCCAAGCCTTGATCTTGGCACCGACCCGGGAGTTGGCGATTCAGATCGATGACAGTTTCAAAGCGTATGGGCGTCACTTGCCGTTTAAAAGCACCGTCATCTATGGCGGGGTATCCCAACACCCGCAAACACAAGCCTTAGGGAAAGGGGTCGATATCCTGGTGGCCACACCAGGACGTTTATTGGACCTTATCGGACAGAAGTTCATCCGCTTGGATCAACTCAGTGTCTTTGTCTTGGATGAAGCCGATCAGATGTTGGATATGGGCATGATCCACGATGTGAAACGCATCGTCAATCTGCTTCCGGTGCAGCGTCAAACGCTCTTCTTCTCGGCGACCATGCCGGATGAGATCGCGCAGTTGGCCAATACGATCCTCAAGGATCCCATTCGCGTCGAAGTCACCCCGTCGGCAACGACCGTGGAAACGATCCAGCAACAGCTCTACTTTGTCGCCAAGAGCGATAAACCGCTGTTGCTGGTGCACCTTTTGAAGTCGATCAATCCCGATCGGGTTTTGATCTTTTCACGCACTAAGCACGGAGCCGATAAGATCGTCCGAGGTCTCCTCAAGGCCAATATCCCGGCCGCTGCCATTCACGGCAACAAGTCTCAAAATGCGCGTCAAGCGGCCCTGAAAGCCTTCAAGGAGCGTCAGGTGCGCATCCTGGTGGCTACGGACATTGCGGCTCGGGGCTTGGATATCGATGAGCTCTCCCACGTCTTGATTTATGATCTGCCGGAAGTTCCGGAAACCTATGTCCATCGGATTGGTCGTACCGGGCGGGCGGGACTGGGAGGGACAGCGCTCTCGTTCTGCGATGCGGAAGAGACGGGGCTCTTGCGGGATATCCTCAAGCTGATTCAACGGCCCATTCCGATCATGTCGGGTTATCCGTATGCGTTGAGTGTCGATCCGACCTCGTACACACCCAAACAAGCTCAATCGGCCAAACCGTTACCGAAACACCCGCAACCCAAACCGAAGGATCCTTCACGCTTCCATCGCCATAAACCGCATCCCAAACCCACCAAAAAACCGGCTTAGCCGGTTTTTGTGTGCAGTTCGATCAGTTCACTGACCAGGATGCGAATGATTTCTGCGGTGTTGATTTGGTCTTCCGCATGGACGAGCAAGAGGGAGAAGGGCGGGGTATTCCCGTTGGCTTCTTGGGTGATAACCTCCATGTGAGCCTGATGGGCGGTTCTCAGCAATTGGTCGCCTTCCACCAAGAGGGCTTGGGCTTTGGGAACATCAGCCTGTTTGGCAGCCTCCAAGGCATCCAGGTAGGTGGATTTGGCGGAGCCGGCCTGGGCGATGATCGTAAAGGATGTCTGTTCGAGAGAATTCATAAGCACCTCATTGGGCTCATTATACCACGCCAAAGAAAAACGGGGAGGACTCCCCGTTAAGGATGATTAGGGCTGCATGGCGCCGAAGAGCACCAGCCACGCCAGAATCGATTTAGCCGCTAAGCTCAGCACGATGTAGGTGCGTTCGCCATAGAGGTAATCTTTCCATTTCCCAACCCGCAGGTACTGAAGGACCATATTGACAGGGAAGGTGTTGAAGGCCACGAAGTAGGTGCCGACGATGGCCCAGACAAACCAAGGCACTTGGTCGAAATTTCCGTTACCAAACATGTAGAGCAGGATCGCGATCCACGGCGCTAAACCGGCAATGGATCCGAAGATGAACGGACGCCAGTCGACTTTGGTTTTGGTGGAACCGGCATTGATGAGTTCCATGTCCAAACCAAACAGGTTCATGGCGGCATTGACCACAAAGATCAAGGACAGGGAGGCAATGTCATAGATCCCAAAGAGAGTCGAGATCAGGACGATCATGACAGAAGAGCTCAAGGCATATTCATACCAGCGGTAGACGTTGATGCCTTTCTGGAGGCCTTCGAAATACTGTTTGGCGCGCAAGACGATGACGCCGTGAGCGACGGCCGATATCAGCAGGAAGCTGGCTACCAACACGCCGAAGGGCAGGGTGAAGAGTTCTTTGCTGGCAAGTTCCAGGCTCTGCGTCGCCGGATTGAACTGCAGGAAATTCTGGGTAATCACCGGTTGGAATTCGGCAATCTTTTGGATGACGGTGGTCGCCAAGAAAAGCATGGCGATCCCTTGGATCAGGTGGAATCCACCCATGATGAGATTAAAGCGTTTTAACTTTTGAAGCTTGTTTTCCATGATTGGTCTCCTTTAGTAAAGGTATTTAACCATTATGAAATCGCAGATACAACTCAAATACTCACAAAATTGTTGAATGGCTATGTGCTCTTCAGAAGTAAAAACAAATCCTGATGGATTTGTTTTAGTGACTAGTTTTCAACGTTATAGAGGATACGTAAGCCTTCATCGACCGTTGTAACGCCCTTTTCGATGAAGAGCAGGACTTCTTCCCGCAACATCGGAATTCCCTTATCCCGGGCATAATTGCGCATGGCTTCCAAGCCGGCATTCTTGGAGATCATCTCTTCCAACGCCGAATCGATCAGGACCGTTTCAAACACCGCCATACGGCCGCTGTACCCGGTGTGGTTGCATTTGGTACAGCCTTTCCCGTGATGGATATGGGTCAAGTCGGTCTTGAGAAGGCGCTGCTGGGCAGGGGTGATCTCGATTAACTCTTTACAATGCACACAGATCTTCTTCACCAAGCGCTGCGAAATGACACAGACGAGGGAGGAACCCACCTTGAAGGGTTCAATGCCCATGTCGATCAGACGAATGACGGACGAGAGGGCATCGTTGGTGTGGATGGTCGAAAGTACCAAGTGACCGGTAATGGCGGAACGAATGGCGATTTCTGCTGTTTCGGTATCCCGGATTTCCCCGATCATGATGATGTCGGGATCTTGACGCAGGATGGAGCGTAACCCGGCCGCAAACGTCAAGCCGGCTTTTTGATTGACTTGGACTTGGGTAATGCCTTCGAATTTGCGTTCGATGGGGTCTTCTACGGTCTTGATGGAGACCGTAGGAACGGCTAGTTTGGCTAAGATCGAATACAAGGTGGTGGTCTTTCCGGAACCGGTCGGACCGGTCACCAGAATAATTCCGTGAGGAACCTGAATGGCTTTTTCAATGGTTTTCAGCGTACTTTCGGAGAGCCCTAAACCACTTAAGGAGTACTCGATGTTTTGGTCGGCTCCCAGTAAACGCATGACGATGTTTTCCCCATAGGGGGTGGGTAATGACGAGACCCGGATGTCGATCTTCTTGAAGTCATGGGTGAACTGGAAACTGCCGTCTTGCGGGATACGTTTCTCGGCGATGTTGAGTCCGGCCAGGATCTTGATGCGGGTGGAGACTAAGGAATGGCGATCCTGATCGAAGTCGGTGTGATGGATCAGATCCCCGTCGATGCGGAATCGGACTCGGGTATGATTGGCTTCAGGTTCCAGGTGAATATCACTGGCATTACGTTTGTAGGCTTCGATGATCAGGGTGTTGACGATCTTGACGACCGGGGACGATTCGAGGGAAGCCTCATCGACCACTTCCGGTTCTTCCGGTGTTTCGGCTTTCTCCATGGCGCGAGGGGTGTATAAGCGATCCAGGGCTTGATCGATCTCAGCTTTGGTGGAAACCACGGTTTGAACACTGATTCCGGTAATCATGGCGATGTCTTCGATGGCGGCCACATTGAACGGATTAGCAGTTGCCAAGGTCAAGGTGCCTTCAGCCACTCTCAAAGGGACCATACGGTACTTAAAGGCAAGGTTCTTAGGAAAGACGCGGATAGTTTCCGGATTCACGTTGTAGGCCAGATTATCGATGAATTCCATCTTGAGGGATTTGGCTAACACACGTAAAACATCTTTTTCTTTGGCGAATTTCTGATCGAGGATGATGTGGAAAGTAGCCTGTCCGGTTTCCTTTTGGATCAGGGACACGGCTTCCATTTGTTGCGGGGTCAGGATCTTCTCACTGACTAAAAGTTCATCGAGGGTCAATTTCATGGGGCAAGCTCCGTGATTTTGTTGAGGCTATAGAGATCAAACAGGAAATTGGCGAGTCCGTCATCGATCGAGTAGGAGGATCCGACCACCAGGACAGACAAGCCCAAAGCGTCGATTGTATCGGTTAAGGCGAGGTAATCGTCGAAGGACATGTCGATCACGTAACTGATCTGGGTTTTCAACAGTTCAGATTCGGTTACCGGGACCTCGCCTTCCACAGGAACGATTCCATTGTACTCATCGACCAGCTCTTTGATGCGGTAACTCAGGGCTTCACGGGTCCTTAGCGTGACCGCAGGGATGACTACGGCTTTCGTGGTGGCTTGGAAGTAGGTGATCTTTCCGTTATGTTGTCGGATGAGGGGAACCAAGAAGGCTTCGATCTGAGCCGGTGTTAAATCATCAAAATAGGATTCAAACTGATCCGCAAGATCCGCTTTCTGTTGAGTCAGCGCATTTTGAAGCGTATCGTAGGTCGGTAAGGTTTCCTTGGCGAGCCATACGGCTTCATCGTAAAGTTTCTTCTCGTCTTCGAGGGTCTTCACGTGGTTGCTTAAGGGTGTCCAAACAAATTGCCAGAACGCGGCAAACACCACGACCAGTCCTAACCACTTCAACAGGACTTTATCCCGGGCGGTAATGGTCAAGTTCATTGGGCGATCCCTCCTTGTAGGGTCACATCAATCGTGACCAAACATCCGTCATCCGTGCAGGTGTAGCTTTGATAGCTCACCTCATCGAAGCCTTCGAGGGCTTCCAGTTCCAGCACATAAGGGTAAATCAGGGCTGGGTTATTGGTTTCAAACGATAGGGAGAGCAGGGCATTACTGTAGCCGATGCCAACTAATCGCAAACCTGCAGGCTTAAGATCCAATATCGTTGTGATCTGTAAGCCGTTGAGTCGAGGAATACGGTCGAGAACGGTCTGAATGCTGTCGATCTCGGCTTTGATCTGTTGGATCAGTCCGATGTCGGTACGCATCGATTCGATTTCACCCAGGGTGGATTTAATCTCTTCTTGGTTGAGGTATGCTTTGGCTGCATCGATCTGAGCAACCAAAAGATTCGCTCGGATGTTCATGAAGAGGAAGGCAAAAGCACTCAGGTAGAGTAAACCGAATGATAGAAGTTTGTGCATCCGGTTCAAATCGACCAAGGCGCGTTGTTGATTAAAGTAGAGGTTATAGGGAATCAGCAGATTGATGTCTTTCTTGCGTTTGGATTTGGCAGACACCAGGGTTCCAATTCCTGCGATCAGATCCGGATCGAATGCTTGAGTTTTAAAGGATACGGCTGAAAGTGAGTTGATCACCTGGGTCGGAATCTCCAAATGCGCAGTCAACTCGTGGCTGATGTGCTCCAGATCAGCAGAAGATCCAAAGAGGGTGATCTCATCCACCGGATGGGATGAAGCATTGGCTGCAAACTGGACCATCTTTTCGATAGGATCCAGGGTTTCCAAGATCGTTTCGGCGAAAGCAGTTGTCGCATTGAGCTTAGTGCTGCGGTTGAAGGCATAACGGCCTTGTTCGAAGAGGTATTGCCGAACGGCTGTGCTTGAGACATCCGCTAATAGGACCGTCTTGTCGGCTGGGGTCAGTTTCGCCAAGTCCCCGTACTTGATGACCGCATTGAGGCCGGTATCGATGGCGGTCACGTTGAGATCGAGTTTACTTAGGGTTTCCACGACATCCTGTAAGGCTTGAGCCGGTAACGTCGTGACCAGGAGCTTGTGTTGTTTCTTGCCGTTCTTTTCAGCTTCGCCTAGAATCGTGTAATCCAACAGATAATCCGGGGACAGGTTCAACGCGTAGGTCAACTCATGCCGGATCAAGGTGTTGAGGTACTTGGAAGAGGCTTTCGGGGCGATCATGTCGCGGTAGATCACGGTGGACGTGTTTAGACAGAGCACGGTGTTTCGTTCTTGCGTGAAGTATTTGATGGTCTTTGAAAGGTGCGTCAGATTCTCGGCCACGGAACCATACCCTTTCAGGCTCTCGCCTAAATCAAGGGTCATGGCTTTCTTGATGCGGTATTTACCGAGCCGGTGATCGGCCAAGATCAGCTGCAGGGTCGTATCTCGAAGTTCTAGGATGAGCATGGGGTTCTCCTTAGCCGCCGACGGCTTCGTACATCTGGAAAATCGGTTGGATGACGGCAACTACGATGACGCCGATGGCTCCTCCCATCAGAATCAGCATGAGGGGTTCGACCATGGAGACCATCTTCTGAAGGGCTGTATCTGCTTCACCGTCGAAGTAATCCGCGGTCTTGACCAGGATATCGCCCAAGGACCCGGTTTCTTCGCCGACGTTGATCATCGAACTGAGCATAGGATCGAAGATCCCGGTATCGGCCATGGCCGTGGAGATGATCTCCCCTTGGGAGACCCGCAGAATCACTTCCTGGAATTGCTCTTCGATGTAGGTGTTGTTGAGGATGCGGGCACTCATTTCCAGCATCGGCAGTGTTTGAATGCCGCTGAGGTAGAGGGAGGCAAAGGAACGGGCAGCCCGTGCCGAGTAGATGACCTTGTTAAGTTTCCCCAAGATGGGTAAGCGCAACTTCATAAAATCCCATTTCAACTTAAATGCCGGAATACGCAAGAGATAGATGAGTAAGCCCACCAGGCCACCGATTCCCATGGCGATGAAGTGGCCGTAAGAGGTCAAGATATGGCTGAATCCCATGACGAATTTAGTTAGGGGAGGCAGCTTGGCCGGATCGAACATCCCGGTGATGTTGGGAAGCACGAAGGTCACCAACAGGATCACCACGGCGACCGAAACTACTGCCAGAATAATGGGGTAAGTCGAAGCGCTGCGGACTTTGTTTTTGAGGTGTTGTTCTTTGTCGAAATGCACGGACATCAGTCCCAGTGATTTCTCCAGGGTACCGCCGGCTTCACCGGCTGCCACCATGTTGATCAGAATCTCCGGAAAGGCGGTGCCTTGTTTGCGCATGGCGACGGATAAGGCATGACCGCGTTGGATTTCTTGAGTCAGGTTTCCATAGAGCTTCTTGACTTTGAGGTTACGGGTACTGTTTTCGATGATCGTAATGGCTTTGAGGATCGAGACCCCAGCTTCGATCATGGTCGAAAGTTGTCGACAAAAGATGATCAAATCAATGGTAGGAATGCGGTTTCCCCCCAAACGGGTCACTTCCGTCACCCCGGCCAAATACAAACCCCGGTCCTTGACGACGGAATATAAATCCTCGGCGTGCTCGGCAGCCAAGTTCTCGACCGTATGACGGCCGCGTTCATCAACCAAATCGACTTTAAAGAATTTCATTAGGGGTTCTCCAAGAGGGGGCCTTCAATGACACCGGAAGAGCCGGGGACATAGCCCGAAAGTTCAGTGACCGGGAAATCGATCGAGAAGGGGAAGGATTCTTTATCCACTTCGACATAGGTGACGATGGTTTGCGGATTGTTGATCGAGAAATGATTGGCCACCAAGGAACCGCTGAGTACGGCATTGGAATCAATGGTGATGGTAGCGAAGGGGGCATAAAACAAGGTTTTGTAGATGATCGAGTTGGCGGAGAAGTTGACCGTGTTTCCCGCTGTGACGATGTGTCCTTTAAAGTTGTCGCTTTTAACCTCAATGTTGACGTATTGGGTCAACAAGCTGCCGTAAAAGAGCTGCAAGTTTGAAAAGGTCAACTTAGGATACGTATCGACAGCCCCAAAGGTTATCGTCGGTGTCTTAAGGTACATCAAGAACTTGGTGTAATCGGGCTCGGTGGTCTTACAACTGCCGACGACGTTTCCGCACACGTTGAATTTCGGACCGAAGTTGAGAATTCCCTGACTGTAGTCAAAGACCAACAACAATCGACCGGTACCGATCACGCGGATTCCTCCGGATACGTTGATGTTTTTGACCTTAAGAATCTTCTTGGTGCTCGGCGTTCCTCGGGTCCCCAGATTGACGATCAGTGTCTGTCCGTCAGCGACGGTCAGATTCTCAAGATAGGAATAGGTAAACACATTGATGGTGGCTTTACTGTCGACAAAGGCAGGAATGGTCAGGGTCAAGGGAGTGCTTGTGGGAATCACCGGGTAATTGATGGTGGGGAAGACAAAGGGCGTGCTGACTTCAGTGATTCGATTTCCGATTCGAGTCGGATTTATGACCGACGAGGTTCGTCCGGTAGGAACATAAGCCATGGGAATATTGAGCTGGGTTGACTTGAGGTCAATGGTCGTACCATCCAACAAGTTAGAGGCAATGGGACCGATAACCTGGGATTTTTGATCCCCGATGATCATGCTGCGTTGAGTCAGTACGGCTTTTCCGATAATGAAACCGGGGCCTCCCATCGAATAACTGAAACCCAACGATTTGGACAAGGTCCGAGATTCACCGTTGACGTTAGATGTTGCGGTAATGGTATAGAACAGATAATCCGGATAATCGAGTGAACCTTCGGACTCGGTCATGGTTAACAGCACACTGTCCTCATCCGCTGTGGCTTCATAGGTCATCGTTTCGGGCAATAAAGCCACTTCAGCTTCCAAGACGGCAAACAATGTGGAAGGATCGGGATTATCATCGACCAATGTATCGAAGAGATCCCGGATCTCAGCAACCCGAGTCGTTAACGCCGACTCCGCCACGTAATACGCCTTGGTGTAGTTCGAAGTCCTGAGGGTCGTATTCTGATTGGACATGGCTACGACGACCATAGCCAAGAGTAAAATAAACAGCACGGTAAAGGTCAGCATGACAGTCAAGATAGCCATACCGGCCTTGGGCTTGATCGGTTTCATCAGTAGCTGCCTTCCCGAAGGATGTAATCTTGAGTCAGAGTGTTGGTGATGCCACGCTGATCGGCAATGGTCACCAGATTCAACGTTAACCGGTTCAGGTTGATGGTAAAAGTAATCGAGGCGATTCCGGAAGCGATCACCTGACTGTTGCGGGAGAGGGTTTTATCAGTGCTACTGTGGCAATACACCACGGTACCGTTGACAGTCGTCAAATTCAAACAACCTTCGGAAAGTGACATGGCGGTGCTTTGACGCAGATCATTCTCGATAAAGACACTCAAGGTGGTCAGGTTTTGTTGGTTATCCAACTGGGATTGTTCCTGGCTGTAGAACTGAACGCCACTGACAAAGATACCCACCAAAGCCGTTCCGATCATCGTAAAAATCGTGAGTGCCACGATGAGTTCCAAGAGGGTGAAACCCTGTCGGTTACGGTAAGAAGGATGCGGTATAGACCGTTTCATAGCGGGTGATGGTGTCGCCTTCCTGGACATGAGTCACATTAACCAGGATGTCGACGACGTCTTTGGACAGGATGACCGTGTTTTTGGTAAAGGTCAGGTTGAGGGTATACCCCGCATCATCGACCGAACAGGACACGATGTAAGAGGGGGGATTGTAAGTGATTTCCAAGGTCAAGGGATCAGTCGACCAGCTGAATCCGGTGCAGGTATACTGCTGAGTTTGGATGAGTTGATACAAGGTGTCGGAGTAACTTAAAGATTGGCTTTGCTGATAAAGCCACTCCAGACGGGTCTGTGCTTTTTGACGGGCTTCGGTAAAATAACGGGACGAAAGATCCATGCGTCGAGCGGCCAAAAAAACCCCAAAAACAGCACTGATCATCAAAGTGAACAGAAATAACGCGATCATTACTTCAAGATAGGTCATCCCGGCCCTTTTTTTCATCATGATCTCCTTAACCGCATTATACCACCGAGACAGGTAACCCTTGGTATACAAACAAAAAATGGAGAGGTTGTTTAGCGTGAAGTTTATGCCGGGATTGAGTCTATTGTGGCAGTGTGATAAACTACCAACGTGTTCAAGCGTTCGTTTACGTCCTCACCGATGAATCTGATCTGGATCCCACTGGTTTTGGGACTTTTGGCTGCGTTTAGCCTTCAGCCGGATCTTTGGGCGCGTTTGGGTCAGCTATGGTTCGCTCCAGCGCAACTGACGCATGACTTTTCGAAACTTTACGGGGTGGATGCAGCACTCTGGAATGCGTCGATTCTCTTCGCATTCAATGTGTTACTTCTAAAAATAACCAAGGTCGAAATGAGCGGGTTTGTATACGCGACACTCTTCACAGTTCTGGGTTTCAGTTTTATTGGTATTACGCTGATCAATGCAATCCCGCTTTATCTTGGTGCTTGGATCTATGATCGCTTCTCAGAGTTGGAGTTTACCAACATCATCGTCGTGGTCATGATGGGGACCAGTTTAGGACCTGTCGTTAATCACCTGTTGGGGTTTACGGATTTGGGTCTATGGCGGTTTGGCTTGGCCATCATCAGTGGAATCCTTTGCGGGTTCTATTTGGTTCCCATGACCAAACTGGTTTACCCGTGGCATAACGGATTCAATCTCTACAACGTCGGATTTACGACGGGAATCATTGGAATGGTTGTTCAAGTGATCTTAACGACCTTTGGGATGGGATCGAGTCGAGTGGTGATTCTCAACGATTCGTCGCATTTGGCCTTAGATCTCAGTGCGTGGATCGTCATCGGAGGTTTTGCGTTGATTGCGCTTTTGAATCGGGATATCACCTGGTCTGCCGTCAAACAACTCTTTCAACACGGAGGTAAATCTCCGGCAGACTTCTGGATGGAAAACCCTCAAGGCGTCGTGATCTTCAACATGGCCCTCTTAGGCGCACTGGGGATGGGGTTGACGCTGATGTTTGGAGGCGTCATCAACGGACCGATCCTGGCTGCGGTCTTCTCGATGATCGGCTTCGGAGCCTTTGGGAAGCATCCGATGAACAGTTGGGCTCCTATTGCCGGTTCTGCACTTATGGCCATCGTCTTGGGAAAATCTTTAGATTCCAGCGGTGTCATGTCGGTGATCCTCTTCACCAGTTGTTTAGCGCCCATCACCTTGCATTTTGGGATCGGATGGGGAATCGTCGGCGGTGCATTACATCTGCTTTTGGCGCCTGTCTTGGGCGATGTGCACGGGGGACTCAATCTCTACAATAACGGATACACGGCAGGGGTTGTCGCCACCTTTCTCACCTTGACGGCTCACATCCTTCGAAAAGATCTGAAACTCATTAAAAAATGACGCATGGCGTCATTTTTTTCGTAAGAGGCGTTGGTAGGGCTTTAAGGCTTCCACAATTTCCGGAATCTTAGGATCCTGTTCCATGGGAACCAGAATGATCACGGTTTCATCTTTGGGTCCAGCGGTAGTCACCACGGAGTAAGTGATGCGTAACTCCCCATCCCCGAATTGATCGGCTGGTGTGTAATGCAGGTCACTGATCCAACTGCCTTTTAATCCCCAGCTGTGATACTGACCCAAGACATAGACGCCTCTTTCAGAGAGGATCACCCGATGGGAACCATGGCGCAGTTTATTGACCCGAGCCGTCGTAATGATCCAGAACGCGAGGGTCATGAAAATCGCCAGACCCAGACAGATCATCGCAAACAAGCCCCAGTCTTCCGCAAACACAAACCCGAAAATCCCAAACAAGACACAGAAGAACACGATAAGAGCCAAACTGGCGGTGTTGGTGGACCACAGTTCCTTGACGTTCTTCTCGATGACATCCTTGGTGGCTTGCGCACTGAGTTCATACTCCAACAGCGGCATCGCCAAGGTCTTGCGGAATTGGCGATTCACTTTTCCGTAGACGATCCAGGTGATGATTCCGGACAGCCCGATCATGAAACCGATCGTGGCGATGCCGAAGTATCCGGTATCTCCGGTTTCAACTTCCAGCCAGAGGCTGCCGACTAACATCGACATGCCTAAGATAAACAAAACAACGGCGACGATCAACGGCTTGGTGTAGAGGTTTTTTGGCATAAGGCTCCTTTGAGGTCGAGGTAGAGAACATAAGTGTGAACAACCAGGATGTTCATCAAACTGTATTAACAACACGCTGATCGACAACATCTCTTGGCTATATTCTATCAGTTGATTCAGTGACTCGACAAGAACTGTACCTTTTGATTGAATAAGCGAGTGATGACCAGCAGAGTCGATGCTTTCGGGAACAAGTTCACTGAGTTTAGAGTCCGGCTTTAACCGTTTCGACATCAGCTCCGTCAAAGAGGATGGAAAAGGCCGATTGCGTCATCGGATTATCCGAAACCAGATCCTTGATCCCATAGGTTTCATCCTTCAGGTATTTGTCTTTGGGTTCGGGTAAGGAAGTCGACAGCTGAGTCAACTGATTGGTGACTGAGGTATCGATCAGGCTCTTGGTCAGGGCTTTGCCCAACGCATCGCCCACGGATTGGCCTTGGATCGAGGCTTCGAGCCCCCCCTGCAGTCCGCTGGTGAGCACGGTCGTGGCTTGGATCAGTTGTGGTTGGCCCACCCCGATCGTTCCTTTGACCACTTCACCGGCCGCTGCGATCAATCCTTTGGCCAAGTACTGACCGGCGTGCCGACGATCCTGAAGCCCACCTTTGGATTGAGTGGCCATAGCCTTGGCCGCCAGATACGCGGTTTTGAATAGTCCACCAAAGGGAACTTCCACGACACTCATGAGATCCACCAGCGTATCGGCACCGTAAGTCACGCTGTCAACGGTATGAGTGGCCAGATCATAACGGTTCTGTTGTTTCAGTTCGATCTGCAATTGGGCGACATCGGCTTCATAGTGAGCCTTCAGATCCGCTTTTTGGGCTGCGCTGAGTCCTTTAGCTTTGATTGCCTTAGCGTAAGTTTCTTTGCGGCTGACCAGCTGAGCCTGTAGGGTTTTGGCTTGTTCGGAGATGGTCTTGGCGGGGAAAGGACGATTGGCCCACAACGTCAAAGTATCACTCTTCGCGATGAGTTTAAAGAGTTCATCGTCTTTGGCATTGAGTTCTTGGATCCGTTCGAGGGTTGGGGTGCTGTCATACCCAAGAGGCCCATGACCATCCGCCACGGATTGAAGCAGTTTCTTCTCATGTTGAAGATCTAACCATGCACGCTTAGACGCATCAATGGCGTTTTCGGGTGCTGTCAAGGCATTTTGAACAGCCGATTGTTTTTCAAGGATCACATCCTTGAGTGCGGAAGATTGCTTGAGTTGACTCGTCAGATAAGTGTCATAGTCGGTAGCCTGTTGAAACAGAAGCTGCTGATCCGAGGTCGAGGAGGATGGAGTAGCTGACTTTAGCTTTTCCATCAATTGCTCAACAACTCGACGCTCTTCGCTGAGTCGACGTTGCGTTTCCTCGATCATCGGAATGGCCTGGTCAAAAGCCGCATTGATCGAGGTTTGTTGTTGTTTGGCCTCGTCGATCATCGCTTGGGACAGCAGTTTGGCGTATTCGGCAGAAGCCTGATTCATATCTTCCATCTGCGAGAAGGTCAAATCACTGTGGGAGAACTGCAGGCGATGGGCATTGAAGAGGGCGGTCATCCCGGCCACCAGGGTTCCGACGACTAAGGAATCCTGAACGACCACGGCGAAGACTTCGCTGGAAGAATTGGTGACGTGATCGACTTTGATTTTCATAGGTGTGCTCCTGGAGTCGTACGGACTAGGCGTTGACAGAGGGTAATGTCAGGAACGATCGGGCATCCGCTGCGGCAGGATTCCCGATCGACGCAGCCTTCGCAATGGTGATCGAGTCGGCTTCGGAAACGATCGAAGGCAGGGCTGTCGAAGGCTTGAGCAATCGTATGCGTACGCAAGTCGACTGCGTAGGCCTGATCCTTCTCGAAACTGCACGGCACTAGGCGATAATCCGGCGTTATGTAGGCGGAGTATCGTCCGGCTTCGCAGGCTTCAATGCATGAGGGGTCGATGCGGGAGGTAGTGTTGATCAGACCCGGTACCCCGCAACTGTCGAATCCTACTTTCTCCATAAGTTTTGGATCATCGAAACGATGGAAGAAGCGTTTGACTATCGGATCGGCAATGGATAGAACCTCATCCTGTTGACCCTGTCCCACCGGTTTATGAAGCAAGAAGATGAGCCGATTGATGGAAGGATCCTTCATGACCCGATCCATGAGGGTGAAGGCTTCATCCAAAGTCGAACGAGAGAGCACGTAATGGATGTTGGTCTTGATTCCAGCCTCCGTGAGTCGCTTCAACGTTGTTTCGGTGATGGGACTGCGGTACCAGCTGACGGCGACCGCGCCGCAACAGTGTTTGATGGTGGCGAGTTGTTCGTCTTTGAGTCCCATGCCGGAGGTTGTGAAGTTGGGGACGATCCCGTGATCGTGGGCGTAGGAGATCATGTCGAGGAAATCGGGATGATCGTTGGGATCACCGCGTCCACCCAACGCCATTTGAAAGGTACGACTGGCACTCTGATCGACGATCGATTTGAAGTGCGTGAAGGAAAGATGAGGTTCACTGACGGTCGCTCCGTTTTGGTAACACTGCACCCCGGACGCGGCACATAAGCCGCTTAAGCCGTGTGTGCAGGAACCCATAATCCCCACATCCAAGAGCTCAGGGTAAGTGGCTCGCCAGGGATCGATGCCGGTGTCCTGACCCATTTCGTCATACGTGTGGCTGCGGATGCCTTGACCACTGACCGGATCGTAACTGGAAAGAAAGCGAAAGCGCGCATCGTGATGAACGATCATGCGGGACGGGCTTCCTTTTGAACCAGAAGTACGATGGCAGCGATCAGTCCTACAGCACCTAAGAGATATCCTCCGGTTTGCCAACCGATGAGGATGAGCGGAAAATCGGCCAAGAGGCCAGCGACGAATCCGCTGAGCACGATCAGCGTGTGCGCATCAGTGTAGGGTGTTGTCCAAGTAAACCGTTTCGCCAAGGCTTGATAACTCAAACGGCTAAACGTGAAGATCCAGTGTTTCTTGCCTTCGCCCATAAAGTAACTGAGGGTAAATGAAATCACCACAGCGATGAAGTATTTGTCCATTTTATTGACGGCCCCATACGCCGCAAAACGGCTGTAGGAGGCAAAATTGTTGGCGATGATGAGGCCTAAACCTGAACCTAAAAGTCCCAAGGGGAGAGCCCATTGACCCAAGGAAGTTACGGCGTGTTTGACATCGGGAATAACGGCTTTGATGGGATCCAAGGCCTTCTTGAATCCGACGAGTTGGATCTTCGTCAATAAGCGTTTCCCGAAGGTAAAGACGATGATCCAGTAGATCGTCTTCGGTAAGACATCGTTATACGTCGCCGTCAGGAAGATGATCGGTCCGGAGATGAAAGTCGGTAAGTAAGGATTGATCCCATCCCACCAGAAGACCACTTGAACCAGTAAAACGATCCCGATCTGAATCGCCATCGTTGCCCAGACTTTAGGAAGATTGGCTTTGGCGACATTAAACAGATGACTCAGCCACGATGAAAGGGTCACAGACGAAGCGGTCGATGAAGTGGGGATGGATGTGCTGGTCATAAGTCCTCCGGATCGAAGCGATCAGTGGTCAGATGGGGGTTAACTACCTTAAGTTTAGCACACGAAAGAGCACATCAACAGGCAAAGTTGTTCTAGAGAAGACAGCGAACCACGTGTTGGTTTCCACGCGATTCCACCAGGGTAAATCCGCCTTTAAGGTACATCGACAAGGACCCGTGGTAAGCCTTTTGCGGGTGTTGGGGATCTTCAAAAGGGAAGCCCAACACCTGGGTTATGCCTTCGGCTTTAAACCCGTCCAAAGCCGCCCGCAACAGTTGGGTAGCGATGCCTTGTCCGCGATAATCCGGGTGGATCACAAAGCACACCAGGGCTCCCGTCAACGGCGTTTCCACATAGGCTTCCACAAACCCGTTGAGGCGAGGATAAGCCTTTACCTTATTCGCGTTGAGCCAACCGATGATCCGATCGTCGTCTAGGGCGATAAAGCCTCGCATGGATCCGTTTCGGATCGCCTCTTCGGTTTCTTGGCGATTCTGAGCAGAATCCCGGGCGATCCACTCATCCATCGAACACGACGTGTGATAGAAGCGACAGAAACAACCCGCCCAATTGGGGGCGTGTTGAAAATCCATGTCGGATAGATATTGGGTAAAGCGTTGGGCATCCGAAGAAGCCAAAGGTCGAATGGTGCGCATAGAACTCCTTTTTGTTTCATTATACGCTTCAGATTGATTATTCCGCTGTGGATTTTTAGCGCATAATGAAGACAGAGGTGCCCTATGAAAATCAAAACCACCCTGCTTATTCTCGTGAGCCTATTGATGATGGGATCATGGCCGGTCCATGCCGATGCGGGTCCAAAACCGGAACTGCGCATTACCCTGATCAATCCACCGGATGAACCTTACATTCTGGACCTGTTGGTACAGCCTGACTGCGAGGAATCCGAGTGTTGGATCGATGAAGAACGCTTTGACGGCATCGATCCGGCCTTGATTGCGATCATCGAATCCTACCAAAGCGACCAGTGGGTCGGGGCGTTGACCCATGGGGTCGCGTATCCGATTTTTGGGGATCTCGAAGGAAGCCTGGTGAATGGCGATCGCGTTCATTCCTTCACGTATCGGCTTCCGGACGAATTCAAAATCATCGTAGTAACGGAGAGCGGGAGAACCGTCATCAGCGGGGTAATCACCCGGGATGTGTTCATGATGAACCTGCGCTTCGATCTCGAATCCAATACGATCTTGCGACCGGAACTCTGGAAACAGATGCTGTTCCAGTTTGGATCGACCCTGATCCCAACCCTTGGAGTGGAACTGATTCTCTTGGTGCTTTTTGGGTTGTGGAGCCGACGCAACTGGAAAGTCACGGTCATAGCGAATGTCATCACGCAACTGCTGCTCAGTGCAACGATGGGCTTGGTGCTCATTCAAGCCGGTCTGATGGCGGGGATCGTGGTTTATCTTTTGATGGAAGGGGTGGTTATGCTGATCGAAGCCTTGATCTACTGGAAAGCATTCGATAAAAAGCAGAAGACCGGACGCAAGATCCTCTATGCGATCACGGCGAATTTTGTGTCCTTCATCGTCGGTTTTGCGGTCATCTCGCAGACCTACCTGTTCTTGCTTCAACTCTAGCGGGATTCCAAAACGTGATTTCTGGAAGACTCGTGTATAATGAGAATGATGAAAAAACTACTCTTAATCCTTATCGCAGGACTCTTGACCGCGTGTACGGTCAAGCCTGAACCCGAACCTGAACCTGAACCCGAACCCACGCCGCTTTCGGCCTATGAGATCAATCTGCGTCGGGATGTGTTGTCACTGATGGCCGGTTATCCCGGAGGGGTGGTGGATGTCGAACGGGAAGGCGACCGTGTTTACGTGATTACCGAAAACGGATCCCGTTTGGTTTACGATGACTTTGAAGTCAAGGATTTCGAAACGGATGTCTTACCGGATCTGCAGGACACGATGGATGTGCTGTATTACTTTGGTGGTGTCACCGGACGTTCCACTACGGATCCCGGACGCATCAAGCCTTACACGCTCTTGGATGCGCTCTACGGGCATGAGAAAGCCGAGATCGCCGATGATCTTCAAAAGGTAGCCTTCTTTGGACAGAATTTGAACATGAACGCCAAGTATGGGGCTTATGAGGCCTTAAGTGCCGCAGTGACTGAATTGGGTCCCTTGATGAGCGCTGATACTACGACGGTTCCCTATATTACGCCTTCTTCTGGGACCTGGAATTACCGCCTGATTTCCGGAACGACGGTGCTCAGTCTGCACGCGTACGGGATTGCCATTGACTTTAAATTCAACTCGTACGATTACTGGCGTTGGATCTCAACCGACCAACAAGAAGCGATCGCGATCCAACGGATCGCGGATTATCCGGATGCGATTTACGCCATCATGGAGAAATACGGGTTTATCTGGGGCGGGAAGTGGATGCATTATGATACCGTCCATTACGAATACCGCCCTGAACTGATCTTCAAAGCCACCTACTTCAGTGAAGCCCCTGGCGAAAAAGAACCGTGGTACACCGGGATCGATGAAACGGATGAGGAACTCATGGCGCTGGTGGAACGCATCGATGAACAACTGACGGTCGAAACGACCCCGTAAAGGAGAGCTATGCGCATCATTTCGGATACGACATGTCATCTGAGTGTGGAAGAGGCCCAAGCGCGAAACGTTATACTGGTGGCCAATCAGGTCACCTTTGGCCTAGCCAGTTACCGGGATTATCTGGAACTTGAAGAAGGGGCCTTTTATGACCGATTGAGCCGGGAGATTGCCCGGACTTCGCAACCAGCCGTCGGAGAAGTCATGGAAGCCTATGAAGCCACGTCTCCTGAAGAGACCCTGCATTTGACCACCGGTCAAGGCTTGAGTTCAGCCTTTGATTCTGCTCAAGGTGTCAAAGCCTCGACGAATGCGACCCATGTGACGGTGTTTGACTCGCAGTGTGTGGCTGGACCGAACCGATACCTGGTTCAGTTAGCCTCGACGTTAGCGAATGCCGGAGCTACCCTCAATCAAGTGACCCAGCGTCTTCAAGTCTGCCTTAAAGAACACCAATCCTACGTCATTCCGGTCGATCTGAAGTTCCTGGCCCGTTCGGGTCGATTGACGCCACTGGCGGCGTCGCTGGCCGGGTTCATTCACATCATCCCGGTCTTGGCTCAATCGGCTGATCGGCGTCGCATCGAGAAGTTTGCGGTGGCTCGGACGTGGAAAGGGGCCATCGATGCTGTAGTCAGCGATTTGATCAAGCGCGGTGTGAGTGCTCATCATCGCATCTATGTCGCTCACGCGCAAAACATTGACGCCATGAATCACGTGATTGAAGCCATTCGCCACAAGATCCAGAATGCCGACATCGAAGTCTTCAAACTGGCACCGGCCATGGTGACCCACGGAGGTCCCGGCTGTGTGGCTATTCAATACATCCTCAAAGATCCGCAAGCCGCAATCTAAGCACGGCTTGCGACTAGCCCTTAACGGCTTGTTATACTAAATATAAAGGAGACCTTATGCCTTTAGGACATTCAAACGAATTAACCCCCAATCCGGTGACCAATCCGGCTGCCAAAGATGCCGCGATGCGTGTTTTGGTTGGCCCTGAGCAAGGGTGGGGCGATCATGTCATGCGTGTGTTCGATCTACAACCGGGCGGATTTACCCCCAAACATCAGCACGATTGGCCCCACATCAACTACATCATCGCCGGTGAAGGCACCTTGTTCCTTATTGATCAGGAAAACCCGATCCAAGCCGGTTCGTATGCGTATGTCCCGGCGAATGCCTTGCATCAGTTCCGTAACACCTCGGATAAACCCCTGCAGTTCATCTGCATTGTTCCCACCAAAGGCCATTACTAAAAAAAGGAAGCGTCAGCTTCCTTTTTGATAGGCTTTAATGATGGATTGAGTGCCCAAGTCACGATCCCCGGCTTCCAAGAGTTGAGTGTAAAGATCGAGGACCTGTTGAGTGACCGGTAAGGTCAAGTCGACGTCGTGGGCTTCCTCGGACGCCAGCCTCAGATCCTTAACGAAATGATGCAGGTAGAACCCCGGGGCAAAGTCCCCGTTGAGCATCTTCGGTCCGTTGTTGAGCAGTTGCCAGGAACTGGCCGATCCTCCACCGATCGCGCCTAAGGCGATGTGGGGATCAAGCCCAACCTTTTGAAGGTAGGTCAGTCCTTCGGCCACTGCGGCAATCGTTCCCGCAATAACCACCTGATTGGCCATCTTGCAGTGTTGTCCGCTGCCAGCCGGACCAATGTACGTAATGGTCTTACCCATGATCCTAAATAAAGGTAAGGCTTCTTCATAGTCGGCAGGTTCTGATCCCACCATGATGGTCAGGGTGGCATTCCGAGCGCCTAGATCGCCTCCGGAAACCGGGGCATCCATCATGCGCATTCCAGCGGTTTTGGCACGTTCAGCCAGCGATTTAGCCAGTTGCGGGGATGAGGTCGTCATATCGATGCACAAGGTGTGCGGTTTGGCGTGCTCGAAGACGGTAGTATACACCGATTCGACATCTTGCGGGTAACCCACGATGCTGATGACAACATCCGCATCCTTTACGGCTTCGGCAATGGAATCCACCACCGTGGCTTTCTCCGTCAAATCCAAAGCTTTGGCTTTGGTGCGGGTATACACAGTGACCGGATAACCGGCACTGATCAGGTGTGATACCATGGCATGACCCATGACTCCGGTACCGATCCAAGCGATTTTTTTCATACGACACTCCTTTGTTTGACTCTATTTTACAGGACTTCTTTCGCTATCGGATGAAAATCGTCAAAATGTGACGTACGTCACAGATTGGGAGAGACGCTTCCTGTACACTAAGCGTGTTCACGGAGGACTGTATGAACAACCGAACCCCTTTTATCGACGGCCAGTGGCAAACATCCATCAACGTCGAAGACTTTATCCGATTGAATGTGACCCCGTACTTCGGGGATGATTCGTTCTTGGCACCAGCGACTCCCAACACGAAAGCCGTGTGGGAGCGTTGTGAAGCGTTATTGGCGGAAGAACGCAAACTCGGTGTCTTGGACATCGAAATGGACCGGGTTGCCGGGATCGATGCCTTTGAGCCGGGCTATATTCTCAAAGATCACGAAAGCATCGTGGGACTTCAAACCGATGCCCCGCTCAAACGCATCATCCATCCCTATGGCGGCATCAAGTTAGCGGCCAAGATCCTGGAAGTGTATGGGCGTCAAATGAAGCCCGAATTCAACACCATCTTCAACACGTACACGAAGACCCACAACCAAGGCGTCTTTGATGCGTACACCGAAGGGATGAAGAAGGCTCGTCATACGGGTCTACTGACCGGCTTACCGGATGCTTATGGCCGCGGACGCATTATCGGGGATTACCGAAGAGTTGCTTTGTATGGTACCGATCGCTTGATTGAAGCCAAGAAACTAGACTTGCGGGAAATGACCGATATTACCGACGAAACCATTCGTCTGCGCGAAGAAGTCAGCGATCAAATCAAAGCCTTGAAACAAATGACGGCCATGGCGAAGCGTTATGGCTTCGACATTTCCAAGCCAGCTGAAAGTGCCCAGGAAGCCGTTCAATGGCTTTATTTCGCGTATTTGGCGGCAGTCAAAGAAAATAACGGGGCAGCCATGTCGTTGGGAAGGACGTCAACGTTCTTGGACATCTATCTTCAACGGGATTTGGAAGCCGGCATCATCGATGAAGCCCTGGCTCAGGAATACATCGACCAGTTCATCATTAAACTGCGCTTGGTGCGTCATCTGCGCTCTCCGGAGTACGATGAGCTCTTCGCAGGGGATCCCACCTGGGTCACCGAATCGCTGGGTGGCATTAGTGCCGACGGAAAACCGCTAGTCACCAAGACCTCGTTCCGTTACCTGCACAGTCTGACTAATCTTGGACCGGCTCCTGAACCCAACATGACCGTGTTGTGGTCTAACCTGCTGCCGGAAGGCTTTAAGCGATATTGCGCGAAACAGTCTATCGATACCGGGGCCTTGCAGTATGAGAATGACGACCTCATGTCGCCGCTTTACCGCAATGACTACGCCATCGCGTGTTGTGTTTCGGCGATGGAAGTTGGGAAACAGATGCAGTACTTTGGAGCCCGTACCAATTTGGCCAAGGCCCTCTTGTATGCGATCAATGGCGGGATCGATGAAATCACCGGTGAGAAGGTGCTGGAAGGGATTCAACCCATCACCACTGAGATCCTGGACTTCGAAACCGTCCAACGGAATCTGACGGTGACGATGGACAAGACCGCAAAGCTCTACGTCGATACGATGAACATCATCCACACCATGCATGACCGTTATGCCTATGAGAAAAGCATGATGGCACTTCATGATACCTATGTGACCCGTTTGATGGCCTTTGGGGCAGCCGGCTTGTCCGTGGTGGCCGATTCCTTGTCGGCCATAAAATACGCTACAGTCAAACCGATTCGCGATGAGCGCGGACTGGTGGTGGATTTTGAGGTCATCGGCGACTTCCCGCACTTTGGGAACGATGATGACCGGGTCGATCAGTTGGCTGTGGATCTGGTGACACAGTTTTCGGAGATGTTGAAAAAGCACCCGTTGATTCGCAACGCCGTTCACACGCTGTCGATCTTGACGATCACCTCGAATGTGGTCTATGGGCTCAAAACCGGATCGACTCCGGACGGGCGCAAGAAAGGGGAACCGTTTGCGCCGGGAGCCAATCCGATGCATGGCCGGGATGTTTCCGGAGCCTTGGCTTCACTTAATTCCGTGGCGAAGCTTCCTTATGGCGATGTCTGTCAGGATGGCATCTCCAACACCTTTACGATCCTGCCTCAAACCTTGGGTCAATCCAAACCCGATCAGATCACCAATACCGTGAGTCTTTTGGATGGGTACTTTGCCCAGAATGCGCATCACCTCAATGTCAATGTCTACTCCCGGGATGTCCTATTGGCCGCCATGGAACATCCGGAACGCTACCCCAACCTGACTATTCGGGTCTCGGGGTATGCCGTGCACTTCCACCGCTTGACCAAAGCCCAACAACTCGAAGTGCTCCAACGCACCTTCCATGAATCCGTCTGATTGGGGTTACCTTCAAAAGATTGAACCGTTTGGGACTGTGGATGGGCCGGGAATCCGGACCGTCCTCTTCTTCGCGGGATGTCCGCTAAGGTGCTTGTATTGTCATAATCCGGAGACTTGGCAAGCTCAACGCGGGGAGTACCTCTCCGTGGAATCCCTGTTATCGCGCATCCGCCGTTATGTGCCCTATTACGGTCAAGTCGGCGGTGTGACCTTCAGCGGGGGAGAACCACTCATGCAGTCACCGTTTCTGTTGTCCTGCATTCGTGCCTTCAAAGCTGCGGGAATCCACACGGCTTTGGACACTTCGGGCTTTGGGAAACACTTGGTTGAAGAAATTGTCAGTGCCGTCGATCTCATCATCTACGATCTGAAGACTCCGGATGCGCAGGTATATCAAGCCCTCACTTCACAAAACAAAGCGGTAACGGATGACTTTCTGCGTCACGCCCAAGCTGCCAAGACCCCCTTGTGGATCCGACAGGTGGTGATCCCGGGACGCAATGATACCCTGGAGAATTTGGAAGCTACGGCTCAGGCGATCGCCCGTTTGGACTTTATCGAACGCATTGAGATCCTGCCGTATCACACGATGGGAACACCGAAGTACGCAAAACTGAGCCTAACCTATCCGTTGGAAGGCGTACCGGCCATGGGCTTGCAGGAGGCCAAAGCCTTCGAAGCCGCGCTTATTGAGCGCGTCGAGTTTCTAAAAAAACAAAACACCCGTTAAGGGTGTTTTAGCAATGAGCGCCTTCCGGAGCAGGCATGATCGGCAGTTGATTGGTCAGATAACGGTTCAACGCGTCGTCAACGGGAATGGGATCACAGGCATAGACCGTGATGCCGTTTTCCACTAACAACTCATATGCCGTTAGGCCCAGCCCTTTGATAATCAAGGCGTTAACGCCTAGACTTTTTAGATAAGCCGGACGTTGTTTGTGGGTTTCCGTATCATTGAAGACGGTTTCTGTGGATTGGATCTGACCGTTATCGTGGGTAACGATCAGGAAGGTGTTACAGGATCCGAAGAATTCGTGGACCTGGGAATCATTTAACGCAATGGCGAGTTTCATAGTGACCTCCAACGGGTATGATTATACACGAAAAAACCATAAAATGCCTTAGGCATTCTCTAGTCGGTTCGCTCACTTATCGTGTATACTGTAAAAAAAGTAATCTTGAGGGAGTACGTTCGATGAAGACAACCGATGTCATCGTAGTCGGAGGGGGAGCGGCCGGACTGACCGCTGCGGCCTATATAGCCCGCGAAGGTCATTCGGTCATGGTATTTGAAAAAGACCAAGCCTTTGGGGGTCTTTTGGGTTCGTTTGACTTATATGGTCACCGGGTCGATAAAGGAGCCCGAGGCATCATCGATTCCGGAATCGTTTTTCCGATGTTGAAACAACTTGGTTTATCGGTTGACTTTAAACCCAATCCGATCCGTATTCAAATTGCGGATCAACGCATTGATTTGAACAGTGAACACGGCTTGGATGATTATCAGGCGATGTTGATCCGTCTTTTCCCTGCGGACAAAGACGCTATTGATCGCATCATGATCGACATCCGGACCGTCATGAAACAGATGGATGTCATCTACGGGATCGAGAATCCGTTGTTTTTACCGAAGCCCTATGATATGAACTACGTCACCAAGACGCTATTACCGTGGATGGGTAAGTTCATCATCAACATTCGCAGAGCCATGCGCCGCATGGAACCGATCGAGCTCTATCTGAAGAAGATGACCTCGAATCAAGCCCTTATCGATATGATTGCCCAGCACTTCTTCGCACAGACGCCGGCCTTCTTTGCGTTGTCGTACTTTACCCTTTACCAAATGTATCACTACCCTAAAGGCGGAACGCAGACGCTCATCGATGCACTCTTGTCGGTGATCCGTCAACATGGCGGGGAGTTGCGCAACGGGTGTGAAGTGAAATCCATCAACCCCCAGGACAAAACGTTGGTGACGTGTGACGGGGAAACCGTCCAGTATCAGCAACTCATCTGGGCAGGGGATACGAATACCTTCTATGGATCCTTAGATCTTTCCACCTTGAACGAGGAAGCCTTGAAATCAAAAGTCCTTCGCCGTCAAGCCGAACTCAAGGCGATGCGCGGAGCCGATTCCATTTTGACCTTATATGTGATCGTCAATCAGGATTCCACAACGTTTGCCTCCACCAGCGGACCGCATGCGTTCTATACCCCGAAACTAACCGGACTGTCCGCTTATCCCTTAAGCTCATTGAAAGATGACCAGGGGAATTGGACCACCGACAAAGATCGTCTACTGGGTTATGTGGATGCGATCGTGGAAGCCAATACGTTTGAGATTTCGATTCCGTCCTTACGCGATCCCAGCCTTTCGCCCAAGGGAGAAACGGCCCTGATTCTGTCGACGCTCTTTGATTTTGGCCTGACGGAACACATCGCAAAGATTGGATTGCTTCCGGTGTTTAAGACCCGCATTACCGCCAAGTTCCTCAGTGTCTTGGAAGAACTGTGGCCGGGACTCCATGCCTCTGTTAAACACACTAATCTGGCAACCCCCTTAACGATCAAATCCCGCACCAATGCCCACGAAGGCTCGGTGACCGGATGGTCCTTCGCTAATAAACCTTTCCCGGTGGAAACGCAATTCTTACGCGTCAGTCAGTCCGTGAAAACCCCGATCCCGTCCATCAAACAAGCCGGACAGTGGACGTTTAATCCAGCCGGTGTTCCCGTTGCGATCATGACCGGCAAACTGGCTGCCGATGCTGTGCTTAAAGACTTACCCAGGAGAAAAAAATGACGATCGAAGTCCTCAATGAAGCCAGTGTGCGACAATTATGGTCCAAGACCTACAACACGGAAGGGAAACCCGACTGGTCGCACTTGTTTCCGTATTATTCAGACACCATTGTCTTTCAGGATTCGATCCAGCGCATCGAAGGGAAAGAAGCCTTCATGGCCATGTGTGAACGGTTAGCCACTCGCTGCAAATCCCTCAACATGGATCTCCTCAATGTCATTCAGAAGGATAATGTGATCCTGATGGAGTGGATCATGACGATGTCGTTTACAAAGTATCCACCCACCCCCTTGTTTGGTTCGACCCGTTTGACCATCGGTGAAGATGGACGGATCTGCGAACAGCGCGATTACTATGACCTGTGGGGCGATATCTTCAACAACATTCCCTACTTTAAGAAGCACTACCGCAAGTTTTTAACGAAGAAATTCGGTTAAGGAGTCCTGTGAATTATCCCGATGAATTGATGTTTCTGAAAAACAGAAAAGCCCAACAGACCTTTTCCCATGCCTCGCTTCAGGGAAAAACCATTGTCTTGACCGGAGCGACTTCCGGGATTGGTTTGAAGACCGCTCATGCTTTGGCTTCCGGAGGGGCGAATTTGGTACTTGTGGCTCGAAATCCTAAAGTGGCGCTCCAGGTTCAAACGGACCTGATTGCCTCGACCGGGGTCAACGTGAAAGTGATACAGGCCGACTTCACCGATTTGGATGAAGTCCATCGGGCAGCCGATCAGATCCTTCAAGTGACCGATCGGATCGATGGACTCATCAATTGTGCCGGGATGCATTCCACCAAGCTTACCTTCACCAAGGCGGGTTTAGAAACCGTGTTCTGTGTCAATCATCTGGCGGCCTTTGTGTTGACCTGCCGGCTCTTGCCGCGACTCAATGCCAGCGCGCCGTCCCGCATTTTAGACATCAACTCGGAAGGGCATCGCTTCAGTCCGGTTCATCTGGATGACTTGGATTGGAAACATCACCATTACACCGGTTTACGGGGTTATGGGGCTTCAAAAAGCGCTCAGTTATTGACGATGCTGGAACTGAGTGATCGCCTTCAAGGTTCGGGAGTTACCATCAATGCGATGCATCCGGGCGATGTCCGCTCCAACATCGGTCAAAACAATGGCTGGTTGTATCGCTTGTTCTCCAAACTGGTCATTCAACCGATGTTAAAAGATGCGGAAGTTTCCGCCAAATCCATCTACACCTTAATGGCCGATCCGCAGCGGGAAAAGGTATCCGGACACTTCTATCATTTGACGGTCGAAGAAGTCCCGGCGAAACACGCCACCGATCGTTCGATCAGCCCCGAGGTATTCAACGTTTCCTGCGCATTGACGGGGATCGACTCCTTGACGTTGGAACGCGTTACGCCGTCAAAGGAGAACCCCACATGATGACTTGCACACCGCGGGTGGTCCGATCGGGCCAACCCGCCGTTTTTACGATTAGCGGAGCGGACGTGAAGGAGGGGACAATCCTGCAGTTGACCTGGTTTCCGATCCGTCATCGCAGCGAACTGCCGTATCAAGCTCCTTTGCGTCAGACCGGGATCGTTGAGAACGGAACCTGTCAAATCACGCAGACTCTCTCGGGTCAACAAGAATTCAAACTGATGATTTCAACCTCTGAAGGTCATCTGGCCGAGTTTCGACTCTATTCGCTTGAGGAATCCCTCTGGTCCCTCAATCCGTATAAAGGGGACATGCACATGCATTCCACCGGTTCCGACGGTGTCGAAGCACCGGCTATCGTTGCGGCGAAAGGACGAAAAATCGGGCTTGATTTCATGGCATTGACCGATCACGCCACGTATGCCCCCTCGATCGAAGCCCAAGTAGCCTTTGAAGGCTTACCCTTGGATTTGGCTTTGGAACGCGGAGAAGAAGTCCATGGGCCAGGTAATGGCGTCCACATCATCCATTACGGTGGTTCAGAGTCCGTCAACACCTGGCTGCACACCCATCCCCACGAAATCGAAGTCGCTGTAAACGCATCACCCAAGCATTCCGATGAACGGGTGCACCGTGAAATCGCCCTCAGTCATCTCACGTTTGATCGTATTCGTGAAGTTGGAGGCGTGGCCATCTTCTGTCATCCCTATTGGCAGATCGATGAGGGCTATCACATCGCCGAAGCGGTGACGGAGGCTATTCTGAAAGACCACCGTTTTGATGCCTATGAAGTCATCGGCGGGTATTGGCCGCATGAAGTCGAATCCAATGCGATTCAGGTTGCCCGTTTCCATCATGAGCGCGAACACGGCAATCGATTCCCAGTGGTAGGGGTCAGTGATGCGCACGGCTGTGATCGTGGTTTATTCGGGTGGTACTACACCGTGTTGTTTGCCCCAAGTCCAAAGCTTCCGGATGTCGCTGCAGCGATACGAGAGTTCCGCAGTGTGGCTGTTGAAGCCCGCCCCAATCACGATCCCCGACCTGTCGGCGACTTCGAACTGGTTCTGTACACCCTGTACCTCCATCGTGAGTACTTCCCGACCCATGACGCTTTATGCGCTGAAGAAGGACAATGGATGTTGGCTCACCTGGAAGGTGATGCCAATGCTGCCCAAGAACTCGCGAAGCTTCAGGGTCAGGTAGCCGCCAATCAAGCCTTATTCTATGGACGTTAGCCTTCCCAAAACCAATGCGGTTCGAGCCTTGGATAAACAAGGCATTGTCTACACCGTGCATACGTATGCCTCCGATGGCGTAGCCGTCGATGCGTTGACAGTGGCTCAAAAGGTGGGAGTTCCCATTGAACGGGTCTATAAGACCTTGGTCTTTCAAGGCAGCAGTTCACGGATCGGAGTCGCGGTCATTAACGGAGCCGATGAGTTGGATCTCAAGAAAGCCGCCAAAGTTTTGGGTGAGAAATCCATCGCCTTGGTGGAAGTCAAGGAGCTCTTAACGTTGACCGGGTATGTGCGCGGTGGATGCAGTCCGTTGGGCATGAAGAAAGCTTACCCAACGCTGATCGATGAGTCGGTGCTCAATCATTCCTCGATCCTGGTCTCTGCCGGCCGGATCGGTCAACAACTCGAACTGACCGTTCATGATCTCATTGCGCTGACTCAAGCGCAGGTCTCGTCAATCAAAACGATCCGATAATCGGATCGTTTTTACTTCTGATGGGTTAAACGGATAACCACCAGTTCGGGACCGTTGAATAGGCGTAATGGGAGGATACTTTCACCTAATCCTCGACTGACGATCATGGTGGTGGAGCCTTGCGTGTAGCTTCCGGCGTGATAGGTGGGGAAGAGTCCTTCATCCGGAGAAACGAACCCCACTCCGAAGAAGCGAAACTGACCTCCATGGACGTGTCCGGTGAGGACTAGATCCACGTTGATCCCTGCGTAATCCGTGAAATCGGCCGGATGATGCGCCAAAAGCAGATTAAAGCGTTCATCATCCACCAGGTCAGCGACCGGATCAGCTCGATTCGACACCCCAAAGCGTTCTTTGAGACCGATCAAGTTGATGGATCCGAAACGTAACGACTCATCCGCCAAGACGATGCCACCAGCTTCTTCCATGGCGTCCTTTTGAAGCGGATAATCCGGTTCCCGGGCGTCGTGATTGCCATCGACAATATAGACGGGAACAACGTGAGAAAGGGCTTGGATGAGCACTAACGCGTGATCATACTCTGCCGTCCAGGAATCCACCATATCCCCGGTGAAGGCCACAAGATCGGGGTCTAGGGCGAGGATAAGATCGATCAACTCCTGTTGGTTATCACCAAACGATTTATTGTGCAGATCGGAAACTTGGACGATCGTTAGTCCATCCATGGTTTCCGGGAATGACGTTATGGTTAAATTAAAACGTGTCACGGTGATGGTATCGTTGGGGGAAGCACCCCAAATCAGGATGGCCATCCCCAAGGCGACCAGTACGCTTAACTGCGGAAGATAACGTTTCATATGCGTTCAGTGTAACCTTTGTTTCCGTTGGGATAACGGGAAATGTGTGGGGAATTGTCAAAAGGAAGGGGACCATCGTGGCTCAATCGAACAGAATCGTGTATGATGATTACGATGTTGAACACGTTAAAAATCACAGCTCAAGACCTGAACAAACCGGAAATCGCTGAAAAACTCAAAGCGACGCTTTTAAGCGGAGGATTAGTAATCTTTCCAACCGAAACCGTGTATGGGATCGGTGGACATGCCTTGGATCCGCTGGCGGCAGCTGCAATCTATGCGGCTAAGGGCCGTCCTTCCGATAACCCACTGATCGTCCATGTGGCGTGTTTTGATCAGATCGATGCGCTGGCTTATCGTGAACAAGCCTACATCGATGCCTTGGCTCAGGCCTTTTGGCCAGGACCGATGACCTTGGTGTTACGTAAGAAAGCCAGTGTCCCTCAAGGTACCACCGGGGGGCTCTCGACTGTCGCCATCCGGATCCCATCCCATCCGGTCGCTCAAGCTGTGTTGAGTTTAGTCGATGTTCCGATTGCGGCACCGTCAGCCAATCTCTCCGGTAAACCTTCCTCGACGAGTTTTTCCCATGTGGAAAATGATTTCACGGGTAAAGTCGATGTTTTGATCGATGGAGGAGATGTGCCCATCGGTCTTGAGTCTACCGTGATCGATGCGACCGGACCGATTCCGGTGATCTTACGTCCCGGAGCTATCACGCAGGAGATGATTGAAGCCGTGCTTCACGAACCGATCCTTGATCACTCCGAATCCTTGGTCGATGGCGCTCCGAAATCCCCGGGGATGAAGTATAAGCATTACGCTCCTCAAGCCCGGCTGGAGATTGTTTCCGGTTCGGATGAGGATCTCCTGATTTTCTTGCGTCAAGCCATTGCCATAGATCCAAAAGTAGGTATTTTGGGACCCCATGAAGTGTTGGATCAGCTTGAAGGCGGAACCCACCTCGATTTGGGTTCACGGGCTCATCTCGACGACATGGCCCATCAACTCTTCGGAGCCCTGAGAGCGCTTGATGATCAACAGATCACTCACGCCTACTTTATCGCCATCCCCGACCAAGGCGTCGGGAAAGCCATCATGAATCGAATCCTCAAAGCGGCCAATCATCAGGTGATCACGCTGGAGGAGACCTCGAAAGGAACCTTATGACCTTACAAGATTTACTGACTGAGCTTCAACCGCTGGCTTCTGAGAAGACTGCGAAGATCTATTCCCGATTGGGAGTTAAGGAAACCATTCTGGGGGTCAATAAAGGTCCTCTACGCAAGTTAGCGGAATCCTTGGGGGTCAATGAACCCTTGGCGAAGGAATGCTGGAAGAGCGGTATTTTTGAAGCCCGCATCATCGCTATTGCCATTTCCGATCCTTCCACGTTTACCCCGTTGAAAGTGGAAACGTGGGTTTCCCATAGTGAATCATTGCACGTTACCGATGAATTGTGTTTCACCTGGTTTGAAGCCATGGCTCTGGGCATGGATCAAATCCGATCCTGGATCGATCACCCGTCGCTCAGGCATCAACGCATGGGATGGAACTTAGCCATCGTTAAAGTCCACCGCAAGAAACTCAACTTCTCCGACCTTCGTGAACTGATCGATCGCATCGAACAGGACCTGCCTAACGCCGATCCCTTGATTCAGGATGCGATGAATCGCTGTCTGGTGGAGATCTCAGTGACCTATCCGCAGTTCACGGAAGAAGGCTTGGCGATTGGAGAACGTTTAGGCATCTATAAAGAAGTCAAAGTCGCTAAAGGCTGTACATCCCCATACGCTCCGGATTGGATCCGTGCTGTACTAAGGCGAAAACAAAGATGATAGGAACCATCGTCACTTGACATTTGGGTATAATGATGTTTTCTTAGGTTTCGATTTATCAAATCGAATTCACTTGGCTAAAACGCTGGACCAATCTATAATGAAATAAATGATTTCAACGTTACAAAAAGTGCTTAGTCGTGTCACCAAAACCCCATTATCACTTGGGCGTTTTTTACTATTTATCCCGTTTGCTGCAATGATTTTCGATATCTTCAATCAGGCATTATCCGGTAAGACAGTCATTGATGTTCGACTTTCTCTAGGATTTTTCGCAATCTGCGGATTTGTCTTTATCCTATCACAATCGATGATTGCATGGCAGTGGATCAATCAGACCAGGCTACTTCGCTTGGAGTTTGATCCGAGAGAGGTTCAGATTTCAAAGGCTAGGTTTTATGCAACGGAATTAGCGGCTTTTCTCATCTTTGCATTTCCTATCATTCTAGCCGTCAACATTCTGTTTGTGATCAATGACCCCAAGGAATTACTTTTGGTTTATGGGGTTAGCCTGGTTGTTGGAGCCCTAGGATTGTTGGTTCGCTATGTGAAAAGGAAACGGTCTAAAGCTTTAGCCAGGATTATTCTCTCCAAAGTCGGGATGTTCTATTTGAATGAAATGATTCTCTGGGCAGATTAAGGGGAATGGAATATATAAAATCGGGAGAGGTCGTGGTTTCAGAAGAGGGGAACACTCTCGTCTTGAACATCGTCAAAAATTATCGATATCTCAATACGACACAAACCTACATAATCCCAATGCGTGATCAATCGATTGAAGAGATTAGCCGAATTCTGGATACGATGATGTCATTCAATGTTAAAGCATGACAATTTCAATTGGTTGATCATGGAAAAATTGGAAACTTGAACATCAGTAATCACAGGGGGACATGAGCGTAATGAAGTCAAACATCAATAACCAAATTAGTAAAGCGTGGAAGAATCTGGTTAAGTACTTCATATGGTTCTTTAACACTCCGAAGGTGATGTTGAAGACGTTAGGGATACTTTTTCTGATGCAGGTCAGTTTTCAAATTGTGAATGATCTTTGGTTTAACTACACGTTAGGCACTCCATTGGGGTTAGCGTTTGTTCGACCGGTGATGGTCATGGTGTTAGCGATTGATTACATAGCTTTTCTGGAACTGATTGTACTTTATGGATTAATCCATTACTTCGCTCGTCGAAGTGTGCGCATTTTGGTTATTCGTTGGGTCCTTGAGTTGATTGGTTTGGTGTTTTTGATGTATGCGATGTATTGGTTGAGTATGGATGTTGTGTTGATGAGATTGACCACGCCAATCGACCACATCAAACAAATCGGTCTTTTATTTTACATAGAATTCAAAAGTTTAATAGAACTGCGATTTCAGGATGGTTTTGACAGTACGTTAGGATTAGGTTGGCTGCTTTACTATCATCGATTATTGATTAGCCTCCTGATTCCTACCGGTGTATTCATCCATGCACTGGTACATCGCGCGGAAGCTCAACAACGAGCTCAATCTATCGATGCGATGGTTAGGGCGCACGAAGTGGATCGCGCGCAGCACATTATTCGGAAATACGGCGGCCCAAAACCGGCATCTTCGAAACTGGCGTGGAGGTATCGGGCAATGACGGTGCTGGGATATTTCCTGGTTCAAGTCGCTGCATTATTGGCCGCATTGATGGCTTTAATGGTCTCTATGATATCGTATAATCTATTGGGTGCTGTGCTCGCCATAATTTTGTTTGGCCTTGTCGCAAGCGGACTCTATGTTCTTGGACGTCAACTGGTTCGCCGGAATAGTATTCATTTGACGACCTATATGGTGATGAAAATCCGATTTGAAATCTGTTTGGACAACTTCCTTGTCACCTTTATTGGGATACATTTAGCGTTAACTTTCTTCTATGCTTATCGTTTACAAAACGTTATTGAAGCGCTGTGGTTTAGTCTAATTGTTTTAGGGGCGAGTCTACTGTCTTTGATCAATGGGGTGCGTCTGATCAACAAAATAAAAGCTGATCAGGTTGGCTTTTCGACGAATCAAGATGAAACTTCTGTAGTTTCTTAGCTCAATTCCGACCACGTGTATGTCGCATCATACAACAAAAAGGTTACCCTAAGGTAACCTTTTTAGTCGTTATGCGCCTGATAGAGGTTTAAGACTTCTTTATTATGTTGGCTAAACAGATCGTCAAGAAGAGAACTACGGGTTCAGTGTTAAATACTGCTTTACGTAATAAAACCTACAGATCAGCGGGTTCGCATAGTGCACAGGTCATGAGATTCGATAGACTTAATAATTCGACTTCGGAGAAACTATCGTGATTCTCTCTAGGGATTACTAAAAAGCTGATAGAGGAAGTCTGGGTTGATCAGCTGATTCTTGATCATGGCCTGGAAATGCAGATGACAACCGGTGGAAAAACCGGTCGTTCCGACATGACCGATGAGTTGGCCTTTTTCAACCCGATCTCCGGCTTCAATGGTCAAATCCAGCATGTGGTAATAGACGGTTTTGAGTCCTAAGCCGTGTTCGATGTAGACGGTGTTGCCTGTCATATCCAAAATGTCGGCGTATTGCACAAGACCGGAATTACTGGCATAAACCGGGGTTCCGCAGGTGATCGCATAATCGATGCCCCCATGACGGGAAGGGGTCGTCGATCCGTTGATGTAACGCATTTCTGCGAACGTGGATGAAACTCGGGCTCCCTCGACCGGCAAGATAAAGCTACCGGTATGCAGATCCTCCGGTTCAACGATGTCGAGTAAAGGATAAGTGGCATTTCGAAACTGTGCAGCAGCTTCCGGACTTCCTGCCGGACCATTGATGATGTCGTCATCGACCGTGAAGTAGACTTTATCAAAGTCAAAGGGTTTCACGTCAAGGTTATACTCGTAACGTTTTTCGTTGATCACGATGGTTAAGGGATAAGCTTTTGCGGAGGTGCGGTACTGGATCGGTACGTAGAATCGAGCCGTATGGTCCTGTTGGGTCACGATTGAAGGCAAAAGCGTGCTCTCAATCGAAATGGTACTGTTGCGTTGGATATTCGCCAGATCGATCACCAACAGCTCACCTTGGAAAGGAGCTAAGTTCGAAATGGTGATCTCCGCAACATTGTCGACCACAACCGTAAACACATACCGCGTTTGGTTACCATCGGGATCCGTATCCTCGATCTCGATGGTGTATTCGCCGTCGTCTTCAAACGCAAGTTCCTGTGAACCGGTGAAGGTTTGAATCTGCTGATCCGGTGCAGTGATAATGATGCGTGAGGTATCAGAGACCGAGAACGATTGAAGGATTTGATCGGTTGTGATTTTGATTTGAAGATCCTGCGTGTAGGTTCGATCAAGAGGAATCAATCCACCTAAAAGGTGGTAACGAATAGTCGCACTCGAATAGGAGATACTTTCCCCGCTGAAGGTATAGGACTTTATCTGAGGGACGATCTGAGTGATCTTCGAGTACTCGTAATATGTAAATGCTCCAGTTAGTAAGGCTGAAACCACCAGGATGCTTACTAGATTCTTAATGGTTTTCACTCGTCTCCTTTCCTCGGTCGATACGATATCCAGAGAGGATCTGTCTCCATTTTATCACTGTTGGGCGAAACCTCCTAACATGAGGACATAAGGCTATAATCATAAGAAAACCCGCCATAAGCGGGTTATTTTTCACTGGCGGAGGACATGAGATTCGAACTCACGGAAGCTTGCACTTCGCCACCTTTCCAAGATGGTGCCTTAAACCACTCGGCCAATCCTCCAGGGTGCTAAACCATTATACCCAAACGGATTGGTTTTGTCATCCCTTAGCTTTAATTTTTAGTTTGTTTTGGATCTCCAGGATCATGGGCTTGGTCAAGGGGTAATGACGCAGGATACTTATCGAGGCGATGAAGGCCAAGGATGCGCCTAAGGCCATGATGGCACCTAGGCCGATCTGAGTCATTTCCGATTGTACGGCCAGTCCGGATTTGAATCCGATGAGGTCCAGGGAGATGCCGATGATAAAGACCGTAATGGCTTGGGCGACTTTGTACGCAAAGGTCATTGATCCGAAGTAAACGCCTTCGTTGCGGTTTCCGGTTTCGAGTTCTTCCACGTCGATCGTATCGGCCACCATGGAAGCCGGGATAGAGAAGAGGGCACCGGTACCGATACCGCCTAAAACGCCATAGGGGATAAACCACCACAGATTGGCGCCGATAAAGTCATTAAAGAGCACCAACACCAAGAAATACAGGGCTCCAAACACGGTGATGGAGAGGGCCATAATCACCGTATTGCGCTTATCCAAGAGCTTGGTCACGATGATCCACAAGGGTTGAGAAAGCACCGCAAACACAAACTGTAAGGCTAATACCGTGGAGATCATCGTGTTGTCCATGAGGAAGGTGTAGGTGAAGACGTGAAGTCCGATGTTGTTGACGAAGGCCGTGGCAATGTTGTTGAACATGTAACTGATGGCGACTAAACGGAAGGCTTTGTTTTTAAAGGAGGAGATAAACGAAAGGATGAGCTGTTTGAAGGAGTGGCCTTCTTCCGTTTCGAAGTGATGTTCATTGAGTCGGGGAATGTATTTCTGAGTGGACTTATAGGCGATCAAAATCATACCGATCGTCATGACCGCCGTAAACAAAGCCAAGTTACGATAACCTGCGGGGTTGAGCTGTCCAACCGGATATTCCGGAGTGGGCTGGAAGAACAGGAAGAGCCCTGCGACCATGATGGCCGCAACCCCAAACATGAAGAACACGGCGCGGATGCTTTGAATGCGCGTACGTTCATCGTAATCACTGGCCAGTTCAGCCCCTAAAGCCGTATACGGAGTAACTAGGATCGTAATGAAGGTCTTGTAGGCAAGGATGAAGATAAAGATCAGAATGACCTTAAAGGTCAGTTCGCTTTCAGGGGGAATGAAGAAGAGCACCAGGATACTGATCGCTGCCCCGATCGAACCGATCAACAGGTACAAATGACGCCGTCCGAAGCGTTTGGAACGAGTACGGTCGGAGATATAACCCATGATGGGATCGGTCACGGCATCCCAGAAGATACTGACGCCGATGGCTAAGCCGGAGATGGTTCCGGGAACGTGCAGGATGGAAGTAATAAAGAAGGTCAGGTAGGATCCGATGATCTGCATGGCCATGCCATTGCCCAGATCACCTAAGCCGTAACCGACTTTATCCCAGGTTTTAACTTGCGGTGATGTTTTCGACATGGCTTTATTATAACTGACGTGAGGGAATTTCGGGCTTCATCTTGCTTTTTATTTGTGTATCGTATACAATCGTAATGCACGCCCCGGTGGTGAAATAGGCAGACGCGCTGGACTCAAAATCCAGTGGTAGAGATACCGTGTCGGTTCGACCCCGACCCGGGGCACCAGAAACAAAAGAACCCTTCCTACGAAGGGTTTTTGTTTACTTGGCTTGATAGATTTCAAGAAGGGGTGCAATTTCAATTTTCTTCATCTCGAGCACCAGTTTCATCACGGCATCGCGTTTGACGGGATCGGGATCGACCATCCAATCATTGAGGATGCGCGGAGAGACTTGCCAGGAAACCCCGTACTTGTCTTTGAGCCAACCGCACTGTTCAGCTTCAGGATCGGCAGACAACGCATTCCAATAGTAATCGATCTCGTCTTGTGTTTCAGCGTAAACAATTAAGGAGATCGCCTCATTGAACTGGAAATCGTGTTCATACGCACTGTCCATGATCGAGAAGAGATTTCCGTTCAAACTACAGATCATTTGTTGGATCGTGCCCGGTTGATTGGGCGGGAAATTACCGTCATAACGCAAAGTAGATAGGATTTTACTGTTGGGGAAGATCGTTGAGTAGAACTTCACGGCTTCTTCTGCTTTGCCACAGTTGTTACCTACAAACATCATCGACGGAACGATCTTCTGCGTGATGGGTTCTGATGTCAAGAGAAGTTGCCAGTTGACTCCGTAACGATCGGCCACCCAAGCAAAGCGTTCACTGAAGTCATAGGCTTGAAGGGGCATGAGCTCAAAGCCGCCTTCGACCAAGCGGTGATAATAAGCATCTACTTCTTCCACACTAGAACACCGAACCGTGAACGAAATGGCCGGGGAGTGTTTGAAGTAGGGTCCGGCAGAGATCAGCATGAACTCCTGATCGAAGAGGGTGATGGTCAGAAGATCGCAGTCACCGGAGGGGGTATCTTTCAGAACGACGTGATCCACTAAAGATGATTTTGGAAAGACGGAGCGATAGAAATTGGCCGCTTCGACGGCTTGTGTATCAAACCAGAGATGCGGAACGATTGGGGACATGGGATTACCTCTAGTGCCATCGTACACCTCCTTGATGTGAGAGGGGACTGAAATGCCTAACTTATGAGCACGACAATGGGCTTTCGTTGGGCGATTAGGTAAACTAAACCCATGACCTTAAGCCCCATCGACCGCCGGGATCTGAAGATCCTTCACATCACCGATCTGACGCCCACTGTCAAAACCTTTACGCTCGAGAAACCTGAGGATTGGTCATGGCTTGAAGGCGCACATGCCCGATTTGGGGTATGGATCGATGACCAGCTCGATCAGCGGACCATGTCGGTGTCTTCATGGCCCCAAGATCAGGTGATCACGATGACCACTCGCAAATATGCGACCACATCACCTTACAAAGCTGCCTTATGGGAAAAAACCGTTGGGGAAACGTTGAGTGTCACGGCACCAAAATCGCGCTTCACGTTACCGCGCGAGAACCGTCCCTTACTTTTATTGGCGATGGGGGTCGGGATGGCGACCTTAGTGCCGCTGATTCGCACCTACCAAACCACACCTGAAAACATCCTATCCTTGAAGATCCTCACGGTGGACCGGGAAATCAATCTTTTGAAGGATTTAGATTTGCCTCAAGGCAGGTACACGCACACTTTAAACCGAGTCAGTTTTGTGAAGGCGCTGGATCAACATTTGCGGGAAGCTCCTCCCATCGTCATGGCGATCGGGAGTGACCGATTTGTGGAATCCGTGGTTCGCAGTCTCAAAGCGAAAGGCTTCCACCGATCGGATCTTCGATTGGACAAGAAGGCTACGGCCATCGATCGAATCTGGGACTCTGTGTAGTTCGTCATCAATTCACACAATCTGAGGGTAGATTCACCTTCAGATTTTTTCTATAATGAATCCAATGAACTTTATTGGAAGAGCCCTCATCAGTTTGAAGCGCGGACGGTCACGGACCGTCGTTTTAGCGTTAATTTTCTTTGTGATGGGGAATGTCATGACCGGGGCTTTGGCCATCTCCGAGGCTTCAGAACGGGTCAGTGCTCAAATTTCCGATCAACTCGGATCGGATGTGGCTATACGACCACTGGATCAATCGTCAAACAATTCGACACCCTGGTCCTTACCGGATTCCATCCGACAAGCCTTGATCGATCATGAGGACGTAGTGCTTTACGATGAAGGATCGACCCTCGATCTTTTGTTTTACGATGGAACCAATAAGAACCTCTTGTTGTTTAAGATCACCGATATGGTGGTCCGTTCCACAGATACCTTAATCGCTCGAGGGATACGCAATCCGCAGTTCTATGATCTGGAAACCCGAAAGATTACCTTGGTGGAAGGCCGTAACTTGACACTGGCAGAAATCCAATCCGGGGCAAACGTAGCGGTGATTTCCGCAGATATGGCGCGAGAGAATCGTCTAGAGTTAGGGGATACCCTGAAGTTTCGCCATCAAATCGGTGGATTCAAGAATCACGATCAGGCCAATGTCATTGGATCCTCGTTTGAATTGACCATCGTGGGCTTCTTTAAGGCCAACACCGATGAGTATTTCGATGAGAACGGACGGGTCAAATCGATCTTTGGGACGATCTTTGTTCCTCAAGCCGTCGTTGAACGTGAAGCGGCTGCGGAAGCAGCCATGTTGGTGAATTCGACCTTTAGCTCATCCATGATCTTCCACCCCAAACCCATTTATCCTCTGATCATTCTGGATTCTCCGGATCGGTTAACCGAGTTTAAAACCTTTGCGCAAACCCTCATCAATGACCCAAGCATTCAAGTGGTCACGGCGCATGATGCCTATGACTCGATCACGGCACCGATGCAGGTCATTGCGTTGATCGCGCAGTATGTGCTGATTTTGGCATTAGTCGCTACGATCCTTAGCGTGACCTTGACCGTTTTACTCTTCTTACGGGATCGGATCACGGAGATCGGGATTTATGGAGCCTTAGGCGAGTCTAAAATCAAAACGGTCTCTCAATTCTTGATCGAAGTCGTGTTGATTGCCATCATGGCGGGAACCCTCTCCTTGCTAAGTGGTCAAATCTTGGCCACCAACCTAACGCAATCCGTGGTCAAAGGTCAGATTGCGATGATCGATGAAGCCAAATTGGTCAAGGTCGATCAATCCAGCGATGCCCTGATCAATAAACAGGAAGTCATGGAAGCGTACACGGTAAAACTGGAATCGTCGACGGTATCGACGATGCTGGGGATCTTGGTTCTTTCAGCGATTGGTGGATCCATCCTGCCGTTGATCGTTATCAGTTCGGTTCATCCGAAACGAACGTTGGGAGGTGCCGCATGAGTGCCTTCCATCGGGCGTGGCTCAGTATCCTGCGGAAGCCCGTTAAGAACGGAATTCTGTTGCTGGTGGTCGTTTTATTGACGACACTGATGGCCTCCGCATTGGCGATCAAAATTGCCGGCGATCGAACCCTGTTGGATCTACAACGTCGCATTGGCGTCAATGTGGAGATTGCTCCGGAACGCTTTGATGTCATGATGGGCAGTGTCAGTCCGTACATTTCTTATGCCCGTTTGGAACCGATCATCAACGATGAACACGTGGTTTCCCTTGACTACAGTTTTGGGTTTCATTTCTATGAGGAGCAAACCCAATCGTCATTCTTGTTAATGGGCACGCAAAGTCCAGATTTGGGCTATTTCTCCACCTCGACCTATGCCCCCTTTACGCCGATTACGAACCTAATCAGCGGTCGCATGTTGACCCAAAGTGAAATCGAGAATGGCGATCCGGTCATCCTTTTGGATGAGTCATCGGCAGCGATCCTAAATGTTGCAGTGGGGGATACGGTGAGAATGGGGGGATCCTATGAGAACTGGAAAGCTCCGGGACTGGATCCGTTCAGTGCTTATTTTGAACTCACCGTCATCGGCATTTATCAAAACGGTAATCCGCTTTCGGATATCGTGGAACTTCCTGCCTTGGGACTGCAAGGCTTTTCATCCAATAAACTGGTGGATACGCAAGCCATTGCCTGGCGCATGAATATGCGCAAGGTGGGGCTCAACCCGGCCATCCAGGGCATCGTGCGCAATCCAATCATCGTCCTGGATGATTTTGAAGGGGTCAATGCCTTGCGGGAGCGCTACGCCAAGACCCTTCAAACACCGTACAAGTTCAATTTTCTCAGCGAACAGGTCTTGGCTGTATTGGGGCCCATCGGGACTTTGCGTCAAATCGCCAATGCCGTGTTGAGTTTCACCATCGCCATTTCAATTGCGGTGTTTACCTTGATCATCCTGCTGTTTCTTAAAGAACGCCGAAAAGAGATCGGGATCTACTTTGCGATCGGGCATCAACGTCGTTCGATCATTGCGCAGATCTGGGCTGAGGTGGCCATCATCGGAGCTTTCGCCATTGGTCTGGCCGGTTTGGCCGGGCAGTGGGCAGCGACGGTATTCTCCAATGAGCTGATCCGTCTACAGCTGATCATGGCTCAAAGCCAAAAAGATACGTTACCGGCGCATGTCTTGGCGAAACTGCCGACTCCGGCTGAAATCGCTGAACTTTATGCAATCCGCTTGGATGTTTCCTACCTCTTATTATTGGCGCTGATCATGGTGGTGACGCTGAGTCTGGCAACAGTACTGCCCATCATCAACATTCTTCGCCAGTCCCCCAAAGATATACTGCAATAGGAGAACCGTATGGCCCTGCTTGAAATCGAAAACGTGTCATTTACTTATCCCGATGGGGAAGGGTATCGAACCATCCTCAATCAAGTGAACCTTGAATTCAACCAAGGAACCTTTTATACGATCGTCGGAGCTTCCGGTTCGGGTAAGACCACGTTCTTGACCTTGATTGCGGGGATGGATCAGGTGCATGACGGCAGCATTCGCTACAACGGAAAAGCCTTGAGTGAAATTGGGCTTTGGACCTATCGTCGTCAACACGTAGGCATGGTGTTTCAAAACTTCAACCTGATTCCCTACATGACCGGACTAGAAAACGTTATGGTCGCTATGGGCATCGCCAAGACCGGAAACAAGGCAACGGCTTTAAAACTCCTCGAAACGTTGGGTATCGGAGCCACAAAAGCCAAACGATCGGTGCGTCGCCTTTCGGGCGGGGAGCAACAACGCGTGGCCATCGCTCGAGCCCTGGCCAATAACCCGGACATCATCATTGCGGATGAACCCAGCGGAAACTTGGATGGAGCAACAGAAACCGCCATCATTGGGCTCTTTCAACGTTTAGCCCATGACCAAGGTAAATGCGTCATCGTCGTGACCCATTCCGAGAAGGTAGCCTCCAATGCGGATGTTATCTTGCGTCTTCATCCAACCGATGGAACCTTCGAGAAGGATATTCTACAATGAAAAAAATGACCTCTATGAGGTCATTTTATAAGGTTTGAATGCGAAGGCGGTCAGACTCACTGAGCGTAAAATCAAAGACAGACAGATTATCGCGTTGACGCTGCGCGTCATGCGACTTGGGGATCACGATGACGTGACGGTCAATCTGATACCGCAGGAGGACTTGAGCCCAGCTCTTCCCATAAGCCGATCCTATGGTGCTAAGAACGGCTTTGGCGTCATCGCTGACGCCCTTGAGTGGACTCCAGGCTTCGATCGTGACACCGTGAGCTTGTCCAAAAGCGATCTGATCGTCGTTCCATTTTCCGGGATGCGATTCGATCTGATTGACCGACGGTTTGATGGTAGCGTGGTCCAACAAGTATTGTAGTTGTTCGTTGTTGAAGTTGGAGACCCCGATACTGCGCAGACGTCCGGATTTAACTTCATCCTCAAGGGCTTTCCAGACCCGAAGTACATCCGTTAAATCGTCCCAAGGACGATGAATCAAATACAGGTCAATCACTGAAGTGTTGAGCGCTTGAAGGCTATTGGTCACGTTTTGGTGAACTAGGTCATCCGTTCCCACATACGCCGGATCCCCGGGGATCTTGGATGTCAGGAAGAGTTTTGTCCGATCAACACCTACTTTACGAATGCCTTCAGCCAGGACCGCTTCATTCCGATAGGCGATGGCAGTATCGAAAAGAGTATATCCGGCCGCTAAGGCACTTTCGATTTCGGTTGTTTCACCGGTGATGGCACCTTGATAAGCGCGATTCTCTTTACCGTAGGTGTTGGTTCCACAGCCGATGATGGGGATTTGGATTCCGTTATTGAGGGTTAGGGTGTTCATAGGTTCTCCTTGGTTTTAGTCTATCGCAAAAGCAATGCCATGAGGGAAAGAATGCTTAACGGAGTGATGCACATGCCTTGAAAGTTAAGTACCTTAACGGCATAATAAATCCAGAAAGTATGAGAACTCCCATGACTCTATATGACCTTGAAGTAAAAGATGCCCAACAGAATACAACGACCTTGGACGTTTATCGTGGAAAAGTTCTGTTGATTGTCAACACCGCCACCGGTTGCGGTTTTACCCCGCAATATGAAGGACTCGAAGCCCTTTATCGCCAACACCAAGACAAAGGCTTTGAAGTGCTAGATTTTCCATGCAATCAGTTTGGGAATCAAGCTCCTGGAACGCAGACTGAAATCGATTCGTTCTGTTCGCTCAACTACAACACGACATTCCCGCGTTTTGCTAAAGTGGACGTCAACGGTGATAACGCCGCTCCGCTGTTTTCTTATTTGAAGAAACAGAAGGGAAGTCTATTGGGTTCGGCTATCAAATGGAACTTCACCAAGTTCCTCATCGATCGTCAAGGCAATGTCAATGGACGTTATGAACCCACGGTTGTGCCTGCCAAAATCGAGAAGGATATCATAAAGGCACTATCCGCCAAGTAAACGCAAAAGACGATGAAAATCGTCTTTTCTATTTTTACGCTTGCATTCCTAGAATAAACCTACTATAATGACATCATTACTAAAAAGGACAAGTGTTTATGCCAAACTCAAAACAACTCCGCATCCTTGAACTCCTTCGCGCAGATCCGTCCTTGACGCAGCAAGCACTCGCCGATCACTTGGGACTATCCCGATCGGCAGTCGCCAATCTGATTACCGGACTCATCAACGAAGGGCACATCGTTGGTCGAGCCTATATCTTGGCGGATGAACCGACACCCTCGATTCTCTGCATTGGGGGGATGAACCTGGATACCAAGCTGGTCCTGGATCATGCCTTGCATCTGGGAACCTCCAATCCTGTCCATGCTGCTCACAGTCCGGGCGGGGTCATCCGCAATGTGGCGGAGAACCTCAGCCGTTTGGAGCACCGCGTCAGCCTCTTGAGTGCGGTAGGGGACGATGCGGCTGGGAAGACCTTGTTGGAACATGCGTCACCCCTAATGGACATCAGTCTGGTGGATGTGATCCCCAAAGCCAGTACTGGTGCCTATCAAGCCGTGATCGATCCCCACGGGGACATGGTCATCGGTTTAGCTGACATGGACATCATGGAACGCATGGATGCGGCTTGGATACGCAATACCCGAGTCCACCTCAAAGCTGCTAAATGCTGGATCGCCGACAACAACCTCCCACAGAACGCCATGGTCGAACTCATTGACCAAGCCGTCAAACTGGGAAAGTCGCTCACAATCGTAGGGGTCTCGGCCCCTAAGACGGCCCGCTTACCCAAGGATCTGACCGGTGTCGATCTGACAATCTTCAACCGCGATGAGACCCAGGAAGCCTTCTCAACGCATGAAACCAATCCCAAAGCCTTGGTAAGCTACTGGTTAAAAGCTGGAGTCCGACAGGCTGTCGTAACGGCCGGTACCGATGGGGTGGCGTATGGAACGACCAAGTCCATCGGTTTCTGTGCCGTACGAGCGGCTGATCATGTCGCCGATGCGACCGGAGCCGGTGATGCCTTCAGTGCCGGACTCGTTCATGGCCTTGACCTCGGTGTGCCCTTGGAAAACGCCGTCAAGCTGGGCATGGCCAACGCCTATTACACCATTCAAACCCTGGATTCCGTCCGTAAAGACCTGAGTCCCAATCGTCTGACCACAGACAAGGAGCACCTGTATGACTAAACCTTTCCTCCGTTTCACCCCTGAAGTTCACCAAGCTCTCCTCGACCGTCGTCCGGTTGTGGCTCTGGAATCCACCATCATCTCCCATGGGATGCCGTATCCGCAGAACGTGGAAATGGCCAACAAAGTCGAATCCATCATCCGGGCTCAAGGGGCTGTTCCGGCTACCATTGCCATCTTGGATGGGGAGATCCGTATCGGTCTTGAACCCAAAGATTTGGAGTTCTTAGCCCAAGCCAAGGATGTCGTCAAAGTTTCCCGTCGCGATCTGGCGGCTGTGGTTGCCTCCAAGAAGACTGGGGCCACCACCGTGGCGGCCACAATGATCTGTGCGAAACTGGCCGGAATCGAGTTCTTTGTGACCGGTGGGATCGGCGGAGTGCATCGCGGTTATGAAGAAACCTTGGATGTCTCGGCGGACTTGGAAGAACTCGGCATGACGGAAGTGACTGTGATCTGTGCCGGTGCCAAATCCATACTCGATTTACCCCGTACGATGGAGTACCTGGAAACCAAAGGGGTTCCGGTCATCGGCTACAAGACGCAGGAACTGCCGGCTTTCTTTACCCGGTCCAGCGGCGTCAAACTGGAAATGCGCATGGATACACCGGAAGAAGTCGCGCGTTTCTTGGCTACAAAAGGGTCGCTGGGGCTCAAGGGTGGTGTTCTCATCGCTAATCCGATCCCTGAAGAACACCAACTCGACCGGAGCTTCATCGACAGCGTGATCAGTGCTTCCATCGCTGAAGCTGCGGAGAAGGGGATCGCCGGAAAAGAAGTCACCCCGTTCCTCTTGGGCAACATCGTCAAACGTACGGAAAGGAAGAGCCTGCAAGCCAACCTTCAACTGGTGTACCACAACGCCAAAGTCGGTGCCCAACTAGCCGTTGCCCTCGCAACCCTTCGCCATCAACAGTCCCTCTAGCGAGGGGCTTTTTTTATCGTCAATTCTGATATATCCTCACAAACTCACGTTGAACATTGTGAGTGATTTTTGTCGTTTCACATTTGTTAAAAAAATAACAAATTAACTTGACAAAGAATTCACAACAGGTTTAGACTAAATATGAAAGATGATTCATATTTTAGAATCACGAAAGGATGACTTATGAAGGGACGAAACATCACCCAACTCCAAGCGGGTGATCGTGCCGAATTCACGAAGGCGGTGACGGCACACGATGTACTGTTGTTTGCGGGGGTATCGGGCGATCATAACCCGGTCCATCTGGATGAAGCCTATGCGCAAACCACGATGTTTAAAACACGCATTGCGCACGGAATGTTGGTAGGATCGCTGTTCTCTACGGTATTGGGAACTCAGTTGCCCGGGGAAGGGACCATCTACTTGGGTCAAGAGCTCAAGTTTCTGCGTCCGGTATATCTGGACGATGTGATCACGGCGGTCGTGACCGTGAGTGAAGTGATGCCCGAAAAGAATCGGGTTCGTTGTGAAACCTCTGCCGTTAACCAACACGGAGAAACCGTCGTGACCGGCTTTGCGCTGGTCATGCCGCCCAAGGCATAACCATGGACTTCCAACTCAGTACCAAGCACCAGCGCCTCGTGAAACTCTATCGTGAGTTTGCCTTGAAAAAGGTCAAACCGATCGCGGCTGCCATCGATGAAGAAGAACGCTTTCCGGAAGAAACCGTCGCAAAGATGGTGAATCTGAAGATGATGGGAATCCCGTTTCCCGTCGAGTTTGGTGGTGCCGGAGCCGATACCTTAGCCTACATCTTGGCCGTCGAAGAGTTAAGCCGGGTGTGTGCAACCACCGGGGTCATCCTCAGTGCCCACACTTCATTGGGGGCTCATCCCATTTATCAGTACGGCACCCCGCAACAGAAAGCTAAATATTTGAGCCGCTTGTGTGAAGGAACGTCCCTGGGAGCCTTCGGGTTAACAGAACCCAATGCGGGAACTGACGCGGCAGGACAACAAACCGTGGCGATTAAAGACGGAGATGATTACCTCATCACCGGATCGAAGATCTTCATTACCAACGCCGGTCCCGCCGATATCTACATCGTTTTTGCGATGACGGATAAAGCCGCCGGTACGCGCGGCATCACGGCGTTCATTCTTGAGAAAGGAATGAAGGGCTTCAGTATCGGAAAGAAAGAATTGAAACTAGGGATCCGCGGATCCTCCACCTGCGAACTGATCTTCGATCATGTCCGGGTTCCTGCAGAAAATCGTTTAGGACAGGAAGGACAAGGCTTTAAGATCGCCATGACAACACTGGATGGCGGACGCATCGGGATCGCCGCTCAAGCCTTGGGGATCGCTCAAGGCGCACTCGATGAAACCATCAATTACGTCAAAGCCCGCAAGCAATTCGGTAAACCGATCGCAGCCTTTCAGAATACGCAGTTTAAGATTGCGGATATGTCCTGTGCCGTAGAATCCGCTCGCTTACTGGTGTATCGGGCAGCCTGGCTCAAAGACCAGGGCCTGCCGTACGCTACCGAAGCGGCCATGGCGAAACTGGTGGCCAGTGAAACGGCCATGGCCATCACGACTCAAGCCGTCCAACTCTTTGGTGGGTATGGCTATACCCGGGAATACCCCGTCGAACGCATGATGCGTGATGCGAAGATCACCGAGATCTACGAGGGAACCTCCGAAGTCCAACGCATGGTCGTCAGTGCGTCGGTGTTGAAATAGGAGCACCCATGAACATCACCATTCTCGTTAAACAAGTTCCGGATACCACGGAAATGAAAATCGACAGTGTCACCGGAACGTTGATCCGTACCGGTGTCCCCTCCATCATCAATCCCGATGATCTGGCCGGACTCGAAGTCGCTTTACAACTCAAAGACCAACATGGGGCGACCTTGACCGTCATCACGATGGGTCCTCCGCAAGCCGAAGGGATGTTGCGGGAGATCTTGGGTCGTGGGGTAGATGAAGCCGTTCTGCTCAGTGACGCCAAGTTTGCCGGAGCTGATACCTGGGCCACCTCGACGACCCTGGCCGCCTATCTTCGCCAACATCCGGCCGATCTCATTCTGGCCGGTCGTCAAGCCATCGATGGAGACACGGCCCAAGTCGGGCCGCAAGTGGCTGAAAAGCTGGGACTTCCGCAAGTGACCTATGTAGAAGGCATTCTGGGTTTGGAAGGCAAGACCTTACGGGTCCTCAAAGCCTACGAAGACGTCAGTGAAGAACTGGAAGTCGATCTCCCAGCCCTCATCACCACGCTGAGCACTATGAATACTCCGCGTCTGATGAATGTCCGGGATGCCTGGACCGCCGAAGAAAAACCGTTGAAGAAAATCACATTTGCGGATTTGAATCTGGCGGAGAATGAGGTGGGACTTAAAGGCTCACCGACGCAAGTGCGCAAGACTTTTACAAGAACCTTGCCTCCGGCTGCCTTAAAGACGGACTTAAGTACTGAAGAAGCCGCAACGCTCATCGTGGACCTGTTGGTTCCTTACCTGGAGGCTTAAATGAAAAAACCGATCATGATGATCTACCTCGAACAACGCGAGGGGATCCTTCAGGAAGTCAGTCTGGAACTCTTGTGTGAAGCCCGCCGACTGGCCTCACACTTATCAACCCCGATCGAAGTGGTTGGCATACTCCCGGGATTTGGGATCCAACACCTGGCTCAACGGGCCATCGCTGCTGGAGCCGATCGGGTGATTCTTTTGGATCATCCGCAACTCACGCACTATTCGACCTTGCCGTATGCGGAAGCCATGACGGCCGTACTGCGACATGAACACCCCGATTCCGTATTGATCGGGGCGACCGTAATCGGCCGAGACTTAGCTCCGCGCTTGGCGGCCCGATTGGATACCGGTCTAACAGCGGATGCGACCAAGATCGACACCAATCCCAACGACCCTGCGTCCACGGAACTTTGGATCACTCGTCCAGCTTTCGGGGGCAACCTCTACGGCACCATCGTCTGTCCGAATCATCGTCCTCAAATGGCGACGATCCGGCCAGGAGTCATGTTGAATGATCAGTGTGATCCCGATCGTACCGGAATCATCGAACACTTTCCGCTGACGCTATCGGACCACAATCCGGTTCGACGCATCAATGTGGTCAAGAAGGAAAGTACAGGCACGGACATCACGAAAGCGCGGATTCTCATCTCCGGTGGTCGCGGAGTCTTGGATCACTTCGATCTGTTGCGGTCTTTAGCGAAAACAGTAGGCGGGGAAGTTTCGGCTAGCCGTGGCGTCATCGATCGCCATGCGGCTCCCAAAAACCTTCAAGTCGGTCAAACCGGTAAGACGGTCAAGCCGTCGCTTTATTTGGCCTGCGGGATCTCCGGTGCCGTTCAGCATACAGCCGGAATGGATAAATCCGAAACCATCATTGCTATTAACACCGATCCCCAAGCCCCCATCTTTGGCTTAGCAAAGCTGGGTATCGTTGGCGATGCGACCAAGATCCTGCCCCTAGTCATCGAAAAACTCAAAGCACGTCACGCTTAATCATCAAAAAACACGGCTTACCGTGTTTTTCTATGGATTACTGATTGAGAAGGTGTCCCACTGATCCAGATCACCTTCGTTATAGCCCTTTAAGAACCAGGACGAACGTTGTTCGGCAGTGCCGTGGGTGAAGGTTTCCGGAATAACGCGTCCGCTGCTTTGCATTTGGATCGTATCATCACCGACGGCTGCAGCTGCGGTTAACGCTTCTTCCAGATCACCAGGTTCAAGATATCCCATCCCGGCAACATGATGGGCCCACACGCCCGCCAGATAATCCGCCTGCAGTTCCAAGCGAACTGTCAAGGCATTGGCTTGAGTTGTCGATAGCTGAGCACGGGCTTCATAATAGTCATCCAGGATTCCGGTAAGATATTGTACGTGATGGCCCACTTCATGCGCGATCACATAAGCCATCGCGAAATCCCCCGGAGCCTCGAATTGATTGCGTAAGGTCGAGGCAAACACCAGATCCAGATAGATGCTTTGATCCTCAGAACAATAGAAAGGCCCGGTTTGAACGCTGGCCGTTCCGCAGGCACTTGATGTGGTGTTCTTGTAAAGCACCAGCGTCGCCGGTTCATAGGTCCAACCGTAAGATTCAAAAACCTCGGTCCATACGGTTTCCGTATCCGCCAAAACGACCGAAACAAAATCGGCCAGCTCCTGTTCTTCGGCTGTGAGGGGTTGATTGTTTCCAACACTCCCCAACAAGCCATTGATCAGTGCCATGGGATCTCCGGTGATCAGTGTGTACGCCAACAACACCACTAAACCGACGCCTCCTACGGCCATCCCACCGGAAGTTCGCCGGTCACTGACGTTTCGACTGCCGCTTCGTCCTTGCCATTTCATCGCCATCACTCCTTTTCAATCATCATACCACTTCGCAAGAATGGTCAAGCACAAGCTCACCAAATCCGCTAGACTAAGAGTGAGGCCACCATGGAAAGCCACATCATCGCCATCCGAGCCATGCAGGAGTACATTGAATCTCACTTGGCTCGACCCATTACCCTTCATCAGCTGGCTGAAGTCAGCGGCTATTCGCCTTACCATGCCGCTCATTTGTTCGCGGAAGCCATCGGGATATCTCCTCTGGCGTATTGGCGCAAATGCCGACTCAGTGCAGCAGCACTGCACCTCCGGGATCATCCTGAGCCGATCCTTTCAGTCGCCTTGGAGTATCAGTTTGACTCCCACGAAGGGTTTAGCCGGGCTTTTGCTTCGCAGTTTGGGATGAGTCCTTCAACCTACCGCAAGCTTAGTCCTCCCATCCCGATCTTTCGACCTTACCGATACGGACGCTTACGTCCCCTAGGAGAACCTATGAATCAAACGACGCCCATCTTTATCCAACTTATCGAACGTCCTGCCCGATCCTGCATTGTCCGACGGGCCCAAACCGCTACGGAGTATTTCGAGTATTGTGTGGAAGTCGGCTGTGACGTGTGGGGAGTATTGTGCAGTGTCAAAGAAGCCCTGGGGGAACCCATGGGGCTGTGGTTACCTCCCTCGATGCGCCCGGCAGGAACCTCCGAGTATGTTCAAGGCGTTGAAGTCCCGCTCGATTACGCTAAACCATTACCCGAAGGGTTTGAATTGATGCGTTTACCGGCTCAAACCTTCATGGTGTTTCAAGGTGAACCGTATGACGATGAACGCTTTGGTGAAGCCATCGGCGCTCTTCAAGAAGCCATTGCCAAGTATGATCCTTCCGTGAGCGGCTATCGTAAGGATCCCCAGGGGTTGCGGTTTCAACTGGAACCGCGTGGAGAACGTGGTTACATCGAAGCCATAACGGTCCTAAAAGCGTAAAAAGACGGCAGATGCCGTCTTTTTAATAACATGAAATCAGGGAATCCGTTCGCGGATCACAGCCCCCCACCAAAGTTCCGTTAGGCAGGCGATGGATGATCTGTCCGCGTCCAAATCCGGCTTTATCGGTTGCGATCGTGATGTCATGACCTCGCTGACGTAAGGCGCGGATGATTCGTGAATCAAAGCCCGGTTCGATCACAAATTTCCCGTCTTCAAGGCATTGCCAGCGGGGAAGAGCCAGAGCCGTCTGCGGGTTAACCCCGAAATCAATCAGTTTGGTGATCATCTGAAGATGCCCTTGGGGTTGCATGTGTCCGCCCATGACCCCAAAGGCCGTGACGCTCCCATCGGGATGATTCATCATGCCGGGGATAATCGTATGAAAAGGTTGTTTTCCGGGTAACAGGGCATTGATGTGACTTGGATCCAGAGAGAACTTGGCCCCTCGATTGTTAAGGGCAATCCCGGTTCCTTCCACCACGATCCCGCTACCAAAGCCAGCATAGTTACTTTGAATCATGGACACCAAGGTGCCTTCCTCATCCGCCGTACACAGATATACGGTATCTGAGGAGGCAGGATTCAGGTTGGCCATCGGGACGGCTTGTTTCTGAATGCGTTGAGCGTGAATCTTGCCGTAGTCCTCCGTCAACAAACTACGAAGGTCAGTAGTCATGTGCAATGGATCCGTAATGGCCGCAAATCCTTCCACATACGCCTGTTTGGTGGATTCAAACATGCGATGAAGGGTTTCAGTGGAGTGTGGTTTTAATGTTGGGAATTGTCGAAGGATATTGAGGGCGATCAAGGTAATGGCTCCTTGCGTATTGGGGGGCAATTCGTAGATCATAGAGCCGCGATAATCCAAAGTCAACGGATCGGTCCAGCGGGGCTGGTAAGATGCCAGATCGGGGTATGAGAGAAAACCACCATGCCGTTGGGCACTCTTGGCAATAGCCTGGGCGATTTCGCCTTGATAAAAGTCTTGAGATCCGTACTGAGCAATGCGTTGTAGGGTTTTGGCGTGATCCGGGAACTTCACCACATCACCAGCCTGCGGAGTCTGTCCGTTTGGTGCAAATGTCGAAAACCAGGCATCGAATTGACCGCTATGGTCATCTGATTCTTTATACCGTTTGGCTGCATTAGCCCAAAAACGTGCGAGGGTGACGCCGACTACGAAACCAGTTGTGGCAGCATCGATGGCCGGTTGAAGGCATTGTGCGAAGGATAACTTTCCGTAACGACGATGGAGGGCTTCCCATCCCGCAATCTGACCGGGAACGGTGATGGGGGTCCAACCTAACTGAGGCATTGCGTTGACCTCGCCATGTTTAGCTTTGATGGCATCAACGCTGAGTGTTGCAGGTGCATAACCGGAAGCATTGAGGGCACGACATTGCCCGTCTTTCCAGACCAAGACCATCGCATCGCCTCCTAGTCCGTTGGTGGTGGGTTCGGTCACGGTTAAGGTTGCTGCTGTGGCAATAGCAGCATCAATGGCGTTTCCACCTTGACGAAGGATTGAAAGTCCTGCTGATGAAGCTGCTGCATTGCCGGTAATGACCATGCCGTGACGGGCAAGGACCGGATTGGCTGTATATGGGATACTGGGATCTTTGAGATCGATCATGATGTCACCTCGCTGATGGATTTATTCTACCGTTTTTAAAGGCTTAATCGTAGAGGAAAAGTATAATATACCTCGAAATAGAGGTTTGTAATTTACAACCTAATTATCGATGTGTTATAACTAGCGGCGAGGATGATTTTATGAAACAAAAAAAGATACTTTTGAATAGCAGTTTGATCCTGATTTTATTGCTGATTGTCAAAACGATTGATGTCAAAGCCGTTGTCGATGTGACGACCGGAGTCAGTGGTGATTCCTTGTGGGTCTCGGTGGTTCCCGACACCAACGCGTTCGATTATCTGCAGGACCAACAGACCGGTAGCGGTTCCGTTTCGCAAGATTTAGTGGGAGGACCGGTTGATTTTGGATCCGGTTTGACAGACTATGGGGTCTTCTACATCCAATTCGATGATCAAGGTACGGGTGCGACCACGGATGATGAGCTGGCTTTCCGCATGCGGATCAATGATGCGGATGGGGTTAAGAAAGATACGTTCCAGTTCTATGTGTTTGTAGGCTTGGATTATGATCTGAATGGATCCATTGACTTCTTTTTAGGCATGTATAATCCGGACAACACCGGTAGTAAATCCATCAGCATCTATTCATCCGATCCCGGTAAACTCAACATTTCTCCGAGTACGACCGGTTTTGGAGCACAATTGAAAGAAATCACCCCAGTCAAAAATGATAACTGGAGTCTTGTTGAAGTGGATGACGGGAGTCTGTTCAGCGGGGATACCGACTACTTTATCAGCTGGAAGTACAATCTTTCCGACATCAATGACGCTTTGGCTGCCGTAAATCCATCTTGGATCATGACCGTGACTACGCCTTTGCGCATGGTGATCGGAACCGCATCCCAGGACAATTCCTACAACCAAGATATGGGAGGAATCGAAGGCATCGATACGAAGAGCACCACGACGTGGGCTGACTTAGGGGTGTTCGCTCCGGTGGTCAATCCGACAGGGGATCCGGTCATCATCAATCTGGCTCCGGTGGCCGTCAGTGCAACTTATGCATTGACCTCCAACGGAACGGTAACGTTCACCTTAGGCGCTTCAGATCCTGAGGAGGATGAACTGACTCTGCCGACCTTGACTCAAAGCGATCTCAGTCACCCCGAATGCGGGACCCTCAGCGGACCGGTCGATGGGGTGTATACTTACACGGATCTGGGCGTTTGCACCAACGACGTAACCCTCAACTTTACCGCCAACGATGGCACGCACACTTCCGATCCGGCTACCATCACGTTCACGCTCAATCTGCCCCCGACAGCCGACGATGATTCGAAGAGCGTCAATGAAGGTGAGACCCTGGAATCCAGCGTGACCGGAAGCGATCCGGAATCGAAGCCATTGACCTACACCCTGGTTAAGGCACCGCTTTACGGAACTCTGACCTTCAACAGTGATGGGACATATACCTACACCCATGACGGGAGTGAAAACTTCGAGGATTCCTTCACGTTCTACGTAAACGATGGCACCTTGGATTCCAACACGGCGACCGTTACGTTGACCATTACTCCTCAAAACGATCTCCCTTTGGGTGAACCGCAAACGATCGAACTGACCCCGGGAGCACCGTACAACGGCCAGCTCGAAGGAACCGATCCCGAGAATGACGACATCACCTTTGAACTCGAAGACGAACCTTTGGAAGGGGAGCTGGTCCTCAATCCGGATGGGTCTTACACCTTCACTCCGCCGGCCGGTAAAGCCGGAACTTACACCTTTACCTATCGGGTGTGCGATGGGTTGGGGTGTTCCGATCCCATCGAAGTGACCTTGACCTTAGGCGAAGATCAGCTTCCGGATACGGGAGAGAATGACCTCTGGCCGATCTTTGCGGTTCTGGGTTTAGGATTATGGGTGATTTCCCGTCAACGCGTTAACATAAAGAGTGCTCATTAAGCACTCTTTTTTTAGAGGTATTGTGCTTTGCCTGTTGAAACATGTCCGCTTCAAAGTGCCTGGGTAAGGTACGGATGGTATAATAAAACCATGAAATCCTGGTGGAACAATCTCATCGATCGCGGAATGAACCGCGTTAATGGCCGATGGGGCAGTCTGTTTTCGCTTGTTTTCCTCGCCTTTATCCTTTGGGTGCTCCCGGCCGTTTCACAATGGGGAGAAAGTGTCGGACTGACCCAATCCATCGATACATCGTTTGGCTTGAGTGCCGATCAGTTGTGGACAATTGCGGAAGGGTACGGGAGTTCGTTACGTCAAGCTTACCTTATTCAACGGTGGACGTTTGATCTTGCGTTTCCGTTGGTGTACGGTGGATTTCTATGGGTCAGCGGCCTTTATTGGATGAAACGTTTGAAGGCTGGATTTGGATTGAAACAAACCTTGGTCATCATTCCGTTGGGGGTCGTGTTTGATTACTTGGAAAATACACTCGTTTCGCTGGTTTTCGTGTTTTATCCGCAACGAATTCTTGGCCTTACTGAACTGGCGGTTCTGATGATCCCGGTGAAATGGTTCTTTGTGGTGGGATCGATGCTGTTAGTCAGTGGATTGGCAGTGGGGTCGATCATTCGTCCCTGGATCAAGAAATGAGGTACATATGCCTTATGGTCTAGGCCGTGTCCGATTCATGGACGATGATGAACAAGCTTCCAAACCGTCGTGGAGTCTGTTTAGTCGGATTTTGGCGTACTTCAAACCTTATCGGTGGCCCTTGGCGCTGGCGGTTTTCATCATTCTTTTCCAGACCAGCCTAAGCCTGGTTCCGCCGCTGGTCTTGCGCTCCATTATCGATGAGGCGCTTCCCACTAAGGATTTGGGATTGTTGGGGCTTCTTGTGGGAGGGTCCATTCTGGCGACGGTGGGGATCAATCTGCTTCAAGTGGGGCAGTCGTATTTGAACCAGTGGATCGCCAAACACATCGTTTTCAACCTCAAGAATACGCTTTACCATCATCTTCAGGGCATGTCGATGCGGTACTTTACAACCGCCAAACCCGGGGATATCCTGACCCGATTGAGTTCAGATGTGGATGGCATCCAAGATATTTTCAATTCCACGGTCGTCAATGCGCTCAACAGCGGTTTTACATTGTTCACCACGGCCATCGTGCTGATGCTGATGAATTGGAAGCTGGGTTTACTGAGTCTGGCAGTGTTGCCGCTGTTTATCTTGCCCACCCGAAAAGTCGGGAAAGCCCGATGGAAGATCGCGCAAAAGAGTCAGGAAAAGGTGAGTGAACTGCATCAGATCATCTCGGAAACCTTAGGGATCAGCGGAGTTCTCTTGATGAAGATCTTCACCAAAGAAGCCGATCATCGCCGGGAATTTGAAACCACCCATCAAGAACTGATCAAACTCCAACTCAAAGAAACCCTAGTGGGTCGCTGGTTCATGATGACGATCCAGATTTTTATGACCATCGGACCGATGCTGGTCTACCTTTATGGCGGGTACTTGATGATCCAAGGGGAGTTGACAGTCGGAGCCATCGTCGCGTTTGTCGCCCTGTTGAATCGGCTCTATGGGCCGGTTACCCAACTCTCCAACATCCACATCGAAGTGACCCGATCGTTTGCTTTGTTTGGTCGGATCTTTGATCTGTTGGATGCCGATCAGGAAATCACGGATGCTCCACAAGCCCATGAATTAAGGGTAAACGACGGACGGATCGTCTTCGAGAACGTTCACTTCGCATATCAACTGGAAACAGAAATCTTGCACGGCATTTCCTTGACGTGTGAGCCCAATACGGTCACGGCGTTAGTGGGACCCAGCGGAGCCGGCAAGAGCACCATCACCAACCTGATTCCACGCTTGTATGAGATCCAATCCGGAACTTTGACCATCGATGGCCAAAACATCCAAGCCGTCACCTTGAATTCTTTGCGCCGAAACATCGGGATCGTTCCCCAAGAACCGTACTTGTTCAATGCGACGATCGCGGAGAATCTGCGCTACGCAAAATCGGATGCCAGTGATGCGGAGATGATCGCTGCGTGTACGGCTGCCTACATCCACGACTTCATTATCAGCCTGCCCGAAGGTTACAACACCTTAGTCGGTAATCGCGGAATCAAACTCTCCGGGGGCGAGAAACAACGCTTGTCGATCGCCAGGGTCATCCTAAAGAATCCCAAAATCATCATTTTCGATGAAGCCACCTCTTCCTTGGATTCCTTATCCGAAGCCTACATCCAAAAAGCCATGGGTCCGCTGCTTGAAGGACGCACGGCCCTGATCATCGCACACCGTTTATCCACGGTCTTGCGGGCTGACCGTTTGATCGTCTTGGATAAAGGTGACTTGGTCGAAAGCGGAACGCACAACGACCTGTTGAATCATAAAGGACTCTACGCTCAACTCTATGCCACCCAATTCCTAACGCAAGAAGAGACTCAATCCAACCCGGATACAGTGATAAAATAGAACTAACAAGGGAGGGTTTATCATGAAAGCAAATCGTGTGATCGGAGCATTACTTGGAGCTGCACTCCTGTTTTTTGCGGTAGGAGCCTACTTATCCAATGAACCGGCCTCAAAGACCGACCAAGGGCGGATCATGATCATTGTGGCCTTCGTGTTTGGTTTCCTGATGGTCATCAGCAATGCGACTGCCGGATCGAAGGCGGCAAAATCCATCCCGGCAAGCCCTGTCCAACCGGTCTGTCCGACGTGCAAGAAGCCGATCCAAGCCGATTATCAGGTTTGTCCGTATTGTGCGACAACGTTACAGCGGCATTGCCCGAGTTGTCACAAAGAAGTGGGGCCGGATTTCAAAGTCTGTCCCTACTGCGGAACCAACCTGCCTAACGCATGAAACGCTATTCGCAACCCACCGATCGCCACTACGTGATCAAGGCGACGGATGTCACGGCATTGCCAACGCATCAACTCACCGGTCCGGCCATCGATCAGTTAGGTCGGTGTGAGGATTTTTTGGAGTTGATCCGATCCGAGCGTGAAGCGATCCTAACCGAAATGGATCGCTTACGCGAGCGTAATCAAACCAAGTCCGTGCGTTTTCGTGAACTCTTCATATCCAAATTGGTTTATGCCAACATTGAGGCTCAATTAGCCCATTGCGGTCTTTCGGATGAACCCAAGGAACCTTAAGGTTCCTTTTTTATAGGAAACCCAAGATCTGCATAGCGATCAGATTCATGGCCAGATTAGCGGAAGCATGAATGACAAACGAAGGCCACAACGAATTATACCGATCATCGATCACATTGAATACGGCACCAACGCCGGCTAGTCCAATCACAAAGATGATGTAGAGAGGCAACGGAAACAATCCGGCCATCAGGGCCAGATGGTACGCCGAAAACAAGAAAGCACTCAAGATCAATGCCATGTTTTGGGGTAAGCATTGACGTAATCTCAAATAGGCAAAGTCCCGGAAGTACCACTCTTCCAAAAAGGCATTGATGATGACGATATATACAGTGACCCCCAAAAACACCCAGGGTCGACCGTCAAAGTTCTCCCGCAAGACCCCTTCAAGCAGGGAGGTATCAACCCACGGCAATACCAGCCCAATAATCGCCACGATCGCCACGATCTCCGCCAGAGCCAACCACAGCAGCTTGATCACCAATGGTCGGGTAGGAAGTTTTAGATCGGTTTTAGGCCAGTCGGGATGTCGAAGGGACCACGTGAAAGGGATCCCGATGAACAGGGTCATCTTGCAGAGTGCCTTGATGGGATAAGGCCAGGGGGAGGCATCGATCACTGCCATCAAACCACAGCCGGTGAGGATCAGCAGAATGAGATGTCGGGTTGGATCCAATGTGAAAGGGTGTTGATCACGCATCTTAAGCCCATTATAACGCGTTCGTGAACGAAGCGCACAAAGGTGGTCATGCGGCATGGTTTTGATCGGGGAGTATGATATAAAACAAGAGCAAGCCTTTAAAGGAGACTCTCATGAAATTCAACACCATCCCCTTGGCCATCAGTGCCATCCAGTTGGGACAACAGGTCGTTTTGTTTGACGACGAAAGTCCTGATGCCAAAGTTCACCTCATCATGGCAGCAGAGAAGATCACACCGTCCACGCTCTCCCTTTTCACCAGCGTCGGTCACAACACCCTTCATGTGATCCTGGAAGCCACGCGCATGATCGATTTGGGCTTTCAGGCCAGTTTTGATGATCAACACTACCGGGTCATCAACTCCAGTTCCGTGGAAGCCAAAACTGCCAAAGAGTCGCGGCATGACGGTCGCTTGGTCACCATTCAAAAGCTGGCTGACTACAATTCAACCTTGGCCGACTTCAATCAGCCCGGACACCTTTTTATCACCCAATCGGCCTTTGGCGGTGTTTTGAAACGGGCCGGAGCCGTCGAAGCTTCGGTCGACTTGGCACGTTTAGCCAACCTGCATCCCGTGGGCTTGATCAGTGAGATCGCTGATGCGGACGGCAAGCGAATGACGCATGCGGAAGTGGAAGCATGGGCTCAATCCAAGCGCCTGAACGTGATCACCATCGCGGATCTCATCGCCCATCGCCGTCAACGCGAATCCACCATCAAACGGGCTTCATCCGCCAAATTGCCGACCCGTTACGGTGAATTTACGATCTACGGGTATGAGAACACGCTGACCAAAGAACACCACGTGGCGTTGGCGATGGGGGACGTGAGTAACGGTGAACCCGTACTCATCCGCGTCCACAGCGAGTGTTTGACGGGGGATGCCTTGGGCTCCTTGCGTTGCGACTGCGGACAACAGTATGATGCGGCCATGAAACGCATTGCCCAGGAAGGTCGGGGCTTGCTGGTGTACATGCGTCAGGAAGGGCGTGGGATCGGTCTTATCAACAAGATCAAAGCTTATCACCTCCAAGACCAAGGTCTAGACACCGTGGAAGCCAATCTGGCGTTGGGCTTGGCGGCGGACATGCGGGACTATGGGATCGGTGCTCAGATCTTAGCCGATCTCAACGTTAAGAAGTTACGTCTGATGACCAATAACCCGCGTAAACTGGTGGGGTTATCCGGATATGGGATCGACATTGTCGAACGTATTCCGATCCAGCTCAACCACAACGAAGCCAACGAACTCTACCTCAAAACCAAACAAGCCAAACTCAGTCATCTGCTTCGCTTCGAAGAGTAAGAAAAACAGCCCGAATTCGGGCTGTTTTTACTTCACTTCGATTTGTTTGGTGGTGGCGGTGTTGAGTTTGCATGGCAGGGTGACTTTCAACACCCCGTTGTCGTACTTGGCTTCGATGGCTTCGGAATCAATGTTGGAGAAGCGGATCTGGCGGGTAAAGAGCGAACGGCTGCGGGAGCGATAGACGTACTTCTTGGTGTCGTCCGTGGTTTCTTCCGCATGCTGAGCACGAATGGTCAGCAGGTCGTTGTTGTAGGCGATGCTGATGTCATCTTTCGTGAACCCGGGCAGGTCGACCTCCACGATGTAATTGTCATTTTCCTGGTACACATCGAGCGCGTTGGAACGGGACAGGGTGGGCAGGAAGAACTCATCATTGAAGAATTCATCCAGTAGCGAAGTGGGACGACGGACTAGACTGTTGCGCATGGGGCCTCCTTTCTTAGCACTCTCTATGCTTAAGTGCTAATCCTAACTCTAGTATAACATAAAAATTAGCACTGTCAAGCAATGAGTGCTAATTTATAAACTATCCTCCGATTCGTTGAATCCGGCCTTCGACCTTGGCTTTGAGGTTGGTGTGGGTCATGAAGTACTCTTCGATGATGTCGGTCATCGAGGTGCACAAGACCACGCTCTTTCCGTTAGCCAGGATCTCGGAGAGGGGGATATCCCAGAACCGGTCCGTGTTGTTGATGTGGTAGGTTTGGATGCCGACCTTGTATAGCCGTTCATCTTCGACCGGTTCGCCGTTGATGATCAGCGATGTGATGCGCCGATTCGTGTTATCGTAAATGATCTGTGACCCTTGGGAGAGCTGGTAATGCTCATACGATGTGGTGTCCTTTTGCGGATCCATCACCGTGGTGAAGAGGTGTTTGAGTTGTCTTCCAGTGAGTTTCAGTTGATGAACAGCTTCGGCAAAGGGGAAGATGGCATAAAGATCGGCCATCGTCACGATCGGACCCATCTCGCTCTTGCGTAAGGAGCCCGATCCCAACAGCATCAGATCGACTCCCAAGAGCTCTTTTCCGATATCCGCAAACAGGTTTCCCAGTTCGGTTTCCACCAATCGGCTGGGATGTGTCAAGGTTTTCGTAAATCGCGTCAGGATCCGCTTATATTTCGCATCGACCTGATCTTGGTAGCGATGGATTACTTCCTCGAGTACCGGATCGTGCGGGCAATGGTTTTCGTCGATGGGCACCAATTGCCAGTGTGAAGATACAATGGCGTTGGTATCCGAGTCGATCACCAGATCAAAGCGGCCCAGTTGGATCGTACCGACCCCGGCTTGTGTGATCCGAATTCCATGGACTTCAGCCGGTTTCTGAAGAATCGTGTGGGAGTGTCCACCGATGATCAAGTCAACACCCAACGCAGGATCCAACAACTTGGCCAGTTCAAGATCATTCTCAAACCCGATGTGCGTCAATAAGACCGTCAGATCGACATCCGTGGTGCGATAGGCGTTACAGATCTTGGCGACTTCCTGGGCTGCGTCCTTCACATCGATGAATGTGCCGATCAGCGTATCGGCTTTGATGGAATCCAGGATACTCTCGGTAATGATTCCGATGAAGAGGATCTTGAGTCCATCGATCTCGATCAGTTTACTGGGATTGAGCAAGCGCGTGTTTTGGTTTTTGATGTAGAAGTTGGCGGAGATGATGGGAAACTTCGCGTACTTCTCCAGAAACAGAAGGTGCGCCAAGCCGTAATCGACCTCATGATTGCCGACGCAGGCAATATCCGGTCCCAGGTAATTCATGATTTCCATCGTGGAGATGCCTTTGTACTCCGAGTCGATCAGCGAGCCTTGAAGCATGTCGCCGGCAATGGCGTACAGCACGGTGTCCTCAGTGGAACGCACCCGGTTGACATACCCGGAGAGCATCGATACGCCGCCGATGAGCTTGGTGTCTTTGTCTTTGGACAGAAAATCCCCATGCATGTCGTTGGAATGAAGGAGTACCAGTTTTTTGTGGGCCATAGGAACCTCTTTTCTTCATCATACACTTGAGGGATGGGTTTGTGGCGACAAACAAAAACCCCCTTAGGGGTTAAGTTAATCGACTTGAGGAAGGTATCCAGCTTTAAGGTAAAGATATTCCTGCGCGTTGGCTTTGATGTGCTCGATCTCTTCGGGTTTAAGCGGCCGTTTTACGGCTGCCGGAATCCCGGCGACCAGTTGGCCGGAAGGGACACGGGATCGCGGAGGAACCAGTGCTCCCGCTGCGACCATGGCGCGGGTTTCCACGACCGCAAAATCCAAGATGGTCGAAGTGCTGCCGATCAGGCTCTCACTTTCGATGATCGCCCCGTGAATGTGCGCCAAGTGTCCGATCGTAACATCACTGCCGATGGTGGACGGCGAGTGGTTGTCCGTGTGGATCACCGCTCCGTCTTGGATGTTGGTGCGATCCCCAATCACGATCGGGGCCATATCCCCGCGAATGACGGCTGAGGGCCACACCGACACATCATCCCCCAAGGTCACATTCCCGATGACCGATGCGGTCGGTGCGATATAAACGTTCTTGCCCAGTTTAGGCCATTGTCCACGGTAAGGTTGAATCATTGTGTGCTCCTCAATGGTTCTATTTTAACATATCACATGAATTTTCACGTTGAGAAGGCGTTGGGATGACGCAATCGGATAAAATGGCTTATGATATGTACGGAGGATCTATGAACCCCATCGAAACCTACATTCAGACGTGCCCAATCGACGTTCAAGACCGCTTGAAAGAACTGCGTCGGGTTATCCTTGAAGAAGCGCCTATGGCCGTGGAGCGCATGGCTTACGGAATGCCGACCTTTACCGTGGATACCAATCTGGTGCACTTTGCGGCCCAATCCCAACACATCGGCTTTTATCCGGGATCCAGCGGAGTCGAAGCCTTTGAAGATCAACTGGGAGCTTATGATCACTCCAAAGGCACCATTCGCTTTCCGCTGAATCAACCCATTCCTTACGATCTGGTTCGTCAGATCGTGCGTTACCGGTTGGCCGAGAATGAAGCCAATCGCTTGGCTAAGCAAGCCAAACGGGGTAAGAAACCTACAGGAGGAAACCCATGACCAAATCTTCCGGAATCATCGTCCGCGGGATCGCGGCACTCAGTTACCTGGTCATGGTGATCATGAATGCCTTGGCCAATATTCTGCCCCTGTACGGGATCACCACCGGGGAAGTCTCAGATGCGTACTTTAATCTGTTTGCGCCGGCTGGATTGACTTTTGCGATCTGGGGTGTGATCTATGCGTTGTTGGCGGGTTTGGTGATCATGAGTTTCCGGATCAACGAACACGAAGCGTCCTTGCGACGGGTCCTTTGGGCTTTCAGTGTCTCGTCGTGGGCCAATACACTGTGGGTCATCTTCTGGCACCAACAAGCCATTGTGATCACGTTTGGGTTGATTCTGGTCGTGTTTGGAAGTTTATGGGTTGCCGTGTTGACGCTCAGCCGCCTGTCGCTTAGTCCCAAAGCCATCAAATGGATCGTTGTTCCGTTACAGGTCTATGTGGCGTGGATCACGGTCGCCGTGATCGCAAACACAACGACAGCCTTGGTCAGTCTGGGCTTTAACGGTTGGGGGATCGATCCCGCCTGGTGGACCATGGCCGTCATGGTTGTCGGTGCGTTAGTCGCCGTGCTCAGTGCCAAAACCCTCCGTTCCACCGCGATCTTAGCCGTATTTACCTGGGCGTACTTCGGGATTCTTTTGAAACATGTCTCGGTCAATCCGGGGTTCAACTACGGCTATCCCGGGGTCATTGTCACCGCCTCAGCCGCTCTTGCTGCCTTCGTCTTTGCTTGGCTGGGCCTCTACCAACAACGGCTCAATGCCCTCAATTCACGCTAAACGCTTAACGATCACCACTGTGGTGATCGTTTTTATTTGGATGAATGTTTTGTGAAATTGGTGAAATTTGACACAAAGGTACCCCGATAGTGTGGTATTCTCTTGACAACTCGTGCGTCAGGCCGAAAGGAGGAACCCGATGGGTAAATCCCGTATCAATCACAACGGACTCGATCTCGGCAAATTTCTCATGTCGATCCTGGTCGTCAGTGTTCATACGTCACCACTCAAATCGTTCTCCCTTGATGTGAACTTTTGGCTGGTGCAGATCTTATCGCGCATTGCGGTTCCCGTATTCTTTACCATTTCCGGGTATCTCTTCTTCAAGAAAGCAGAGACCGTGACGGAAACCAAGAAACTCTGGAAGTTTGAAGTCAATGCCCATTATTACAACTACATGACCCGGCTCCTGCTGGTGTACATGATTTGGAGCCTTATTTACCTCTTTGATGTCGTGCATCGTTTCTATGTCACCATGGGTTTATCCTGGTGGGAGTTTGGGGCCCTTTATGCTTACGCTGCAGTCATCTATGGCACGTATCTGCATCTGTGGTTCTTCCCGGCGGTTGTGCTGGCCATCTCCCTGGTGCACTTTCTCAGTAAGAAATACTCCATCAAGAAACTCTTGGTGGCGGCCTTTATCCTTTTTGTGATCGGACTTTTCGGAGAATCCTATTACGGAATGATCAAAGATGTCGAGGTCGTCAACACATTCTATCAAACGATCTTTACGTTCATGCTGACGACGCGTAATGGGCTCTTTTTTGGTTTCTTCTTTGTGGCGATGGGGGCTTATTTGGCCAAGAAACCGCAACTCTTGCCGGTCATGACTTCCCGGCGTTGGCTCATCCTTTCACTGGGACTCTTAGCGGCCGAATCGTTGGCCCTGCATTATTTCAGTGATCCCATCGATCATAACCTGATGTTTGGACTCATTCCGGTGGCGTATTTCCTGTTTCAATATTTGGCTCAGGTCAAACTGCCGGATCGCTTGGATTATAAGTTCCTTCGCGACATGAGTGCCCTGATCTTCTTCATCCACCCGCTCTTCATCATTCTCTTCGATCATTACTTCGACGGGTTCGGGGTCCATTACATGGCCATCCGATCGATCATCAAGTTCAGTTTCGTGTTCACAGCGTCCTTCATGGCATCTTATATCCTCTTGAAGCTCAAAGAGCACGGGGTCTTCACCCGCTTGATTTCGAACTTATATTAAAGCACCTCACGGTGCTTTTCTTAAGGCGTTCCACCGCGAAGATCGTAGGGGATGCGCTATAATGACACGGGAGGACTACCTATGAAAATCGAAATCTGGGCCGACTTCAGCTGCCCGTTCTGTTACCTTGGAAAAACAACGCTTGAAGAGGCCATCCAACAACTCAACGTTAAGGATCAAATCACGATCGTCTACAAAGCCTATCTCTTAGATCCGCAAGCCCCGCTTCGGGCGACTCAATCCGCCCGTGATGCGTTAGCCCACAAGTATGGGGTCAGCAGTGAAGAAGCGCAAGGCATGTTGGATAATGTGACTCAGCGTGCCAAACTTCAAGGTTTATCGTTCAATTACGATACCGTTCAAGCCACCACCACCTTGGCTGCCCATCGCTTGATGGCGGGAATCGGTGTCTCCAAACAATCCGCACTCGCATCTGCTCTTTATGCGGCGTATTTCACAGAAGGAAAGAACTTGGCTGATCCGCTGGTTCTGGTGGATATCGCATCTTCGGTCGGCATCGATCGGGCAGAGGTCATGCAGGCTTTGGCGGATCCCAACACGCTTCAAAAGGTGGAAGGGGATCTGACCCAAGCCAAAGCTCTGGGCATTCGTGGAGTCCCGTTGATGGTGTTGGATAGACAGTTCCGCATCTCCGGAGCCCAACCCTTGCTTATAGTACTCGATACCCTAAAGAAAGCATTGCTGACAAATTCGGCACGACGAAACGTTTAAAAAATGCTCGATGAACGAGCATTTTTTCTTTAGCGTTTTTTGACGAGGGTTCCGAAGATGTTTCGGGCGATCTCACGGCCGACGGAACTGCTGAGGGTTCCTAAGAGCGACTTGGTCATCTTCTGAAGCTCGGTACTTCCGGATTTGGATTTGGCGCTTTGCTTGGCTTGTCGAGCCGCTTCCTTCTCCCGCTGAAGCGCTTCTATCTCTGCGAGTTTCGCCGCAGCTTCCTTTTCTTTCTCAAGGGCTTGTGCCGTAATGGCGGCTTGTTGCTGGGCGACTTTGGCTTTGATCAACTCATAAGCCGTTTCCTTATCGACGACCTGATGGTACTTGTAGTAGAAGGGGGAGTTGGTGATGAGCTCCTCGCGCTTTTGCGGAGTGATCGTCCCGATGATGGAATGCGGTGGCAAGATCATGGCCCGTTGAACAATACTGGGACGGCCTTCTTCATCCAAGAGGGAAACCAAGGCTTCCCCGGTCCGCAGTTCGGTGATGGTCGACGGAATGTCGATGGCCGGATTCTGACGGAAGGTTTCTGCCATCGCCGTGATGGCTTTTTGATCTTTGGGGGTATAGGCTCGTATGGCGTGCTGAACGCGATTCCCGAGCTGTCCCAAGACTTTATCCGGAATGTCGATCGGATTCTGGGTAACGAAGAAGACCCCGACGCCTTTCGAACGGATCAGCCGTACGACCAGTTCGATTTTATCGAGTAAAGGTTTGGGGGCATCTTCAAACAGAAGATGCGCTTCATCGAAGAAGAAGACCAGTTTTGGTTTATCAAGGTCACCGACTTCCGGCAACTCTTCAAAGAGCTCCGCCAGTAACCACAGTAAGAAGGTCGAATAGAGTGCCGGAGCCATGAAGAGCTTCTCTGAAGCCAAGACGTTGATATAGCCTTTTCCGTACGGATCGATTTTAAAGAAATCAGCAATCTCAAACGCCGGTTCCGCAAAGAAGTGCGTTCCGCCCTGATCTTCCAGGGTCAATAAAGCGCGTTGGATCGCCCCGATGGAGGTCTTGGCGATGGTGCCGTATTCGGTCGTGAATTCCTCGGAATGATCCCCAACAAACTGCAACATGGCCCGGATGTCTTTGAGATCGACCAAAAGTAGTCCCTGATCATCCGCAATGCGGAAGACGATGTTGAGGACACCGGCTTGGACATCATTGAGGTTGAGAATGCGGGCCAACAGCAAGGGCCCCATTTCCGAGACGCTGGTGCGCAGGGGATGACCCAACTCTCCAAAAAGATCCCACAGACGGGTCGGGTAGGCTTTGAATTCAAAGGGGTTCAAACCGAGCTTATCAATGCGCTCCTGAAGCTTGGGATTGATGGCTCCCGGCATCGCCACCGAAGCCAAGTCGCCTTTGACGTCAGCCAAAAAGACGGGAACGCCCAAATCACTGAAGTACTCGGCCAAGACTTTCAAAGTAATGGTTTTCCCGGTACCGGTGGCACCGGCAATCAGCCCGTGCCGGTTAGCCATCCTTAGAACCAGGTTAACAGGTTGTTCGCCTTTTCCGATGAGAACGTTGAGATTATCGCTCATGAATAGACTCCTTTTTTCTTATTATACTGCCCAAGCGTGAAAAGGTCATGATTTTAGCAGTCAAAAAGGCTTGTTGTTTTAGAAATTTGGTTATAATGAACATAGAATTATTTGTTCGTAAACGAACGTCAACCTCGGTTGAAGAAAGGACATCATGGCAAAATTGAATGAGATTGAAGGCATTGGTCCAGCGTTTGAAACGAAACTGAATGCCGCCGGCGTCAAGACGGTCGAAGGGTTGTTGAAAGCAGGGGCCACCAAGAAGGGTCGCGTCGGCTTGGCTGAAAAGTCAGGACTGAGTGAAAAGAACATCTTGGAATGGGTCAACGCTGCCGATTTGTTCCGTATCCGCGGCGTCGGATCGGAATATGCGGACCTGTTGGAAGAAGCCGGTGTGGATACGGTCGTTGAATTGGCTAATCGCAAACCCGAAAACCTCTTCAAGAAGATCGTGGAAGTCAATACAGCCAAGAAACTGGTTCGCAAACTGCCCACCGAAGCGCAAGTCGCTGACTGGGTCAAACAAGCCGGTAAACTTCCGCGCGTTGTCGAATACTAGACCGATCGATAAAAAAGAACTGAGCTTCAGTTCTTTTTTGTGCTTTAGTCAAAATAACCAAAATATGAGTAAATGAGTTGTATAATTCACAAGTTTTAAGTAAATTGGGTGTGCAACCCGTGATGATGCGGGAATAAGGAGCACCATGCACGATTCCATTACCCTTGTGCTTTCTGGTGAGGCGGGACAGGGTCTTCAAACCGTTGAAGAGTTCCTCGTCGAAGCCTTAACTCAGGAGACCTACGTTTTCTCCTCCAAAGAAGTCATGAGCCGAGTCCGCGGCGGAAACAACTCCGTGGAGATCCGAGTGTCCAATCACCCGGTTTTTGCGCTTCGTTACACCATCGATTACTTGTTTTTATTCAATGATCACGCGGTCGATCGTTTGCGTCCGCGCTTGACCGACAAGACCGTCATTATCGGCGAAGCCAACTTCTTGGCGGCTTCCGATCTCAACGGTCACACCACTAAAGCGGTACCGTTTATCGACATGGCCAAACAAGCCGGCAACCGCTTGTATGAGAATACGGCGATGTTTGGCTACATCGCAGGTCTCTTATCGGTCAACACCGCCAATGCCAAAGCCCTCATCACCAAGCGCTTCGCCAAACGCGGTGAAGCGGTGGTGGACGGTAACCTGGCTGCCTTTGATTTGGGGTATGCGGTCGGCAGTGCCGATCCGGATAAACCGAATCTGGTGATGCCGAAGGACTTTACCCGCAAACCCATCATGACCGGCAATGAGGCCCTTTCGATCGGTGCCTTGGCCGGTGGCGTCAATTATGTTGCGGCCTATCCGATGTCGCCGGGAACCACCTTGATGACCTTATTGGAAGACCAGAGCCGGGATTTTGGCGTCTTGGTCGAACATGCCGAAGACGAGATTGCAGCCCTCAACATGGTGATCGGAGCCTGGTATGCAGGTGCCCGTGCGTTAACCACGACTTCCGGGGGCGGTTTTGCCTTGATGACCGAAGCGGTCAGTTTGGCTGGGATCACTGAATCACCAGCCGTCATCCATATCGCCCAGCGTCCCGGTCCGGCTACTGGTTTACCGACCCGTACCGAACAGGGCGATCTCAATCTGGCCTTGTATGCCGGTCACGGGGAATTCCCGCGCGTGATTTTCGCTCCGGCCCGCATTGAAGATGGGGTTGAACTCATGGCCAGAGCCTTCCATCTGGCCGATAAATATCAAATTCCGGCGTTCGTGCTTTCCGACCAGTACTGGCTGGAGTCCATCACCCAACATGAACCCATTACCGTTCCGACAAACTACGCTAACCTCAACATCGTCAAAACCGAGGAAGATTATCTGCGTTACAAGCTGGATCCCTCCGGCATCTCACCGCGGGGTATTCCGGGTTACGGCAAAGGCTTGGTGAAAGTCGACTCCGACGAACACCATGAAGACGGCACCATCACCGAATCCTTCACCGTTCGTCAAGCCATGAACCAGAAGCGCCTCAACAAGCTCAATCTGCTTAAGGCGGATCAGTTGGATCCGATCCAAGGCGGTTCGAATCGCGGGGAAGACCTGTTGATCAGCTGGGGTTCGACGTATGGGATTGTCAAGGAAGTGGTCGATTCGCATCCGGAGAAGTCCTGGACGCATTGGCACTTCATTCAAGTGTTCCCCTTGCCCAAGCATCTCGAGTCGGCCTTGGCTAAAGCCAAATCCATTACCGTGATCGAAAACAACGCCACGGGTCAACTGGCCAACCTCATTCAACAAACCTACGGGATCAAAGTGACCCGTCGCATCAACAAGTCCACGGGAGAACCTTTCTACGTGGATGAACTGGAAACCCTTTTGGAGGCAAACTAATGGCTCACTTCGACTTCAATCACGACATTGATATGGCATGGTGCCCGGGATGCGGAAACTTCCCGTTGCGTAAACTTTTGATCAGTGCCTTGCAGGAAATGAACCTTGATCCGACTCAAGTCGTGTTCTCATCCGGGATCGGACAAGCGGCCAAAATGCCGCAATACTTGGATACCAACTACTTCAACGGCTTGCACGGTCGTGGTTTAGCGGTGGCCAGTGCCATCAGCGCGGTCAATCCGTCCTTGACGGTGGTGGCTGAAGGCGGAGATGGGGACATGTATGGGGAAGGGGGCAATCACCTCATCCACAACATCCGTCGTAACCCCAAACTCATCCACATCGTCCACAACAACATGGTTTATGGCTTGACCAAAGGCCAGGCTTCTCCGACCTCACCGATCGGGCTGGTGACTCCCGTCCAATCGGAAGGGGTCTACAACCAACCCATCAACCCGATGGCCTTGGCCATTGCGATGGGGGCAACCTTTGTCGCCCGCGGTTTCAGCGGCGATCAGGAAAGAACCAAAGAACTGATCAAAGCCGCCCTGCGTCATGATGGCTACGCCATCATCGACATCTTCCATCCGTGTGTAACCTACAACAAGATCAACACCTTTGCCTGGTACAAACAACATACCTTCTGGCTGGATGAAACCCATGACCGCTCCAACAAACTCAATGCCATGGCCTTGGCCTTGGATGAAGATCGTTTGGCGTGCGGGATTCTGTATCAGTCCGAATCTCAACCCTACACCAGCCGTCATCCGTTCTATCAGGGCGATCTGACCCCGTTCTATCGACGTACGCGGGATCTGACCAAGGTTCAAGCCTTGGTGGACGCCAAAGCCGGTTAATCGGGCATCTGTCTTCCGCAACCGCCAAAACCTGCTACACTGAACGTATGGAACGATTGTTGCGGATTCGTCATCTCGACCGCTTACGTCTAGAAGCTGTGGATCATACCGGTTGCGATCAGGAGTGGTACACCACCCGTTGGCAGCGCCTTTCAGGTTGCGGTCCAACCACGGCAGCCTCCTTGTCGCTCCTTCAGTTCTTCCCCAGTGTGCCGCTCTCCAAGGAATCCGCTCTTTTACGGATGGAAGAAACCTGGAAGTACGTTACCCCAAACATGCGTGGTGTCGATACGCTGGAACGTTTCAAAACCGGGTTCTCGGCGTACTTGGCGGAACACTCGATTCAACATACGGTTCATTGCCTGCCCATACCCAAGGCCAAAGACAAACGTCCCTTGATCGAAGACTCGATTCACTTCATTCGTGAGGCGCTGGAGAAAGACATCCCGGTGCCGTTTCTCAACTTGCACAACGGTCAAGTGCGAAACTTGGAGGCTTATCATTGGGTGTTGGTAACCGCGATTCGTTGTACGGCGGATCACTCCCAAGTGGAAGTGGAAATCGTGGACGGCGGAAAAGTCTTCTTCATCGATTTGATTCTCTGGCTCACCAGTTCACGGGCCGGAGGCGGATTCTTATATTTTGAAGCGATCCTCTAAGGATCGCTTTTTTATGCGTGTCACTTGCGCCGCTGACCACGAGAAGATATACTCTAAATGCGAATGATTCGCATTTAGAGGGGTTATGAAGAAAATCATACTTAGCCTGATTGTCGCTTTAGGATTAGTCGGATGTGTCCCATCCGCCCAACTTACAGACAAGCCGACTGTCGTTGTCAGCTTTTATATTCTGGAAGAATTTACGAAGCGCATCGTCGGGGATTCAGTGACCATCATCAATCTGATGCCTAACGGTGGAGATGCGCATGATTTTGAGCTGAGCGTGACCGATCGGAAAACGATTGAAGATGCCGATCATGTGTTGATCCTGGGTAACGATTTTGAACACTGGGTGGATGACATCTATACTGATCCATTGAATACCGAAAGGGTTCTGGTAGTCGGACAAAATGTTGAAACCATCAGTGATCCGCTAGTAAATCAAGTCGATCCGCACCTTTGGCTGAGTTTACGCAACGCCATCACCTTGATGGAAACCATCAAGGACTATTTCAGCGATGCTTATCCTGCCTTGGCAGATCAGTTTGAAACCAACTTTAACGCTGCCAAAGCAGCATTTGAGGCTTTGGATCAGGAGTACGTCTCTGCGCTGAGTCAACGGGTCCGCGATGAGTTTGTGACCAATCATGCAGCGTTTGGCTATTTGGCGAAAGACTACGGTCTTGTGATGATCCCCATCATGGGACTTGAACCGGATGCGGAACCGGATGCTCAAACCCTGGCCATCATGATCGATACGGTTAAGGTTTATGGAATTCCCTACATTCTTTATGAGGATGTCACCGATTCCGCTGTGGCTGAGGTTATCGCAGAAGCCACCGGAGCCAAGACCGGGATCCTTCAACCCATCGAATCGTTGACCGCTCAGCAAGTGGCTGACGGGGAGGATTACTTAAGCATCATGCGACAAAACCTGGAATGGTTGACGAAAGCTGTGACCGAATGAAGCGGCTCATCGCGAAGCATCTCGCTTACGGTTACCAAGGCAAAGCCCTGTTCAATGACTTTTCTTTGGAGGTCGAATCGGGCGAGTGGATCGTCATCATCGGGAACAACGGGACCGGGAAAACCACACTGTTGAAGCTGTTGGCCGGTCTTTTGCCGGTTCAAACCGGATCGGTGGAGTGGTGGGATGATCAAGGACCTTTATCACCCAAAGACAAAGCCTATGTCGGTCAGCACGAGTTCAGTGAACATTCGGCATTTCCGGCAACGGCCTATGAGGTCGCCCTGAGCGCGTTTACCCCTCAATTGGGTCTTTTCAAACAACCTGGATCCGTTCATAAAAACGCAGTCAAGTCGATCCTCGAAGAGATGGGGTTGGGTGAACACCTGCATCATCGCCTCAGTGATCTCTCCGGAGGTCAGCGTCAGCGGGTTTTCATCGCTAAGGCGCTGTTGTCGAATCCGAAACTGTTGTTTCTGGATGAACCGACCAGTGCGCTGGATGCCCAATTTACTTTAGACTTGTTTCATCGGCTGAAAGCCCGTCAAGCCAAGGGACTCACCTTGGTCATGATCACGCACGATTTGGCTTTGGCTCAGACCGTGGCCTCTCGGATTTTCTGCTTGGAAGATAATGATATCCTGCGATTGGATGATCATGCGATCGCGGAAGAACTGGCGCATCGTCACACGCATCTGGGAGGTCCTCATGAACATCTTTGAGTATGACTTCATGGTCAGGGCCCTCTGGGTCGGCCTCTTAATTAGTTTGACCGCACCGCTCATCGGTCAAACCATCGTCTTGCGGCGCATGTCGATGGTGGGAGATGCTGTGGCTCACACCACCTTGGCGGGGGTTGCCATAGGGCTTATTCTGGGCATTGATCCGTTGATCACGGCGCTGTTGACCTCGGTAATTGGGGTGGTTGTGGTGGATCTCTTGCGCACGCGTTTACCCCATTACGCGGAAGTGTCGATTGCCATACTGATGTCACTGGGCATCGGTTTAGCCGGTACCTTGTCGTCCTTTGTCCGGGATACCAATCGATTTACGTCGTTTCTGTTTGGATCGATCGTAGCCATCAGCGAACAGGAAGTCCTGTTGATCACGATTGTCGTGGCTCTAGTAGCCATGGTTTACTTGATCTTCTATAAGGAAATTTTCGCGGTGACCTTTGATGAAACCATGGCTGCCTTCTCCGGCATGCCGGTCAAGATCATCAATTTCGTCACGATGTTGTTATTAGGTGTGACCCTGAGCATGGCTGCCAAAACCGTGGGGTCATTGATCCTTTCGTCTTTGCTGGTGTTACCGGTTGCCAGTGCCCTGCAAGTGGCCAAGAGTTATAAAACGACCTTGATGTGGGCGATTGGTTTCTCCTTGGTGACCATGCTTGGAGGTCTACTCGGTTCCTTTTACTTCGGGTTGAAACCCGGAGGAGCTGTGGTCTTGTTGGCGGTAGCACTCTATGGGATCACGCTTGCCTTGCCTCGGAGGAATACGAGATGAACTGGCCCAAGGGACTTAAAAAGACGGCTCAACGGGTGGCGGTGTTGGGGGAATTTACCCGCTCCACCAAAGCCCTGAGTGTTCTTTCCGTTCACCAATCCTTACCGAATATCAATATCGCTACACTGTATCGTATTGTGGATTCGTTTGTGGAGCACGGGGTATTAGTGCGTAGCGATGAGTTTCAACCTAAGGAGAAACATTACCAATTGGCAGGAATTTCGCATCGTCATACCCTGCATTGCGTGATCTGTGACCAACGGGTTCCAATGTCCTACTGTCCGGTTCATTTGCGTTCCGAAATCGACGGTTATCAGGTGTTGGATCACCGCTTAGAAATCGAAGGCATCTGTTTAGCCTGTCGTCAAGGACCAAAAATCCAGATTAATAATCCAAAAGTATAATATTTGTTTGCAATATTGTGTTAAAATCTAGTTAAGGTATGAAAAAGAGCCGCTTTATTCTCGTCGTAGGAACAATCCTCGTATTGATAGGGTTATTCTTTGCGCGCATCAATCAATCGTCGATCACGACAGTCACAGCCAATCAAGGCGTTGTAGCTTTTTCGTCATCGATCGGCAATGCCCGTGTTCAATTACAAGGAGAATGGGCACTTTACCCCAATACCCTCGCCAAGGATATCACGGACTCTACTCCGATGGTTTGGGTGGATGGTGAACACCTGTGGGCCGAAATTGAAGGTCAAAACCTCAAAGGGGTGGCGACCTACCGCTTAACGGTGAGAGGCTTATTGCCCAACACCGTCTATGCGGTCACCACCCAAGATGAAGCTGGATCTTATAAACTGACTGTTAACGGGAATTACGTCATGGGGAATGGTGTCGTTAGCGATTCTCCCGAGTCGTATATACCGGCGGTTAAGACCGTCGTTGGTTTCTTTACGACTGATGAGTTGGGTCAAGCCGACTTCCAACTGGAGATGGCCAATTTCACCCGTCGAACCGGAGGCTTCTGGCACGCGATGGAGTTTGGATTTCCGGATGTAATCGTGAACCATTACACGATGATCGTCGGATTTGAAGTGTTGGTGTTTGCGGTCATGCTGAGCATCGGTCTGTTGTTTTTGCTGTTCTCCAGCATTAGAAAAGAGATGACTTCCTTTTACACCAGTCTGTTTGCATTGATCATGGCGCTTCGCGTGATCAGCACCGGGACGCATTTGATTGCTCCGGTGGTTGGTGGTTTACCCTTGATTTGGATCTTGAAATTGGAATACTGGAGCGGTTACATTCTGGTACCTGTCTTGGCTATGATTTTGGAATCGTTGGAGTTCTTGCCCCATAATCCCCAGCGTGAACGTGTCATCAAGGGCTATGCGCTTGTCGTTACCCTGTTCATCCTGTTGGCCAATGATGTGGCTTTGGAATGGTCCTACTCGATCAATCGCGCCATCATTGTTGCTTATTCGCTGTTTGCTTTCTACTTGCTGATCCAAGGACTGAAGAAGCGGGATGAGTCTGCCGGGTATCTTTTGATCGGTGGAATTGCGCTGGTGAGCGGGACTTTTGCGGAACTGTTTGTCGATTCGATCCAATACGCGGTGTTCTTTACTTCCTTTGCTTTTGTTGTCAGTGTTGCCGTTTCAGTCGTCATTCGTTTCAGTTCCTTGAAAGTCGAAAAGGAATCCCTTGAAAAAGACGTGATGACAGACTATCTGACTGGGCTGGGTAATCGGGCATACCTGTATGAGGTGCTAACCCATTTACCCAAGACGAGTACGACTGAATCCCATTACCTGATCTTTATCGACATCGATGATTTCAAGCTCATCAACGATACCTATGGCCATGAAGCCGGAGATACGGTGCTTCGTCAAGCGTCCTTGCGCTTAAAGGCGGCGGTTCGGGATAATGACCATGTTGTACGCTTTGCGGGTGATGAGTTCGTCATCGTCGTTGCACTCGATGCGGAGTACCCGATCGAATTGGTCGTTGAACGGCTTAATATGCAATTCGAGGAACCGATGCAGGTGGAAGAGATCACCCTGCAAATTCGCCTGTCCATCGGCACCTCAACGATCGATCCGCAAAAGACCGATCCGGATCGCATCATCCACGAAGCAGATCAGCGCATGTATGAGGAGAAAACTCGTCATAAACAAGAAAGAATGCCCTAGAGCATTCTTTTTAGTCCCAATCGAGTAAACGTCGGGTTCCGGTGATGGCTTGGATCGGTGCGATATCTTGCGTGATCTCCAAGCATCCCCGATACGTGCCGTGCTCATCCCGTAGAGCCAGATATCGGATCAGCAAGAACTGGTGCTTGATGGGGAGCCAGAACTTGGCTTCATCGCGTTCACCGTTACGGAAGGCCTCCAAGATCGCGTTGACCACGTGCACACTTTCCGCCGGATGACAGTTGCGAACATCCCGACCAATGACCGCTGGTGAACGGGGAAAAGTTCGATCCTTAGGTTTATTGAAGTAACGAACCTTATCGTGTTCATCGATCAAGGTCAGATCCAGCGGCAAAGCATTCAACAACAATTCCAACTGATCCGGGGTAAGCTGACCGGTCAGGCTCGATACAGCAGTCGAACTCTTTGCGGTGGCTTTAGGTAAACGAGCTGGGACCTCGATATAGCACCACGGAAATTCCAGACATTGGTCGTAGATCAGATCCAGATCTTCGGCGCTCAACACCTGCATGGCCACTTGAAAGAGGATCACTTCTTCTTTCTGAATGAGCCCGTATGCGTTGAAGAAATAAGTGCCCAAATGTTGATGGAAGGCATCATCAGTTTGGGTTTTGGTTTGGCAATCCTGAATCAGGGTTTTGAGAATGGCCTTGGTTTGGTCTTGGAGTGACCACAAGATCTTGGTTCCCGTCAAGCGCGAATCTTTGCGTTCCAAATGAGGGAAGAGTACATTCTGGATCTTCAGGTAATGCGGTGTAAAGGCGTTAAGGATTTCGAAATCTTCCTTGAGTTCGGAAGGGACGATCGGAAAACGCTGAAGTTTGGTTTGGATGGCTTGAAGCTTCAGTTTGAGAGCATCGTTCTCCTTGACGAGAAGGGCCAAGATCGAATCGTTGGGTAAGTCCACTACTTGGGATTTGAGAAACGGGGTCACCACATGCATGACGCGATCCACATAAGGTAGGATCTCCCGGGGTTGTTGGGTCTTCAGTTTCAGATTGAAGAGTTCGAAGAGCTCCAAGTGGGTCAAGGTGTTCAACTCGGATTCGATCGTTCGGAAGGCATCCAGGCTGCCTTGACCATTCTCCAACAATTGAAAATACGCCAATAAGCGCTCTTGACGGGTTAAAGATGGGTTCATAATGGTCTCCATAATTCCAGTGTAGCACATCCGTTTCATCGGATGCTTGTTTAACGGCAGGCGCTCTCTTATACTGAGAGTATGAACCGCTTCTGGCGACAACAACTCCATGCTTCCACCTTGATCATTTCCGGTCTGGTGTTGATGGGCTTAGGGGTGTTGGCTGTCATGGACCCGCAACGGGTCGGTCAGTGGGCCGTCCTTTTCAATACGTTGGGTCTATTGGGGCTCAGTGTTTTGACCCTGCTTCAACGATTCAGTGGCCCTTCCTCCTCGCGTCAATCCGGATGGATGGGATTTGTGTTGTTGGGGCTGGCGATCCTGAGCTGGCGATTACCGATCATTCTGGAAGTCTTGATTCCGATTCTCTATGGGGTATGGGCTGTACTACGGGCCATCTCCAAGTTTCTCAGCTGGTTGGCGTATCGGATGGATCACATTCGACCCCGATGGCTGGCCATGGCGGATGCGTTGATCACGTTGAGTTTTGCCCTCATTCTGTTGGTGGATCCGCTTCCGGGGTATTTGCGGTTGATGACCGTGGCGGGGATCTATGCCTTGTATTTGGGTAGTGTCACCTTGACCGGGGGACTCTTGGCCGCTTTCCAACATCGGCTGAAAGGAGTCGTTTCCCACATCATTTCGTCCCCGATGCCCTTGTTTCTGTCCTTGTTCGTTCCCCAACAGATCTTCGCTTCGGTGGAAGCCCAATCGCCGATCCCCGAAAGTACGTTAAAGCCGTTGGAGGATCATCAGTTTGAAATCCTCTTCCACATGAAACGGGCTGGAGCCGATGCAATTGGCCATGTCGATCTGATTCATCGCGGCGTCGTCTACAGTTATGGAGCCCACGATCCGCTTAAACGCCGCATCCTCAACGGATTCGGTGACGGAGTCTTCATTATCGCCAAGGCTCAGCCTTATCTGGAGTTCTGCCTCAACAGCGAACACAAACGCATGGTGGGCTATGTGATCGAACCGGGTCCTGACACCCTCAGTGCCTTTGAAACCCGGTTGAATCGCTTGTTGGCGCGCAGTGAGCCGTGGCAACCGGTGTCCAGTGATCCCACTTCGCCGATCTATATCGACCGCCTTCAAAAAGCCACGGGAGCCCGCTTACTCAAGTTTACCTCCGGCTTATTCAGAACTTACTTCGCCGTCAGCATCAACTGCGTCACCATGGTGGAATCCCTGATCAAGGATCGCCGGGTAGCCATGATCCGACTGACTCCGGTGTTGACCCCCGGCATGTATTTTACCCTCATGAACACTGCTTACCGCCTTCAAACTCAAACCATCGTCCAACGACGGACCTACTAAAGGAGCGCTATGAACCTCAGACACTTGATCGTATCCCGCATTCAGTCTTCGAAGAAAGCCGTGTTGGCCGTTGCCGTCGCCGAAGATGCCGAAGTGCTGTCTGCCGTGACCCAAGCCATGAAACTCAACCTGGTGGACGCCATTCTGGTTGGTCACGAGGAAGAGATTCGCAAGGTTGCCGGAATCCATGGACTCGACCTCCATGGATCGACCCTCATCCATGAACCCGATCCGGTGTTGGCCTGTGAAACGGCTGTCAAACTGGTGTCCAGCGGAAAAGCGGACTTGTTGATGAAAGGTTTGGTGGATACCAGTGTGCTCCTCAAAGCCGTCCTCAACAAAGATTGGGGCTTACGCACCGATCATCTCTTGTCGCACGTGACGGTCTTTACCGTGCCCGATCATGAACGCCTCTTCTTCATGTCGGATGGGGCTATGAATATCGCACCTGAGCTTATGGCTAAGAAACAAATCATCGAAAACGTCTTGCCGGTCACTCGGGCTCTCGGACTCAGTCATCCTAAAGTCGCTGTCGTCTGTGCCGTGGAAAAGGTGAATCCGAAAATGCAGGCAACCCTGGATGCTCAAGCCTTGAGCGACATGGCCAAAGCCGGGGAGATCGTCGGGTGTGACGTGGATGGACCGTTTGCGATGGATAATGCCATCAGCATCGAAGCCGCCCATCATAAAGGCATTACGAACGTCAATGCCGGACGCGCTGATGTGCTGCTCATGCCCAACATCGAAGCTGGAAACATCCTGTATAAAGCTATGACGTTCTTAGCGAAGGGAACCGTGGCCTGTGTGATCAGCGGAGCTCAAGCCCCCATCGTGTTGACCTCCCGGGCGGACGATGATGAGGCTAAACTGAACTCGATTGCCTTGGCCGTCTTGATGACGCAGGAGAAAACGCATGGCTAAACTGCTCGTACTCAACCTGGGTTCCACCTCCACCAAGGTGGCTCTTTATCACGATGACACTGTAACGTCCTCTCAAACTCTGCGTCACACCAGTGCCGAGTTGGCACCCTACCCGATGATCATGGATCAAATGGAGTTCCGTAAGGGACTCATTGAAGGGTGGTTGTCCTCCATCAACATCAAGGTCTCTGATATGGATCTCTTGGTGGTGCGCGGAGGAATCGTCAAACCCATCCAAGGCGGCATTTATAAAATCACCGAACAGATTTATAACGAAGTCCATGCGGAGATCCACGGATCCCACATCAGTAACGTCGGCATGTGCATCGGCTACCGGTGGGCTAAAGAAACCGGCTTGGATGTGGTGTTCGTGAATGCCCCGATGACGGATGAGTTTCAGGACGTGGCGAGAGTTGTCGGTCTTAAAGGCTTTCAGCGCCGCAGCGGCTTTCATGCGCTCAATCAGAAAGAGATTGCCCGGCAGTATGCCGCTTCGATCCATAAATCCGTTGACGAGTTGAATCTGATCGTGGCTCATCTGGGTGGGGGAATCTCCATTGGCGCCCATCACCTTGGTCGGGTCATTGATGTCAATAATCCTTTGGATGGGGAAGGGCCACTGTCACCGGAACGTTCGGGAGCTTTACCATCCCGGGTGATGTATCGGGTGATGGCGGAATACGGAAACGATCCCAAAGTCGTTCAACGTGTACTGGTCGGTAAGGGCGGCATGGTGTCTTTAGTGGGCTCCAATGACATGCGCGACATCATGATGCGCGCACAAACCGATCCTGAGGTCAACCTGGCCGTGGATGCCATGATTTATCAGATTGCTAAAGAGATCGGTGCCATGGCGACCGTTTTGGAAGGTCATGTCGATCAGATCTTGATTACCGGCGGACTGGCGTACGATGCGTCGTTGATCGATCGGTTGCGTTCGAAAGTGGATTGGATCGCAGGGATCAGTGTCTATCCCGGAGAAGACGAGTTAGGCGCTTTGGCTCGGGGTGCGTTACGCTACCTGCGTGGTGAGGAAAAACTCCAGACCTACTAGAATTTTCCTGAAAACGCTTTCATTTTTAAAGGTGTTTTGGTAAGATAAAAGGGACAGAACGAGGGTCTCACCTCGTTAACTAAGGAGAACCATGAATAAATTTGAGTACATGGAGAAGTACGGTTACGAACAGCTCGTCTATTTATACGACCGTAACTCCGGCCTTCGCGGTTTCATCTGCATTCACAACACTACCCTGGGTCCAGCATTGGGCGGAACCCGCATCTGGGAGTATGAGAATGAAGAAGACGCAGCGTTGGATTGCCTGCGCTTAGCGCGCGGGATGACCAAGAAAGCCGCGTGTGCCGGCTTGAACTTGGGTGGCGGAAAAGCCGTTTTGATCGGGAATTCAAAGAACTTACGCAAAGACACCGTCAAACGCGAAGCCTTCTGGCGCGCGTACGGACGTTACGTGGAAACCTTGGGCGGGCGTTACATCACCGCCGAAGACGTGGGTACCACCCCCTTCGATATGACCCTAGTCCGTCAGGAAACCGATTCTGTACTGGGCTTACCTGAAACGTCCGGGGATCCTTCGCCGTTTACGGCACACGGGGTCATCAAAGGCATCAAGGCTTGTGTCAAAGAAGAACTCGGATCATCCAAACTGGAAGGGGTCAAAGTGGCCATTTCCGGAGTCGGCCATGTCGGAGCCTCGCTGGCGGAGATGTTGGCGGCTGAAGGCGCTAAACTGTGGATCTCTGACATCGATCAGGACGCCTTGGCCGAAGTCAGTGCCAAGACCGGTGCCATCATTGTCGAACCCAATGCCATCTATGACTTGGATGTCGATGTGTTTGCTCCGTGTGCTTTGGGAGCCATCCTCAATGACAACACGATCCCACGTTTAAAAGCCAAGATCGTGGCCGGCAGTGCCAACAATCAACTCGAAGACAGCAACAAGCACGGCGTCATGTTGCACGAACGCGGCATCGTCTACGCGCCGGACTACGTTATCAATGCCGGTGGTCTCATCAACGTCTATCAGGAACGCATCGGTTATAATCGCGATTCCTCGATTCATGCCATTGATGCCATCTACGACCGTATCCGTGAAATTATCCGTGAATCTAAAGACACCAATGTCCCGACCTACCTGGTTGCGGATCGCATGGCCGAACGCCGCATCGAAATGATGCGCAACATCAACAGCATCTACGTCGGCAAATGAAGCCCATCATCATCACCGGGGCTTACGGCGTCGGTAAAAGCGAATTCGCCACGCAATGGGCGCTTCAACACGCCCCCTGCGTTTTAGCGGACTTCGACATTATCAACCCGTACTTTCGCCCTCGGGAAGAAACCGACTGGTTGGCCACCCAAGGCGTGACCATCGTCGGATCGATGATCAAACATCACGTCAACCAGGATCTTCCCGCCTTCAGCGGGGACATCCGTGGGGTGATTGCCAAAGGACTGCCCCTGATCATCGATTGTGCCGGCAGTGAAAACGGTCTGAAGCCGTTAGCGACCTTCATGGATGTGCTGGAAGGCTCGGAGGTTTGGTTGGTCGTCAACGCCAATCGCCCCGAATCCTTCTTCGATCAGATCGAACCAATGATCGACCTCTTTGAATCCCGCAGTGCCTTGACCATTACCGGTCTGGTGCACAACACCCACCTTCTGGATCTCACCGATCCTCCCATGATCCTGAATGCGCAAGCAACGCTTGAGAAAGAGGCACAGCGCTTGGGACTTCCCATCGTCATGACGATGGTGGATGCCCGTTTGGATCTTCACCCTGAGCAGTTTGCCAATCCGATCCTGGTGTTTGATCGTTTGATCTTACGCAGCGACTGGATGAAAGGAACCACGTTATGATCAAAGGCAGAGTCAGTTTTAACGAAGACACGTGCAAAGGCTGTGGCCTGTGTGTCTCCGTGTGTCCGGTCAAGATCCTCAAACTGGATACGTCCCGGGTCAACGCCATCGGGTACACCCCCGCTTTCTGTTTTGAACCGGAAAAATGCATCGCGTGCAGCAGTTGTGCGCTCATTTGTCCGGATGTTGTGATTACGGTGGAAAGGTTGGAAAGCTAAGATGGCCAAGATCTTGATGAAAGGCAATGAAGCGATTGCCCAAGCGGCGGTTTCCGCCGGATGTGAAGCGTTCTTCGGTTATCCCATCACCCCGCAAAACGAACTGATCGAATACATGGCCAAATACTTGGCTAAAAATAACGGCGTCTTCGTTCAAGCTGAAAGCGAACTAGCCGCCATCAACATGGTTTATGGAGCGGCTGGAGCCGGAGCGCGCGTCATGACGTCTTCCTCTTCCCCGGGCATTGCTCTCAAACAGGAAGGCATTTCGTACTGTGCCGGGGCGGAACTGCCCGTTGTCATTGTGTCCGTCTCGCGTGGAGGCCCAGGACTTGGCGGGATCTTACCGTCCCAGGCTGACTACAATCAAGCTACCCGCGGTGGCGGTAACGGGGACTACAAAGTCATGGTGCTGGCTCCTAACGGAGTTCAGGAAGCCACGGAACTGGTTCGTAAAGCTTTTGAACTGGCTGAGAAGTACCGTAATCCGGTCATGGTCATGGCGGACGGCATCATCGGACAGATGATGGAACCGGTTGAGATCAATCCGGAACCTTTACCCCCGGTGGATCGTCCCTGGGCTGCCGAAGGGCAACGCGGCCGGGCTCAACGCAATGTCGTCAACTCCATGAATCTGGATGCCTACAAGCTCGAGCAACATAACCGCGATCTACAAGCCAAATACGAACGCATGGAACGCGAAGACGTCATGTATGAAACGGTGCAGACGGACGATGCGGACGTCTTGCTGGTGGCGTATGGAACGCCATCCCGCATCGTGAAATCAGCAATCGCCACTTTACGCGAACAAGGCATCAAGGCCGGACTCTTCCGTCCGAAAACCCTCTTGCCGTTCCCGTCCAAACAACTCAAAGCGGCAGCTCAAGGCAAGCAATTTGTCTTGGTCGCTGAACTCTCACTCGGACAAATGCTGGTGGATGTGAAACTGGCGATCGAAGGTACCGTTCCGGTCCATTTCTATGGACGGACCGGCGGGGTGATCTTCGAACCCTCCGAAATCGTCGATGCGGTCAAATCGCATCGGAAAGGGGACTGACATGAGCGTCATCTTCAAGAAAACCAAAGGGTTGACCGATACCCCCTTTACCTACTGCCCGGGCTGTACCCACGGCATCATTCACCGCTTAGTGGCGGAAGTGTTGGAAGAACTCAACATCATCGACCGCAGTGTCCTGATTGCCTCGGTGGGTTGTTCCGTCATGAGCTATGAATTCTTCAATTGCGATGCCGTTCAAGCTGCGCATGGTCGGGCTCCAGCGGTCGCCACCGGCGTCAAACGCGTTCGTCCGGATTCCATCGTCTTCACCTATCAAGGCGATGGCGACCTCGCTTCCATCGGCACCGGGGAAATCGTTCAAGCGGCACATCGCGGGGAAAACATCACCGTGATCTTCGTCAACAACGCCATTTACGGAATGACCGGCGGCCAGATGGCTCCGACTACTTTACCTGGACAAGTGACCACCACGTCGCCATATGGCCGTGATACCCACCTCCAAGGGGAACCCATTCGCATCAGCGAAATGATTGCGACCATTCCGGGGGCTGCCTTCGTGGAACGGGTTACCGTCGTCGATCCCTTGACGATCCGTAAAGCCAAGACGGCCATCAAGAAAGCTTTCGAAGTGCAGTTGCGCAACGGCGGATTCTCCATGGTGGAGGTGCTCTCCTCCTGCAACATCGGTTGGGGACTCTCACCGGTGGATTCTTTGAAATTCATCAAGGACAAGATGGTGCCATACTATCCCTTGGGTAACTTCAAAGACAAAGGGGTCCAGTCATGAGTGCCCTCAAAATCGTCTGTGCCGGATTCGGCGGACAAGGTGTACTTTCCATGGGTCAACTGGTGGCCATGATGGCCATGAAGAAGGGGTACCAAGTCAGTTGGATGCCTTCGTATGGACCGGAGATGCGCGGTGGAACGGCCAATTGCCACGTCGTCATCGATAAGGATCCGATTGCTTCCCCGATCATCACCGACGGGATCGATGTCTTGCTGGCGATGAATCAGCCCTCGCTGACCAAGTTTCTGCCCCACATGAATCCTAAAGGGACGTTGATTGCGAATGCCTCCATGGTCAAGACCGATGCGGTCCCCAAGGGCATCACGATCAACAGCGTCGACTTCACAGCGATTGCCCAAGAAGTCGGTAACCTCAAAGTTCAAAACATGGCTGCCCTAGGAACAGTGGTCGCTAAGCTGCCCATCTTTGAAGAGAACGACGGATTAGCCATCATCGAAGAGAAATTCGGAGCCAAAGCCCCGGATCTCAACGCCCTCAACAAGGCTGCCTTCACCAAAGCCTATCACCAATAACACCGGAACTTCCGGTGTTTTTTTACTTTACTCTTATGAAGTGATAGAATGAAACCAACTTCATCAAGGAGAACCGTATGGCTCTAAAGCACGATTCAGCGCATGATGCGCTCTTTGACGCAATTCTATCCTTAAAAACCAAAGACGAGTGTTACGCCTTCTTTGACGATCTGTGCACCATCAAGGAAGTGCAGGATATGGCCGATCGACTTGAAGTGGCCCGATTACTGATCCAGGGCATCACCTACGAACAAATCGAAAAACAGACCGGCATGAGCTCCGCAACGATCTCGCGGGTCAACCGGTGCATCCAGTATGGACCCGGCGGATACAAGCTTGTTTTGTCTAGCGAAAAATAAAACATAAAAAAGAGTGCTTTAACACTTTACAACAGTAAAGTAATCAGGTATACTCTAGGCATTAGAACCTGGAGGTCTTGATATGTTGAAGAAATTAGTTCTGATTGGTGCCGTCATCGCCTTGTTGGCGGGTTGTACGACGGACACCGGCGACAAAGATACATCGTTGAGTGATGTGGAGAAAGCCGGGAAACTGGTTGTCGGATATACCGAGTATCCGCCGATGGGCTTTACCGAAAACGGGGAAGTCACCGGCTTTGATATCGACATTGCCAAAGAAGTGTGTGAACGCTTGGGCGTGGACTGCGAATTCCAGATCATCGATTGGGATGCAAAAGTCATGGAACTCAACAACAAAAATATCGATGTGATCTGGAATGGCTTGACCATTACTGATGCCCGCAAAGAAGAGATCCTCTTCTCCAAGCCGTACTTCGATAACCGCATCGTCATTCTCAGTAAAGTCGGATCCGGATTGGATGCGATCGCGGATTTGGCCGGCAAGAAAGTCGGTGTCGAACTCGCCAGCAGCGGACAAAGTGCCCTTGAAGGCAACGCCGTGTTTGCGAACTTGGCTGAACTGGTGAAGTTTGGGACGATCACTGAAGCGGTCTTGGATCTGAATGCCGGCAACATCGATGCCATTGTGGCCGATGAAATCTTCGCCCGCTACGCTGTTTCGAAAGATGCCGGAGCGTATGTCATTGCCACCGAAGTCTTCAATTCTGAAAACTACGGGATTGGCTTCCGTTTGACGGATGTCGCCTTACGCGACAAGATCGATGAGATCTTGGATGACATGGCTGACGATGGAACGGCTGCCGACATTTCGATTCAATGGTTCGGTGAAGACCTGTTGTTGCGCTGAGTATGGACTACTGGGTAAAAATATTTCCCGTCCTTTGGGACGGGTTTACCGTTTCATTGAGTGTTTACGTTTTGACGTTACTTTTTGCGATGCCACTGGGCATGGGCATCGGTCTTTTGGCGGATCTGGTACCGGCTCTGCGTAAACCCATCACCGTCTTCACCTGGCTCTTTCGCGGGACGCCGCTGCTTTTGCAGCTGTACCTCACGATGTATGGGATTCCATTGCTTCTTCCCATTCGTATGGATCGCTTTATGGCTGGAACGGTGACCTTCATCATCAACTATGCCGCTTATTACACGGAAATCTTCCGCAGCGGCTTAGCTATCATACCGGTCGGACAGTGGCAAGCCGGAACGGTGTTGGGCCTTAAGAAGTGGCAAACCGTCTGGTATGTGATCTTACCGACCATGTTCCGAAATACCCTCTTGCCACTCATCAACGAAGCCATCACGCTGGTCAAAGACACGTCACTGTTGGCGGCCATCGCCATTGGTGAGATGCTAAGGGCTGCCCGCGAAATCGTTTCTTTGGACATGCGTGTGGATGCCTATGTGATGGCCGGACTCTTCTACTTGACCTTTAGTTTGGTTGTGGTTTGGATCGGAAAGCGTTTCGAAAAGAAACTGTTGGTGCAACGATGAGTTTACTCTCCATCAACCAAGTCAGTTACGCCTACGGAACGACAGAGGTCCTCTCCGACATCAGTTTCACCATCAACCAAGGGGAAATCGTGGGTCTACTGGGTCTTTCCGGAAGCGGAAAGACCACCCTTTTGAAGATCCTCAGTGGTCTTTCCCCGATGAAGACTGGGTCCTACACCTTGGAGGATAAACCGGTCTATCTCAGTGGAAAGCGTTCTAAAGCACTTCCCACGGAACTGGGGGTCGTCTTCCAGCAATTCAACCTTTTCATGCATTTGACGGTCGTGGATAATCTGGCTTTGCCGTATCGATTGCGGTCGAAGAAATCCAAAGCAGTGTGCCGCGAAGAAGCCCTTAATGTCCTGGCTTCACTGGGCTTACGGGATCAGGCGGATAAGTATCCCCATGAGTGTTCCGGAGGTCAACAACAGCGCATCGCCATCGGACGAGCGTTGATTCTTAAACCTCAGGTCCTTCTAATCGATGAACCGACCTCAAGTCTGGATCAAGAGAACACGCAAGTCATCGTGGAGATCCTGAAGGATCTGCACCGGACTGGATTGACGCTGGTCTTGATCACCCATGACATGCCGTTTGCCCAAGCCTTGTGTGAACGGGTTATTGAACTGCGAGACGGTAAGATCGCGGCGGATGTCCCGGCTACAGCCTATTTTGATTCCCTCAAGGATGCCTAAGGCATCCTTTTTCATGGAGGGACTATGCTACAATAAAACAAAGAGGACCTCACTATGAACCGTGAATACCAGGGACTGGATGTCTTGCGTGGATTCGGCTTGTTTGTGCTGGTGACGATGCATACCGCGTTTTATCATTTCTCCGGCTTGTATGATTTGGATTTGGATAATCCGCCGTTAATTGTGACCCTAATCGGCTTTTTGTTGATGTTTGCCGGACTGTTTGCCATGATCAGCGGACTTGTTCATACGCTGCAACACGAACGGAAACTCCACGAACAGAAACTTCCCCCCAAACAGGTGTTGAGGTATGTGGTGGCTTATTTCGTAGGCATGATGGTCATTGCCTATGCGTATTTCAATGTGACCGGTCCCGGGATCGTCAACATGGCTTTACGCAGCATGGATGAAAGTATCCTGGTGCACTGGATCAACACTGGAACCCTGATTCTGCCCAGCTTGGATCGTTTTCTCTACATCGACTCTTTGGTGATGATTGCCATGAATGTACTCTTGGTGGGACTATTGGTGCTGGCGTACCGCAAGATCCAAAGCCCTAAAGTCAAAGCCAATATCAGTCTCTTTGGTGGAATCGGCTTCTTTGCGCTGTCGTTGATTCGAATCCCACTTTATAACGTGTATCTGGAAGCCAGGGATGCGATGAACTGGCCGGTGATTATAGCCCTGAACTGGATCGTCAATAAGAACAATCCGGTCTTACCATATCTGGCTTTTGCGTTATTTGGAATGTGGATGGCATACCTGTTGATCGATCAGGATCGGCGGTTCTCGATGAAGACCGCAATCGTAGGTGGCATCTTGTTTGTGATTGGAATCACAGCCTACATCGTCCTACCCGAAACGATGCTGCAACGTCAGATCGATCCGGTGTGGTTTGCGATCATGATGGCTCAGATCGGTTTGTTCGTACTCCTGATTTCCGGGATGATCCGTTTCTTCGACGTCAAACCTCGAAAACCCGGTAAGGTGGCTCGTTTCTTCAGTCGTTTCTCCAAAGGAGGTCTGACAGTGTTCTTCGTGGAATCCGTAGTCAGTGCTGCCATCATGGCGATTCTGCGCGGAGCTGGACTCTCCATCACCCTGGATATTCCCATGGCTTTGGGCTATGGCTTCATTCTGGCCTTGGGATGGGGGAGTGGACTAATCCTGTGGGAAAAAGCACATTATAAATATGGGATCGAGTATCTGCTCAGTCACTGGTTGGCACGTTTTGCTCCCAGCACCAAGAAAGCGAAACTGGAACGTTAATGGGCCTATCGGATTATCTGAAACTCAAGTGGCATACCCGAGCTTTCAGTGAGCGTGACATCCGCGATTACCAATGGCGGGAGCTGAACGCGCTGATTCGCTATGCGGCTCAGAAATCTCCGTATTACGCCTCCATTCTGCCCAAGGAAGGCTTATCGTCGTGGGATGCCTATCGGGCCTTGCCCATCATGGATAAAACCACCTTGATGACTCATTTCGATGGGATCAACACGGAAGGGCTCAAACGGGATGACATTGAGCGGTATGCGGTGGAGAAAGAACGCAATAAAGACTACCTGGGGTATTATCAGGATCGGTTCGTGGTTGGACTTTCCAGTGGAACCAGTGGAAACAAAGGACTCTTCTTGACCGACAAGGCCCTGACTCAACGCCTACCGTTTGTCTTTTTAGCCCGCAGCGGATTACGTTTACGGGATCTGCCGTTTCGCATCCTCTTTTGTCTACGGGTCTTCTCGCAAGGCTTTGCGGACATCAACGCTCCTGGCGTATCGCTGCATTACGTAGCGACGATGACCCCGATCGATGAGGTCAAACGGGAGATCCAGGAACGGCGCATCAATGTGTTGATGGCGCCACCGAGTTTCGTGAGGTTGTTGCTGGTCCATGCTTCGTCATTTAAGGGACAACTTAAAACCATCGTGTGTTATGCGGAAGTCTTGCCGAAAGAAGACAAGGTTCGGTTTGAATCGCAGTTTGGCTGTCGGGTCATCGAGATCTACCAGGCTTCGGAAGGGCAGATCGCCAGTGCTTGCGCTCACGGAACCTTACACATCAATGAAGACCTGGTGGTCGCTGAATTGGTGGATGATCTAGGACATCCGGTGACTCAACCGGGCATTCCCGGACAACTCATCATCACTAACTTGGTCAATCGGGTTCAACCCTTGATTCGTTACCGCATGAATGACTGGCTCGTCCTTAAAGACGGATGTCCGTGCGGAAGTCATTTCCGGGCCATCGACCATGTGATTGGTCGTCAGGATGACGTGATGGTGTTTACCAATCACCTTGGCCAGCTTAGACCAGTCTTTCCGGATCTGATGAGCCGCTGGATCATCACCTTCGATGCGCGGATCCGGGAGTTCAAGGTCATCCAAGCAGCTATCGGAGAATTGCGTGTGCTGATCGATACGCAACCGCATGCGGTGGAAGACCGATTTTTGGGTCAACTCAAGCGGGATCTGTTGAAACACTTAGCCGAGTATGATTTACGTGCGAAGATCAGCTTAGAGTTGGTCACCCTGACCTATCCCGCGGACAACAGGAAGTTTAAACGCTTTGAAGTGAACACCGCCAAGAAGGAGACATCAGATGTGGGAAAACGAGATTGAGGCAATTGAAGGACGGCATTTGGACATCAAAAATGCAGATCTGGTGTTTATAGGTTCAAGCAGTATCGCCTTGTGGGAGTCCTTGAAACGGGATTTTTCCCCGTATACGGTCGTTCAGGCCGGTTTTGGAGGATCTCGCATTGCCGATGCGATCACCTATCACGATCGCTTGATCAATCGTTATCACCCCAAAATCGTGGTGATGTTTTCGGGAACCAACGATTTGTGCGGTGATGAAAGCACGGCCACTCCAATGTATGTGGCTGAAAGCATCGCCCAACTAATGAAACTGGTTCACTTGGAGAATCCCCAAACTGTCCGTATTGTGTTACCCATCACCCCGACCCCCAGTCGGGCTCACGTTCGTCATCTGGTCGATCAAGCCAATGTCTTGATCCATCGCTATGCCCTTCGAGAAGGGTACCGGGTGGTCGATACGGCTTCTTCGGTTTTAATCGAAAACACGCCGGATCCGGCATGTTTCGTGGAAGACCAGCTTCATTTAAATCCATTGGGCTATAAAAAATGGGTCACGGTATTGCGACCCATTATCGATGATTTATTGCGGTAAACACGACGTAACGAAGTCTTTAAACAAGGCTTGAACTTCAGGAAGACCAGTCATCCGTTCCGGATGCCACTGTACTGCCAGAATCCGATCGCCTTCCACTGCTTCGATCAGACCATCATCTGCCCAACCGATCGCTTTTAAGCCCGATCCCAAACGATCGAGGCCTTGGTGATGGTAGGTGTTGACCTCTGGGTCAGGTCCCAAAATGCCTGCTAATCGACATTCCGGATCCAAGTGAACCCGATGACCCTTCAGCGGGTTTTTGACGTTGTGATCGATGGTAGCATCCCGTTGGGAAGGTAAGTCTTGAACCAGTGACCCTCCAAGCGCAACATTGATCACTTGGATGCCGCGACAGATGCCCAGCAGCGGTAGACGATGATCGATCGCCCAACGAATCAGACGCAAATCCAGTTCATCCGTCGCCGGATCGATGCCTTCACTGGCGGAATTGGGTTGTCCGTAAAGGGCTGGATCCACATCCGCTCCTCCGGGAATCAGGATCCCGTGTAGAGTAGAAAACAAGGTTTCCGTAGTGTCTTCTGGTCGAATCAATACTGGGGTTCCCCCGGCTTCTTCGATGGCGTGAAGGTAGGCTGGAAGGACATCATAGTTACCGTTAGTAGTTAAACGGGTTGCGATGCCGATGCGGATCATGGACGCTCCTTGAGGGGGACATAGTCCGTGTTGTCTTTGATCGTGACATAAGCCGGACGCATGATCTTCTCGTCTTGGATCTGTTCCAAGCGATGAGCGCTCCAACCGGCAATGCGGGAGATCGCAAAAACCGGGGTATACAGTTCTTCTGGAATTCCCAGCATCTTCAAGACAAACCCGGCGTACAGGTCGACATTGGCAGCCATCGCGTTATCGCTCTTCAGTTTTTCGCTGAGGCAACGAACCCCGATTCGTTCGATATCCGTCAAGTAATCAAACGCTTCGGTTTGTCCTTTATGGGCGGCCAGTTGGGAAGCTTTCTGTTTGAGAAGAATGGCGCGCGGATCGGAGAGGGTATAGACCGCATGGCCTAAGCCATAGATCAATCCTTTCCCGTCGAACGCTTCTTTGCGCAGGATCTTGCGCAGATACGCTTCCAAGGCATCATCATTACGCTCCGGAACATGGGCTTTGATGTCGTCGATCATGGCTTCCACCATGGAGTTGGCTCCACCGTGCTTGGGTCCTTTGAGGGAACCGATGGCGGTGGCGATGGCCGAATAGGTATCCGTGCCTGTGGAGGAGACCACATGGGTCGCAAAGGCGGAATTGTTTCCACCACCGTGTTCGGCTTGGATGACCATCAACAGATCCAGCATTTCCACTTCTTCGCGCGTGTATTTCCCGTCCGGTCGAATCAAGTGAAGGAAGTTCTCGGCTGTTCCTACGCCTTTCTTAGGGGTATGTAGTACCAGGCTCTCATGATCGAAATAATGCCGTTTAGCTTGATAGGCATAGGCTGCGATGAGTGGTAGCTTGGCGATGAGATCGATGGATTGACGCAAGACATTGGCGGTATCGATGTCATCTGGGGTTTCATCGTAAGAGTAAAGCGTCAACACGGTGCGTTGTAGCTTGTTCATGATGTTGGTGGCGGGAATTTTTAAGATGACGTCTTCTTTGTAGCCGTGCGGTAACGACCGGGCATCATCCAGAAGTTCATTGAACTCAGCCAACTCCGTCGTGTTGGGTAAATGCCCAAACAGTAAAAGAAACGTGGTCTCTTCGAAGCCCAATCGACCGTCGCGCTGAAAACCGTCGACGATATCGAATAGGCTGATGCCTCGGTAATAGAGTTGGCCTTCCACCGGAATCTTGACGTCATTGATTTTTTCGTAGCCGACCACGCTCCCCACATGGGTAATGCCAACCAAAACACCGGTTCCATTCGCATTGCGTAACCCGCGTTTGACGTTGTTTTTCTCGTAAAGCTCTTGGGGGATGACATTGGTGGCTTTGACGATCTCGGCCCATTGACTGAGCAACTGCAGTCGTTCCGCTTTTTTCATCGGATCTCCTTAGGCGCCTAAGGCGCGGCAAATCAACTGAGTCAAGGCTTGCGTACCGACCGACCCTCCGCGATCTACAGTGATTACGTTGGGATCTGAGAGTACGGACAAGATGGCGTTTTCGATGCGATCAGCCACGTCGTTGAGTTGAAGATGTCGCAGCATCAACACGCCGCTCAGAAGCATCGCCGTGGGATTGGCTTTATCTTGACCGGCGATATCGGGAGCCGTTCCATGAACGGCTTCAAAGATGGCGGTTTCAGTGCCCAAGTTCGCTCCCGGCACAAATCCCAATCCGCCCACCAGACCGGCTGCCAGATCCGACAGGATGTCCCCATACAGGTTCTCCGTCAATAGGATATCGAAGCGCGAGGGATCGACCACCAGTTGCATGCACAGGTTATCAACTAAGATTTCTGACGTCTTGATTAGCGGATAATGTTTGGACACCTCGCGACAAGCCTCCAAAAACAAGCCGTCACTGAGTTTCATGATGTTGGCTTTGGTGACGATGGTGACTTGTTGGCGGTGATTCGCCACGGCGTAATCATAAGCAGCTTGGGCAATCCGGGTGCTGGCCTGACGGGTGATGACTTTGAGGCTGTGGGCTTCATCGGCTGAGATCTGAACTTCTTTTCCGGCATACAGATCTTCCGTGTTCTCCCGAAAGATGACCAAGTCGACCTGGGTGTAGCGTGTGGTAATACCGGGAATCGATTTGACCGGTCGGACACAGGCATACAGATCATAGCGTTGTCTTAGCATCACATTGAGCGACCGGTGACCTTTTCCAATGGGCGTCGCCAAAGGTCCCTTCAGGGCGATGCGGTTATGTTCGATCGATTCAAAGACGGAATCGGGAACCAAACTTCCAGTCTTTTCGAGCCCATCCAATCCGGCTTCCTGAACATCCCATTTGATAGGTGCTTTGGCTGCCGAAAAGACCGTTTGAAGGCTATGAGTGATTTCTGGCCCGATGCCATCCCCAGGAATCAGCGTAACGGTGATCATGCAATCTCCTGAAGATCGACCGATTTGATGGTGTTGAGGTAACCGCCATGCCGCAATACTTGCGCTTCACGGGGAGAAAGACTCATCGAACACGTCAACGACGTACCTTGCGTTTCATTGAGCACGGTCACATGGCCGTTATGATCGACGGTGCTTTGAAGACTATCCAAGGCCAAAACGTCACCGGGTTTGATCGTGTCAATAAGCGAAGGATCATCCACCACTAAAGGTAAGATGCCGGCGTTGATGAGGTTGGAACGGTGAATGCGGGCAAAACTGATCGCAATGACGGCTTTGATGCCGAGGTAAAGGGGAATCAGAGCCGCGTGCTCACGGCTGGATCCTTGACCGTAATTGGACTTGGCGATGATGAAACCGCCTTGGGCATCAGCGGCTCGTTGCGCAAAAGTGGAATTAATGGCGGTGAAACAGAAGGTCGCCAAATGCGGGATGTTGGATCGAAACGGTAAGAGCTTGGCGTGCGAAGGAACAATGTCATCGGTGGTGATGTTGTCACCCACACTTAAGAGGACCGGATAACGCAGGGTGTCCGGTAAGGGTTTGGCTAAGGGGAAAGGCTTGATGTTGGGACCCATGATCACCGGAGTGACTTTGGGTTGACCCGGGTAGACGAAGAAACGATCGACCTTTCCGTAACTGGCGGGTTGAATGACCCGCAGATCCTGGTTAAGTTCACGCGGATCGCTGAGGGTTCCGGTAATCGCGGAGTAGGCTGCCGTTTCCGGTGACACGATGTAAACTTGCGCATCAGCCGTTCCGCTGCGTCCTTTGAAGTTACGGTTGAACGTGCGTAAAGAAACTCCTCCGGAACGCGGGGCTTGTCCCATCCCGATGCAGGGACCACAGGCGGATTCCAAGATCCGGGCTCCCGCCGTGACCATATCAGCCAAAGCACCGTTTTCCGCCATCAAACGCAAGATGTTGGCGGAGCCCGGAGTAATTACCAGGGAGACATCCGGATGGACTTGACGACCTTTGAGGATCTTGGCGACTTTCATCATGTCGGCATACGAAGAGTTCGTGCACGATCCGATGGAGACCTGATCGATCTTGATGCCGGCGACGTCACTCACGGGGACGACATTGTCCGGTGAATGCGGTTTGGCCGCCATCGGGACGATGGTGGAGAGATCCAAGGTCAAGGTTTGATCATAAACCGCATTTTTATCGGCTTCGAGCGGCACATAATCCTGGGGACGACCTTGTTGAGTCAGGTACGTGAGGGTTTGTTGGTCGGACGGGAAGATGGAGGTGGTCGCTCCGGCTTCGGCACCCATGTTGCAGATCGTGGCTCGATCGGTCACACTGAGGTAGTGGATCCCATCCCCGGAGTACTCCAACACATGGCCTAATCCGCCGGTCACGCTGATGTGACGCAGGACACTGAGAATGATATCTTTACCGTTGATGGTGGTAGAGGGTTTACCCGTCAGAACGATCTGATAAACTTTGGGGACTTTCAGGAAATAGAGTCCTTTCGCCATGCCTACGGCGACATCCAAACCGCCGGTACCAATGGCCAAAGCACCTAAACCGCCACAGGTCGGCGTATGACTGTCCGATCCGATCAGTACGGTATTGGGCTTGGCAAAGCGTTCCAAATGGACCTGGTGACAGATGCCTCCTCCGGCTTTGGAGGTGATGATCCCGTAATGCTGAGCCACGGATTGAATGAATACGTGATCATCGGCATTCTCAAATCCGGTCTGCAGCATGTTGTGATCGATGTAGGCCACGGAGACCTCGGTTTGGACTTTTTGTGGATCCAAAGCTAAAAGCTGCAGGTACACCATCGTTCCGGTGGAGTCCTGAGTCAGGGTTTGGTGTACTCTGACGGCGATCTCTTCGCCGGCAACTAAGTTGCCTTTAAGGCAATGCTGTTGCAAGATCTTGGCAGTAAGGGTCAGTCCCATGGGTCAACCTCCATGAATATGTTTACATTGTAAATGATGTAAGCCATGAAAACAATGAATATGTGGTATAGTTTTGGCATATGAGACCCCAAGCCCTGACGCTGATCAACGGGAAATTCTACCTCTACCGAGATCATTTTGCGTCCTCATGCCGCATTGATCACGGCACCATTGTCGGACTGGATGTTCAAGCCCAACCGGGTGATCGAGTCATCGATCTTCACGGAAAGACCGTTGTTCCCGGCTTCAACGATTCGCACCTCCACCTTTTAGGTATGGCATTGATGCGGGATCAACTGCATTTGGATGGCGTCACGTCACTCAGTGAGTTGATCACCCAAGGGAAATCATTTCTTCAGGATCACCCAACGCTGGTCCTGTGGGGACGCGGTTACGACCAGAACCGATTTATCGAAGGTCCTCAACGCTTGCCGGAAGCCAAAGATCTGGATGAGATCTCCACCACGGTTCCGATCCTTTTGTATCGGACCTGCGGCCATGTGGTTTCTGTCAACTCGATGGTACTTAAATCGCTGAGCCTTTCCAATGAAATCGTCGCTGCTTACGCCCCAAACATTCCGGTGGATGGGCACGGATCTCCCGTAGGGATCTTTACCGAATCCGCCATTGACCTATTGGCTCCGTTTCGGGAGAAGTTGACGCCGCAGCGCGTCGAAGAGGCATTATTGGCGATGCTGCCGGAAGTGCACGCCTACGGAATCACCTCGGTTCAACCCAATGATATCACTTTTATGGATGTGGAATTCAACGCCCGATTTGAAGGGTATCAGCGTTTTGTGAAGCACAATAAACTGCGCATCTTCCATCAGATCTTCTTGGAGGATCCCCATCAGCTTCATCAAGAACCTTTGCGTTCGCTCATGGGAAAACCGGATCCGTTTCATGTGTTTGGGGCCATCAAGTTCTACATGGATGGTTCATTAGGCGCTAAGACGGCGTTCATGCGTGAGGGGTATCTCAACGAACCGGACAATCACGGAATCGCCAATTACACTCAAACCGAGTTGGATGACTTGGTCGGAGCGATGAAGGATGTTCCGATCTTGATCCATGCCATCGGGGATGAAGCATTGGAGCGCGTACTCAATGCGTACGAGAAACACCTGAAACCGGATAATCCGCACCGCTGGGGCATCGTGCACGTTCAGATCTCCCGCTTGGAACAACTCGAACGTATGGCGCGACTCAAACTGATTGGGTATGTTCAACCGATCTTTTTAAACACCGATATCGCAATCGTTCCTCAACGGGTTGAAAAAACCTTGATGTCCAGTTCGTATGCGTTTGGATCGATGGAACGGCTGGGAATACCGGTCGCGTACAGTTCCGATGCACCGATCGAAACCATGAACGTCCTTCACTGGATCCATTGTGCCGTCAATCGACTTCCGGTAGGATCGCAGGATTTACCGTTTACCCCGCAACACGCCTCGGACATTTATAGCGCAATCGATGCGTGCACTTCAGGTGGAGCCTGGTGTTCCTTTGACGACACAAAAAAAGGCCGATTGGCATTAGGCCAATGGGCCGATTTAGTCGTCCTCAGCGAAGATGTCTTTACGATCGATTCCTTGTCGATTCAACATGTAAGGGTGGAAGCGACGATGTTGAACGGGGAATGGGTCTATTCGTCTCCGTCTTCGCGGATCGTGATTTCGTAAGAGACCAGGGTGGATATTTCATCCCCGCGACTGATGATCAGTTGACCCAAATCATTGATGCCCACGATGTTGGCCGGATAGGCGCCTTTGGGATCTTGGACGGTAATCGGCGTACCGCGTTTAAGATCGTACGTGTACGCCATTTTACCTAACTCCAGCCCTTCCAAGCGCGGAAGATACGCTGCCAATCGAATCAGGAAATCCTGAACCAAGAGGTTTCTGTCCAAGGGCCAGGAGCTATTGTCCTCCAAAGTCGTGGCGATGTCCTCAAGCTCTTTGGGGAACTCCTGAGTGTAAACATTTAGTCCCCAACCGATGATGAAAGGAGAAGCTTTGTTGGCTTGGTATTGACTTTCGCATAAGATCCCGGCGACTTTCTTGCCGCGGATCAGGATGTCGTTGGGCCATTTCAAGGTCGGAGCGATTCCCGTGTACTCGCGGATCGTCTCACACAGAATGATGCCGGAAAGGATCGATAAACGCAGATAATTGTACGGATCGAACTTCGGCTTCAATAAGATCGAACAATAGATCCCGACATCCGGCGCTGAAAAGAACGTCCGTCCGTTTCGGCCTTTACCGGCGGTTTGGGTATTGCTGATCAAAACGCTGCCATGCTTCAGTTTGGCGGCGTTTTTCTTGAGGTCATCGTTGGTGGAACCAGTGCTCTCGATGACGGTAATCGACGTGAAGGGGGGTGGGCAGTGGGCTGAAATCAGGGCGGCATCCAAGGCCGGGCGATCGAGTGTGTCCATGAGCTTACCTCTGTTCCTATTCTAACACAACGCATCGTGTGACCCAAGGTGTAAGCGCTTAATTGACTTTTCACCCCCATAATTTCACATATTGTTCACTTTGAACGCTTTACAAGTCCCGCTTCAGGGCTATACTTGAACGCATGCTTCAGTGTGATGAAGCCAAGGAGAACCCCATGTTTGAAGAAATCAAAGCGGTCTTAGTCAATGCCATTCACGTCGATCCGACGCTGGTTGTCCCTACGGCGAAACTGCGCGAAGACCTCGATATCGATTCGCTGGCTGCCGTTGAATTGGCCTTGGAACTCGAAAGTGCTTTTGAAGTACGCATCGAGGATGAAGAGCTGGTCAAGCTGGTGACCGTTCAAGACGTCGTGGACGTCGTGTCGTCGAAGAAAGCTTAATCGGGTGGCTTGCCGAATGGACATTCAGGAAATCAAAAAGATTCTGGCGCTCTTTGAGAAAAGCGCCATCTCCGAGATGGAAGTGGAAATCGACGGATCGCGGATTCGTTTAAAACGCGAAAGTGCTCCGGTCATCGTGTCCGCTTCGAGTGTCGCGGCATCCACCGTGCCCCTTTCGGTTGCCCCAACCGTCAGTCAGTTGAGTGCCCCGGAAACCGCAGTGCCAGCCATCGATGAGAAACAGTGGGTCAAAGCCCCCTTGGTCGGTACGGCGTACTTGGCACCTTCACCGACAGCCCCGGCGTATGTCACCGTCGGACAAAAGGTCGAGGAAGGTCAAGTCGTGTGCGTGATCGAAGCCATGAAAGTCATGAATGAGATCAAAGCCCACAAAGCCGGTACTGTATTAGCCATTAACACCGAAAACGGAACCATGGTCGAATTCAATCAACGCCTCGTGTTGATCGGAGACTGACATGCTGCGCAAGATCTTGATTGCCAATCGCGGTGAAATCGCCGTGCGCATCATCCGAGCCTGCAAAGACTTGGGCATCAAAACGGTGGCCATCTACTCCGAAGCCGATAAAGAATCCCTGCACGTGCATCTGGCCGATGAGTCGGTGTGCGTGGGGAAAGCCAACTCCAAAGACAGTTACCTTAATCAAGCCAACATCATCAGTGCCGCAACCCTCAAACGCTGTGACGCGATCCATCCCGGTTTCGGCTTCTTGGCCGAGAACGCGAAATTCGCCCGCCTCGTGAACGAGTGCGGCCTCATTTTTATCGGCCCTAACGCCACCGCCATCGATCTCATGGGCAACAAGATCAATGCCCGACGCTTGATGCATGACGCCCAGGTCCCCATTATTCCCGGTTCCATCGATCCGGTGCTTTCACTGGATGACGGTTTGCGTCAAGCCACCGCTTTAGGCTATCCGCTCATGCTCAAAGCCGCTGCCGGTGGGGGAGGACGCGGGATCCGCATCGTCAATACCGATGAGGAGTTCCGCAGTGTCTATCCCATTATCCGTCAGGAAGCAAAAAACTACTTCAATGATGAAAGCGTGTATCTGGAGAAGTTGGTCAAAGCGGCTAAACACATCGAAGTCCAGATCATGGCCGATCGCCATGGAAAAGTCCTGCACCTTTACGAACGCGACTGTTCGTTTCAACGCCGTCATCAAAAAGTCATTGAAGAAGCCCCATGCCATTACCTGAGCCCGGCTTTACGCGAATCCATCTGTGCCGATGCGGTCAAAGCGGCTAAAGCTGTTGGGTACGATTCCGTCGGTACCGTTGAATTTCTGTTGGACAGTGACGACAAGTACTATTTTATGGAAATGAACACGCGCATCCAGGTCGAACATCCCGTGACCGAGATGATCACCGGGATCGATCTCATCAAGAACATGATTCGAGCCGCCGCCAACATGAGCCTGCCTTATGAACAAGCCGACATCAAGATCCTGGGCCATGCCATCGAATGCCGCATCAATGCCGAAGATTTCCGCAACGATTTCAAACCGTCAGCCGGCAAGATCACGTTCTATCACGCTCCGGGCGGAAAAGACGTGCGCATCGACAGTGCCGCCTACAACGGCTACACGATCGTTCCGTTCTACGATTCGATGATCGCCAAACTGATTACTTTCGGAGAAACCCGTTTGGCAGCCATCAAACGCATGCGCGGAGCTTTGGAAGAGTTCATCATTGACGGCATCGAAAACAACATCGAATTCTGCTATTTCACCATGCACAATGCCACCTTCATCGGGGGCAAATACACCACCGACTTCGCTGCCGAGTGGATCAAGGAGCTCAAGACCCGTGAATCCGCAATTCAACACCCGTAAAGAACGGCTCTCGCTGTTTCAAAAACTGTTTCCCCAACGCTCCGAGCAAACCAAAACGGCTGCGGATTTGAGCATCGTCATGTGTCCGTCCTGCAATCACCCGATCTCGCAGTACGACCTAAATGCGCAAGCGCACGTTTGTCCGGGATGCCGATATCACTTTCCTTTAGGCGTTCAAGAACGCTTAAGTACCCTGGTTGATCCCAAGAGCTTTAAAGAACTTTATCGTTCGGCCAATAGCCTCAAAATAAACACCTTCCCCGATTATGACCGAAAGCTCCACAAAGCTCAGGAACTCACCGGACTCAAGGAAGCTGTCGCTTGCGGAATCGCCGAAATCGACGGGGAGAAGATTGCTTTAGGCATCATGGACAGCCGTTTTATCATGGGCTCCATGGGTCAAATCGTCGGGGAGAAGATCACGCGACTGATCGAAGTGGCCACCAAGAAGAAACTGCCGCTGGTGATCTTGACGGCTTCCGGAGGAGCCCGCATGCAGGAAGGGGTCTTGTCCCTCTTCCAAATGGCCAAAACCAGTGCGGCTTTAGCTCGTTTCGATGAAGCCGGCGGTTTCTACATCACCGTCTTGACCCATCCGACCACGGGTGGTGTCTCCGCCAGTTTCGCCATGTTGGGGGACATCATCCTGGCAGAACCCAAAGCGTTGATCGGCTTTGCGGGACGGCGCGTCATCGAAAAAACCATCAACCAGCAACTTCCCGAATCCTTTCAAACCGCCGAGTTCTTACTCGAACGTGGCTTTGTGGATCGCATCGTCGATCGCACAGCGTTGCGTCAAACCCTGGGTCAGCTCTTAAAACTGCACCGGAGGCACGCATGAGTCCGCAAAAAGCCTGGGATCGGGTCCAAGCCGCCCGTCAACCCAATCGTCCCAAAGCCATGGATCTGATTCCGTACCTGATCGATCACTTCATCGAACTTTCTGGTGATCGGCACTACGGAGACGATCAAGCCCTCTTAGGTGGACTCGGCAGTTTCGAAGGCCAGCCCATTACCATCTTGGCTCAATCCAAAGGCCGTGATCTTCAAGAAAACATGAGCCGGCACTTCGGAATGATGCATCCGGAAGGGTATCGTAAAGCCATGCGTTTAGCCAAACAAGCCGAGAAATTCAAACGTCCGATCTTGTGTTTGGTCGATACCGCCGGAGCCTATCCGGGTTTAGGCGCTGAAGAGCGCGGTCAAGCCGAAGCTATTGCGGCCTCCTTGAAACTCTTCGCTACCCTAAAGACCCCGGTCATTACCGTCGTGCTTTCGGAAGGAGGCAGCGGTGGAGCTTTGGCCCTTAGTGTGTGCGACAAGCTGTACATGCTGGAGAATGCGATCTATTCGATCCTCTCCCCCGAAGGCTTTGCGTCCATCCTGTGGAAGGATGAAAGCCGAGCCGCAGAAGCGGCCGAGTTGATGGAATGTACGGCTCAAGATCTTTACGCCAAGAAACTCATCGACGGGATCATTCCCGAGCCTGCCCAAGGCTTTGCCAGTGGCATTCCCGATGTCGTTGCCCAAATCAAAGACCTTTTGCGCCAAGACCTTAACACTCTGGGAAGTCTTAAAGAAACGGTTTTGTTGGATCGCCGTTACGCCAAGTACCGTCAGATCGGAGCCCGCGTATGAGCTTAGCCATCTTAGGCACCGGAATGGCTGTACCTGGCCGCAGAGTCACTAACGATGACTTGGCCCAAGTCATGGACACCAGCGATGCCTGGATCCGTGAACGCACCGGTATCGGATCCCGTTATCTGAGTACCACCGAGAACACCTCGGATCTGGGGACCCAAGCGGCACTCAACGCTCTCAAGGACGCCAAGATCGATCCCTCAACCATCGACGGGATCCTCTGTGCGACCTTGACTCCGGATGCGATGATGCCGTCAACAGCGGCTCTGATCCAAGCCAAACTGGGCTTAAAAGCGCAACGTTGTTTAGCCTTCGATCTCAATGCCGCCTGCAGCGGATTCCTCTTGGCGCTTCAAACGGCGGATGCCTTGATTCAAGCCGGCAGTGCCAAACGCATGCTGGTGATCGGAGCGGAAACGCTCAGTAAGATCTTGGACTACTCCGATCGCAGTACTGCTGTACTCTTTGGAGATGGGGCCGGATGCTTCGTGGTTGAAGCGGCTCAAGGGACCCAAATGACCCACTTCGCCAACACCGAAGGGGATCTGGAAGAAACCCTGATCACCGAATCGTTAGCGCTCAATCCGGAGCTTACGAATCATCCTTCTGAAGTCCCATACTTGCGGATGAAAGGTCAAGCCGTCTTCCGCTTTGCGGTCAAGGCCGTGGAAGATGCGCTCACGCAAGTGTGCATCAAACGCGGAATCTCGGTTAACGATCTCGATTTGATCATTCCCCATCAAGCCAATGCGCGCATCATCCGCCATGTGGCCGACAAGATGGGATTACCCATTGAACGCTTCGTGATGAATCTGGAAGAGTACGGAAACACCTCTTCCGCCAGCATACCCATCGCTTACACCCACGCTAAAGCATCCGGTCGCTTGCGTCCCGGAATGACGATGGCCTTGGTCGGCTTCGGAGCCGGACTGACCTGGGCCGCCACACTGATTGAACTCAAGGAGGACACGACATGTTACTGAGTCAACGTTTAGGGATCAAGTACCCCATTATCCAAGGCGCGATGGCCAACATCGCCACCGCCGAGTTTGCGGCAGCGGTCTCGAATGCCGGCGCCTTAGGCATCATCGGAACCGGAGGGTGGAACGCCGAAGTCTCCCGTGAAGCCATTCTCAAGTGCCGTAAACTCACCGATAAACCGTTTGGGGTCAACGTCATGATGATGAACCCCAATGCCGATGCCATCTTTGAAGTCATCTGCGAACTCAAACCAGCCGTGGTCACCACGGGTGCCGGTAATCCCGGAAAGTTCATTCCGCGACTCAAAGAACTGGGCATTTTGGTCATGCCGATCGTTCCGACCGTGGCCTTAGCTTTACGCATGCAACAAGCGGGAGCCGATGCCGTTATCGTTGAAGGCACGGAATCCGGGGGCCACGTTGGGGAACTCACCACCATGGCCTTGGTTCCTCAAGTCGTGGATGCTGTGGATATTCCGGTCATTGCCGCCGGAGGGATCGCGGATGGTCGCGGGTTCAACGCAGCCCTCAGTTTAGGCGCCATTGGCGTTCAAGTCGGAACCTGCCTCTTAGCGGCCGAAGAATGCCCGATTCACGACAACTACAAACAAGCCATCATCACCGCCAAAGACACCGATACGATCGTCACCGGTCGTTCGGTATCGGCACCGGTGCGCATCAAGAAGAACCGCATGGCTCAACAATACGTCAAGCTCGAAAAAGAAGGGGCCACCCGGGAAGAACTCGAAAAACTGACCCTGGGTTCCTTGCGTCGCGCCGTTTTTGATGGCGACATGGAAACCGGATCGGTCATGATGGGTCAGATTGCCGGAATGGTCAAACGCATCGAACCTTTATCGGTCATCTTTGAAACCATGGTGAACGATGCGAAGAAACAGGTTGAAACCTTAAGCGCGAAAGTCGCGGCTTTGGGGTAGGCATGCTGACCATAAACGGAAAAACCCTGCGAGTCCCCATCATCCAAGGGGGCATGGGCATCGGGGTTTCCCTGGGTAACTTAGCCGGTCACGTCATGAAAGAAGGCGGGATGGGGGTCATCTCCGCCGCTCAACCCGGTTATCGTGAACCCGATTTCTTCACCAACACTTTTCACGCCAATCTGCGCGCTTTGAAAGCCGAAATCGCCAAAGCCCGAGCCATCTCGCAAGGTCAAGGACTTTTAGGTGTCAATCTCATGGTAGCCGGTGAACGCTACGATGAATACGCCACGGCGATTGCCGACATGGACATCGACGTGATTATCTCCGGAGCCGGATTACCCTTGGAGTTGCCCAAGTTCGCTGAAAACAAACCGGTGGCTTTGGCCCCAATCGTATCTTCCGCGAAAGCAGCCTATCTTCTTTGTAAGCGCTGGTTTTCACGCTATGCTCGTTATCCCGATTTCATCGTGATCGAAGGACCTTTGGCCGGAGGTCACTTAGGATTTTCTTGGGATGAGCTCAAAGCCAAAACCACCCAAAGTCTTCAGGAGATCTTTACGGAAGTCAAAGTTGTTCTGAAAGATTTAGGTTTAAACATTCCCCTGGTTCCCGCCGGAGGAATCTACACGGGTAGTGATATCGCTGAGTTTATCAACGAGGGAGCGTCTGCCGTTCAAATGGCGACGCGTTTCATCGCCACCGAAGAGTGCGATGCCCATCCGGCCTTTAAAGCTCAATTCATCGCCGCCAACGAATCGGACATCGATTTGGTCATCAGTCCTTCCGGTTATCCCGGTCGGGCCATCATCAACCCCCACGTTCAAGCCTTGCGTCAGGGGCGTATCGCCCCCATACGCTGCGTGAAGTGCTTAAAGCCCTGTATCCCTGCCACGACGCCTTACTGCATCACGGAAGCATTGATTCAGTCCGTCAGCGGCAATGTCGATCATGGCTTGGTGTTTACCGGTGTTAACGGTTACCGCATCACCTCAATCGTCAAGGTTCACGACCTGATCAATGAACTGGTTACTGAAATGGAGTTGAGCCTCTCATGAAAATCGCGTTTCTCTTTGTGGGTCAAGGATCCCAGAAAGTCGGAATGGGTCAATCGGTGTATTCGACCTATCCGCAATCCAAAGCAATCTATGATCAAGTCCATTTGGACTTTGACGTGAGGTCAGTCTGTTTCGAAGACCCAGAAGGTATTTTAAATGATACGGCCTACACACAAGTCTGCCTCTTGGTGACGTCGCTCGCCATCAGTGAAGCCTTACGTGCCGAAGGCATTGTGGCCCAAGGGGTCGCCGGACTCAGTCTGGGTGAATACAGTGCCTTGACGTACGCCAAAGCTTTATCCCTGGATACAGCTCTTAATGTCGTTCGTCAGCGCGGACAGTTGATGTCCAACGCTTTGCCTTTAGGCAGCAGCGGGATGAGTGCAATCCTCAGTGATCGTTTGGATCTGATCCAGTCCGTACTGGCTCAGGATCACGGCGGACTGGCGGAAGTCGCCAACTTCAACTCGCCTCAACAAACCGTCATCTCCGGACAGTGGGACGCCCTCAAGAACGCTGAAACGGCTCTCAAAGCCCAAGGCGTGACTCGCATCATTCCCCTGAAGGTCTCCGGAGCCTTCCATACCTCGCTCCTCAAACCGGCATCCAGCGCCTTGGCTGAGGTGTTAAAGAAGGTTGATGTAAAACAACCTGAGATACCCGTGTACTTCAATGTCAGCGGAAAACCGGAAACGGAGATCACCTCAGCCTTAACCCAACAGATCTGTTCGAGTGTGCAATGGGTCACCACGATCCAAACCATGATCCAAGATGGCTATGACACCTTTATTGAAGTCGGTCCCGGGAAAACACTGGCCGGACTGATCCGTCAGATCGATCCAAGCGTACGTACCTATTCCGTGGAAAGCGCGGAATCCATTCTCGCAGTGAAAGGAGAACTTTATGGCTAAACCAGTTGCGCTGATTACCGGGGCATCGCATGGGATCGGCAAGCAGATGGCCTTGACCTTTGCATCCCACGGCTATGACCTCATTCTCAACTACAGCAGTTCCGCCGCTGCGGCTGCGGAAGTCGCGGCTTCGTGTGAAGCGTTAGGCGCGTCTGTCCTCAGCGTGCAATGCAATGTGGCGGATTATGCGGCTGTGGGTGCCATGGTCAATCAAAGCCTAAGCACCTTCGGAACTATCGACGTGCTCATCAACAACGCTGGCATCACCAAAGACAACCTGATCCTGCGCATGAAGGAGAGCGACTTCGATGACGTGATTGCGGTCAACCTCAAAGGCAGTTTTAACACGATCCAACACGTGTCGAAGACCATGTTGCGCAACAAGAAAGGTCGCATCATCAACCTTTCGAGTGTCATTGGTTTATTAGGCAATGCCGGACAAGCCAATTACGCCGCCTCCAAAGGGGGACTCATCGCCCTAACCAAATCCGTCGCTCGTGAGTTTGCCTCGCGCGGAATCACGGTCAATGCGATCGCTCCCGGTTTCATCCAAACCAAGATGACGGATGCTTTGTCGGACGACGTCAAAGCGTCTGTGCTTACTCAGATTCCCTTAGCCCGTTTCGGTCAGCCGGAAGACATCGCTTACACGGCCTTGTTTCTGGCTTCGGATCAGGCTTCCTACATAACCGGCCAAGTCATCGCTGTCGATGGCGGAATGGCCATGTGAGGTGAACATGAATCAACGTGTTGTCATTACCGGATTGGGAGCCGTTTCTCCCTTAGGTTCTACCGTCAACGACCTGTGGGACGGCATCAAAACCGCGCAGTGCGGGATTGGTCCGATCAAGGCCTTTGATACGACCGACTACAAAACCAAGCTGGCCGCTGAAGTCAAACCTTTCGATATGGAAGCCTATTTCAGTGCCCGTGAACTCAAGTTCAACGACCGGTTCACCCAGTTTGCGCGCATTGCCGCCAAACAAGCCATCGCCGACAGCTGTCTGGAAGGACAGGTCGGTGATCCCACGAAGTACGGGGTCATCATCGGTTCCGGGATCGGCGGTTTAGCGTCCTTGGAGAGCGCCGTGACCAACCTTAAAGAGCGCGGTCCTTCCCGCATTTCCCCATTCTTCATTCCCATGACGCTCATCAACTTAGCCGCCGGTCAGGTCGCCATCGATGCGAAGGCTCAGGGGCATTGCAGTGCCGTCGTGACGGCGTGTGCCGCCGGAACCAACGCCATCGGCGAAGCCTTCCACAAGATCCGCAGCGGTCAACAGGACATCATGTTGGCGGGTGGTTCGGAAGCGGCCATCACGCCCTTAGGCATCGCTGGCTTTATGGTCATGCGGGCCTTGCATGAAGGTTCTGATCCACTTCGTGCCAGCATTCCTTTCGATGCGCAACGTTCGGGGTTTGTGATGGGCGAAGGGGCAGCGGTGGTTGTTCTTGAGTCTTTAGAACACGCCTTAGCCCGAAAAGCGCCTATCCTGGCTGAAATGGTCGGGTATGGAACCTCATGCGATGCCAATCACATCACGGCGCCGTTGGAAGACGGAGCGATGGGAGCGCATGCGATGGCCTTAGCCATTGCGGATGCCGGATTGACACCAAACGACATCGACTACATCAATGCTCACGGTACCAGTACGCCGCTCAATGATAAAACAGAAACTTTGGCCGTAAAAAAGGTCTTTGGATCGACGACGAAAGTGCCTGTCTCTTCCACCAAATCTTCGACGGGACACTTGTTGGGGGCTTCAGGCGCCGTTGAAGCTGTGATCTGTGTCAAAGCACTCCAAGAAGGCTTGATTCCAGCTACCATCGGTTATGCGGAAAGCGATCCGCTGTGTGACTTGGATATCGTGCCCACTACCCCGCGCAAAGCTGACCTTAAAGTCGTCATGAGCAATTCCCTGGGTTTTGGGGGTCACAATGCCTCCATCGTCCTGCGGAAATGGGAGGTGCAATGATTTACGATTCCAACCAGATCCAAGCCATCATCCCGCACCGCTATCCGTTTCTCTTGGTCGATCGCATCGATGAACTTGAAGCGACCAAAATCGTTGGAATTAAGGCTGTCAGTGCCAATGAGTTGCATTTTGTGGGGCATTTCCCGCAGAAGCACATCATGCCGGGAGTCCTCATCATGGAGGCTTTGGCTCAAACCGGAGCTGTCCTGCTTTTAAGTCAGGAAGCCTATCGCGGAAAGATTGCTTACTTTGCTGGGATGGAGAACGTGCGCTTTAAAGCGCCGGTCATTCCCGGTGATACGCTCAAATTAGTGGTTGAACTGACCCGTCAGCGGGGTCCAGTGGGTTTCGCTTCCGCTACGGCGTATGTTGGGAAAACACTCGTTGCCAGCGGCGAGCTGATCTTTAAAGTCGGGGATTAGTCATGAACCTGGTTCAATGGCTGCGTTTCCTGGGGATGTTTCCTTCGCTGATGATTTCAGCAAACAACCACAAAAACACCGGTTTCAATGAACGGTGGTCAACGCTTCAAAGTTACTGTCGGGTCTTCTTTGTGAAGATGAAACGAACTTATCGGGTGACCAACCGTCAAAGCACACCACCTCCGGTGGCCTATTACGTCAGTAATCACCAGGGGACCTTCGATCCGATTCTTCTACTGGCAGCGATCGATCAACCCTTAACGTTTATTTCCAAAGCCGAAAACCTGAAGTTGCCGGTCATCGGCACCTGGGGACGACTCATCGAGTTCATCACGTTCAAACGCGAGTCCTACGATGAAAACGTGGGGATGTTGCGACAGGCAGCACGTGTGCTCAAGGAAGGACGCAGCTTGCTGATCTTTCCCGAAGGAACGCGATCCAAATCCAATGCGACGTTGCCGTTTAAGGCTGGAGCACTGCTGCCAGCCTACTTAGCCAAAGTGCCCATCGTTCCGGTCACCCAGATCCACACGCATGAGCTGGATCGCAGTGGAGAGTGGCAACACACCTTGGAAGTTATACTGGATGAACCGATTCCGTATGAGGCCTATAAACAGACCTCTTATGCCGAGTTGACACAAAAAATCCAGGCTCAAATCGAACAAAATATTAAAAACTCAGTAACAAAAAAAGATAATCGTTAATAATAAGTTGATCAAATTCAAAGTTAAAATCAGGAAATTGGTGCTATAGTATTGCGTTTGTTTTGTCAATTCTTAACTGTTTTTGTTAATCAGCTAATGAGAAATCAATAATATAGAAAGATTGATAATGGACTAACCTAACTCACATTATTTGCTGATATTTATGATAATCAGTTTGAATCTCAAATCGGATTATGGACATTTTAGAGATCAGAGATTATTATGAAAACAGTAAGCAAATAATCAGGGGGACTTATGAAACATCTTAGATCGTTCGTCATCGGCTTGCTGAGTATAAGTTTGTTTTTTGCTGCGCTAACCGAGCGCGTTCTGGCAATCAATTCAGATTTGCCCAACATCTCAAAACAAGAAGCCGTTATCGTTGGTGAGGTCACAGAGAAGCGTGACGAGTACAGTAAGACCTTCTTATTGAGCGATCGTACGGAGATGATCGCAGTCTACGATGAACCCATTCATGTCAAGGGAAGCACGGGGCAATGGGATGACATTGATAACTCGTTTTCAATCATAAATGCCGAAGATCCCACTGATGTTCAAATCCTCCAAAATAACCGTGGTAAGTTTACAGTTAAGTTCTCAAGAAATACTCAAAATCGAAACCTGGTATCGACGACGATCAATACCTATCCATTGAAATGGGACTTTGTTAACGCTAATAAAGTCTTTGCGGAAGTGTTGGTTGGCACTAATCCGACTTACCTTACCAGTGATGATGCATACCTGAATTTGAAGAATAAGCAGTCTCAGGTGATTTATCGTGACATATTCCCGAATGTGGATGTCAGATATACACTTAGCTCTTTGTCGTTAAAAGAAGACATTATTTTGAAGAATCAGTTTGCTCAAAACACCTTTGTCTCCGAATATCAGTTAGGCGAGTTAATAGCAATACAAAGGGATAGCCAAACGATCGTATTGATTGATCCAGATCAGCCGGATGTACCACAAATCATCTTATCAGCTCCTTTAATGAGTGATGCGAGTGGTCGCTTTAGTCTTGATGTTCAACTTAATATCATTTCCCAAGATAATGGAAAAATGATTCTGCAGACGAAAGCTGACTCGAATTGGTTGAATGATCCGTCAACTGTCTATCCTGTGACCGTTGACCCCACCACATATACCGCTCAAGATATCAGTAAGATCTCGGATACATTTGTCAGCTCCTGGAAACCAAATACCGCTTATTACTATATGGGATCCACATGGGTGGGCCGTGAAGGAGCTACTTACGGAACTTGTCGTATTTTGATCAAGTATCCAACGTTACCACCATTAGGGAATGGCGATAAAGTCATCAGTGCCAAATTGAATATGCTGCAGGATGTCAGTGGATTTAGTTCTGGGGGTCCTTCGACCCTTCAATTGAATCTTCACGAGATCACTGAGGACTGGGACTTAACGACCACCACCTGGAATACGAATGTCGATTATGACACTGACATCATTTCTGACTATTTTATTACCAGTTCCGCATACAATGTTGAATACAATACTTGGGATATTACCCAACTTGTGCAAAGCTGGTATGATGGCACGAAAATAAATAACGGAGTGATGATCAAATCAACCGACGCTTTTGAAGCTGGCACATTGTATGCTCGTAACAAATATGTTGGCACCGGATATGGCATTGATGGATTGTATCCCTCGCTTCAAATCACCTACGTCAACACCAACGGTCTTGAGGATTTGTGGACTTATACGACACAAGATATGGGTAGAGCTGGGTTGGCGCTTGTCAATAATAACACCGGATTTCTGACCCTGATGCGTGATGATCTGGCTATAACCGGTGGAAAACTTCCGGTCTCGATCACGTCATTCTATAATTATGATCCAAAAGCGACCGGTGAACGGTACAGCTGGAAAACTAACTACAACCAAACGATTGGATCAACATCTATTGGCGGAACCACTTATTACAAGTATTTGGATGGGGATGGGACTACCGTTTACTTTTACTCACTCAATGGACAGTGGATCGATGAGTTAGGAAAAGGACTGACACTTACAATCGATACGGGTAGTACGACGGCACGGTATGTGATTACGGATAAGAATAAAAACAAACTCGAGTTCAACAGCACGGGTTATCTTATGAAGTTGAAGGATTTTGGCGAAACGGTCAATGAAGTTGAGATTACCTACGCAGGATCTCTGATTGATTACATCAAAGACTCCTCTGAAAGAAAATACGATTTTACGTACACCAACGGTTTTTTAACCAAGATCGAGTACTTAGGCACGGGATCGACCGTTTTAAGAACGGTTAGTTACACCTATGATAGCAATGCAAAAACCATGATGGTAACCTATCCAGATTCAAGTGAAGTTTCCTATTACTATGATGCTGAGTACAAGATCACTAAAGCGGAAGACAGTGATGGTTCCTCCGTACAATTCACTTATTTGGGATCTCCCAAGATTATTACCAGCATGACTGAGTATGGGACTGATGAAGTAACTACCGGGAATGAGTATGCATTTAGTTATCAACCTTACGAAACGTCAATTACGGACAAATATGATCAAACTGTCTACTATCAGTTTGATAATTATGGACGTACGATCGGGATCAAAGACATCAACAATGCTGCACAGTATTATCAATATGGAGCCTCTGGAGGGGAAAAGAATAAGTTAACAAGTGTCTCCAAACTGCAGACGACGACCGTCAATCTTGCGAAGAATATCAGTTTTGAGACGACGAGTGATTGGGCACAAAGTGATACTTCCGGTCTTTTGATTACCCCCATCTACTCCACGACCGATAAACTCTTCGGGGCAAACAGCTTAACAATCACACACGATGGTACAGCTGAGCGAGTCATCAAAGCGTATGAAAACATTCCTGTTACTCTAGATCAAGAAACGAATTTCACCGTTTCGGCGTATGTGAAATCGAATGCAGTAGGAGTCGCTCATGTCAGTTTGGTTGGCGGTAGTGCCACAAGCATTGACATTGCAGTGGATGAAGCGAATGTCTGGCAACGCATTTCTGCGACGATCACCGTTCCTCAAACGGTGACCTCACTTCAGATCCAGTTGGTTGTTGATGGAACTGCAATTGTCTATTTTGACGGGATTCAACTGGAAGAAGGACTGGGTGTCAATCGGTACAACTTGGTTGAAAACCCGAGTTTGGAAGAGGTTAGTGGAACGCTACCGGTTGGTTGGAGTGGGAGCGGTACATCGAGCAGTGTTGATTTCTCGACAAGCACAGCCTCCGTTTTTGGTTCAATGTCTTATCAAATCAGTGGAAACGCTTTAACTGATAAAACACTCGATCAAACGATCGCGGTGAGTGGAATTGCTGGGGATGTGTTCTCCTTTGGCGGATGGGCGAAAGCGAATGCCGCGCCTTCTGGAGCCTCGCGCAGTTTCCACATGTCTCTAACGTTTAATAACACAGATGCGACCACAACCGTGGTGAGTGTCCCGTTTAAAAATTCTTCAACTTCTTGGCAGTACGTGGAAGGTAAAGCGGTAGCTACGAAGACCTATAACTCGGTAACTATCAAATTCGAGTACAAGAAACAACTCAATACGGTCACCTTTGATGGAGCTCAGTTGTATCGCGAGGAGTTTGGGCAAACCTTCAGTTACGATGCGAACGGCAATTTGCTTTCGGCAAAGGACCTTGAAGGGAATACTGATTTGACCACTTATGATCAATCGAATCAACTCTTGAGTCAAATCAACGCGGATGGAACTTACGTTGCCTATGATTACGATAATTTCCAACGGGTCACCGCCGCTCTAAGCTCAACCGGCGTATCGACGAAGATCACCTACGATCAATATGGAAATCCAACATCGACTTCAATTTCCAGTGACGTTTTTATGAAAAAGTTGATCGCCTATTATGACTTTGATGGAGATGTTGAAGATAAGAGCGGTAACAATCACGATGCAACCTCTAACAGTGGTACATTTGTTGATGGCAAAGTTGGAAGTGCAATTCGATTTGATGGCAGCACTCAGTATGCGGAACTTGGCTATTTCAAAGTTCCTGACACCTTCTCGGTATCCATGTGGGTCAAGAATGAGCGATTCTCCGCGAATGAATGCATAATCGGCAAGAATACATCTGAGGGATATAATCAGCTACTTATAGGTGAATACAATTCGACATTAACCGTTGATATTGGGGGTTTGAGTTATGCCCTGGGAACCAAAACGCTTGGTTATCATTTCATTACTGCCATCTACACTAAAATCAATGATACGACCACGAATGTAGTTGTTTATAAGGATTTGATTAAGATCTATGATGCAAACATTGCGAAAGCCGTTGGAGACACTTCAACCGGTAAGCCCTGGGCTTTAGGGATGGAGTGGGATAGTAATAACAAATCAGATTTCTTCCAAGGCAGCATCGATGAATTGGCGTTCTATGAAGGCGCTTTGGAATTACAAGAAATAGAAACCATTTATGAGCAGGCCAATACGAAGCAGTTGATTGCCAAATACGATTTCACCGGCGCTTCAGGGACTTCAGTCCCCGATGTAACCAACAATGGACATCATGCGACTGTCGTTGGCGGTGCGACGTTCTCCAATGGGCAGTTAGTGCTCAATGGGTCGACGGGCTACATGCAGCTCGATGACTTCAACATCGGGAATAGCCTGTCCGTCGCCATGACGGTCAAGGCCGATGTGGTCAAGAATGCTGCGCTATTCGCCAAACACACCACGGCAGGATCAAACATTCTGGTAAGTGGCTACTATGGCGGTTGGGAGATGAATGTTCGCGGCAACATCAAGAATCAGGGAACCATGCTGGCTAACACCTGTTATACCGTGGTTTACACGATCAATCAGATCAACGCCACACAGTCGGTGATCCAAGTGTATGTTAACGGATCTCCGATTTACCCTGAAAACTATACAATCAACACTCTATTGGGAAACACCAGTGGGAAAGCATGGGTGATTGGGCAGGAATGGGACAGTTCAACTGCATCCGATTTCTTCGATGGGACGATCGACAATATCCAGATTTACAACTACGCTTTGACCGCCGATGAAGTGAGTGAAAATACCACAGCTTTAACAAACGGAACCTATGATCCGGACACACCGGTAAACTCGATTACTTGGGACAAACGGATAACATCTACAGCAACCTATACCTTGGATGGAAATTACATATCCTCTGTGACTGATTCGCGTGGAAACACGGCAAATTATAGTTACAATACGACTTTTGGTCGCTTGGACACCTTCAGAGCGCCTGAGGAAACCGCAAATGAGGCTACGAAATATTATTATGACTATAGTGATGAGAATGGTACTTATAATCGAACGGATCTATTGACTAATGTTAAGAAAACCGTCGATGGGAAGACATATACCAACTCGTACACGTATGATTTGGATAAGCTTACCAAGATCACCCATAACGGGTTTGACTATGAATTCACCTACGATATCTTTGGGAATCCCCATCAGATCAAGGTCGCCGGAAACACCCTGATCACCAATACCTATCAAGACAACAACGGACTATTGAATTCGATTGCTTATGCGAATGGGAATGATGTGAGTTTTGCTTATGATGATTATCATCGTGTTATTTCTAAAACGATCGATGATGTCTTGAAGTATGAATATGCCTATGATCATCAAGGCAACCTGGCACGTACTGTCGAACACATCGGAACATCGATGGTGACGACGACTTACGTTTATGACTTCTTGAACCGTCTGACCAAGATGGTGAGCTCCAACGGCAATACGCTCAACTACCATTACGACACGTTTGGTCGGGTGGATGTGTTGAGCAATCGATTGGGTACCTCATCGTATACTCACAGCTATGTATATGGGGATGCCACCAAAGAAGGCGAGATCCCTGGGCTCATCTATACCGTCAAGCTCAATGGCACAACTCGCTTAAGTTACGATTTTGATCAGTTGGCTCGTCTGTCCTCCAGAACGATTGCGACCACAACCTCGTATACCACGACCTACACCTATCTCAATGGATCTGGCTCCACCTCGACCACGACCCTGTTGGCCAGTTTGACCAATGGCTCGAATCCAACTTACAGTTATACTTATGATGCTAGCGGCAACATCCGTACCATCACGGAAGGATCGACCCTTAAAGCAGAGTATACCTACGACAAGATGAATCAGTTGATTCGGGAAGACAGTGCGTATTCCGAGAAGTCCATCGATGTCACCTATGACGTCGGTGGAAACCTCACCAGTAAAACGATCTACGCCTATACCGGTGGCGTTCGTGGAGCCCTGGAAGATACGATTGTCTATGGCTATACCGATGCTTGGAAAGACAAACTGACCAGTTATGACGGACAGTCACTCTCCTACGATGCTATCGGCAATCCGACCACGTATCGGGATAACCTGTCATTCACCTGGGCCAATGGACGAGAACTCGCCACCGTGATCAACGATG
>CAINEY010000043.1 GCA_903847945.1 uncultured bacterium | reverse complement strand
ATGATGTTTTCGGTATAGAGCAGCACAAACGAGCTGAAGATCATGACGATAACGACAAAAATCTGCAGGATCTTGCGTTTCCACACCAAGAGCAGCAATAAGATCTCAATGACCCCGATTCCGATCAGGTAAGGGATCGGGAGGAAGTCATTGGTGATCAGTGCGACCGCCAAGAGGAGGATCGCCAGAAGTTTCATCGTGAAGCGTACGTATTTCATACAAAGGTCCTTTTAACTTATTGATTATACCACAAGGGGATGTTAAATCCGTGTTAATCCCGGATTATGCCAGCTCCAAGAGCTTGCTTAAGCGGTGTTTGATGCCGGACTTGGAGAGGGGTTCACCCGTTTCTTCCTCCACCAGCACACAGAGTTCATTGAGGTTGGCTTCGGGGTTTTCAAGGCGTAAGCGGGCTACCAGTTGATACTTCTCATCGAGATGGCTGAGTTGTCCGCGTTTCATCAACGTTTCGATCGCGGCGATCTGTTTGGCAGCAGCAGCCTGGGTCTTCATCTCATTGGCGACTTCACAGTTGTCCAACCGCGTCAGGGAGTTGTGGAAGTCACGCTGGATGCGCACGTCTTCAAAGTCCAACACCGCTGTATTGGCGGAAACGATGCGTAAGAAGTCGGAGATCTTCTCGGAAGCCTTGAGGTAGGTTACGTGCTGATGACGGCGCAGGATGGTCTTGGCCGGCAGATCGAAGCGATGCATCAGGCTTTCGATGAAGGCCGCATGATCGGGGTGCTGGGTGACCAGTTCCAGGTGGTAATTGCTTTTCTGCGGGGAGTTGACGCTACCGCTGGCCATGAAGGCGCCGGCCAGGTAGGATCGCGCACAACACTCTTTGGCGACGATTTTCTTAGCCGGGTGCGATTGAAGCCCGCTTTCGGTCATCAGTCCCACATCCTCAAGAATCGCTTTCACGTTGGTGGTGACTTCCAACACGTAGATGTTGTTTTTGTTGAGTTTGGTCTTCTTGACGATGGAGAGTTCCATCTGCGGGGCATAACGCTCTTTCAAGAGCTTAAACATGCGCTTAGCCGTGGTGGCATGCTCGCTTTGAAAACGCAAGGCGAGTTCCTTGTTGTGGATGATGAGCGTGGCACTGAGTTGGATCAGGGCGGCACTCTGGGCTTTGACGCAACAAGGTTTGATCTCTTGTTGGCTGATTTCGGTTTTGACGTCGGTGGTAAAGGACATAGCTAGAGGGTCTTGAGGAGTTGTTGGACGAGGTGTTGGATCTTAAGGGGATCGTGACGAACCAGATCGCGTTCAAAGGTCAACAGTTTACGGTGGGATACTTTGTACGGATGCATCTTGTCTCGCAAGAGGACCGGATGAGCGTCTTGAGCGGCGTATTTGACTAATAACTCCTCTGGGATCTCATCATCGGCTTTGATGACGGTATCGATCTGAATATGGGCGTGTTCTTCGATGGAAGCCACATGGTCTTCCAGCGTGTAACCGTCGGTTTCCCCTTTTTGGGTCATGGCGTTGCACAGGTAAACCTTATGGGCCTTGGATTTGGCCAAGGCTTTGCGCAGATCCGGAATGATCAAATTGGCACAGATGCTGGTGTAAAGGGAGCCAATCCCAAAGACCACCAGATCGGCCTTTTCGATGGCTTTGATTGCTTCTTTGGTCGCTTGAACGGGTTCATCGTAGAACACATCGTTGATCTTGATGTGGGGCTTGGGAATGTTGGATTCCCCGCGGACGATCGTTCCGTCTTCCATGTGGGCACACAAAGTAACCAGTTGGGTAGTGGAAGGAATGATGTCCCCTTTGACGTTGAGCACTTTGGAGATGAGTCCGATGGCTTCGGTAAAGGATCCGCTCTTGTTGGTGAGGGCTGTCAAGATGATGTTGCCCAGGTTATGCCCACGCAGCTCGTTGACGACGTCTTCCGAACCTTCAAAGCGATACGCCATAAGATCGCTCATGACGCTTTCACTTTCAGCCAGCGCCAACATGACGTTGCGGATATCCCCCATAGCCGGAACAGCAAAAGCCCGGCGTAAGCGTCCGGTACTGCCGCCGTCATCGGCGACGGTTACTATCGTACTGAGGTGAATATCGGGAATGTGTTTTAACCCCCGAAGAATGGTTGCCTGACCGGTACCCCCGCCGATCACAACCACATGTTTCCCGTTCATTGAAGATCGCGGTGCTCCTTAAAACAGTGGTATTTGGTGCCGTAACGCTCGACCAACTGATTGACGAGCACGACGGAACGGTGATATCCCCCGGTACATCCGATGGCCACCGTGAAGTGATTCTTCCCTTCCTTGACATATTCTTTCAAAGAATAGTCGAGGAAAGATGTGAGTTTCTTCAGAAATTTCTGCGTTTTGGGATGATCCAACACATAGTGCTTGATTACGTCGGTTTCTCCACTCTGGGATCGCAGCTCTTCTTCCCAAAACGGATTGGGCAAGAAGCGCACATCGAACACCAGATCGGCATCGAGTGGAATGCCGTTCTTGAAGCCGAAGGAGACGAAACTGATCGTAAAGGCCGGTTTCTCGGTTAATCCGAAAAGTTTATTTAAACGGCTCTTGAGTTCGACCCCTTTGAGGAAGGTCGTATCGATGGACGTAAAGGTGGTATCTTTGAGATCCCGGATCAGTTCGACTTCGATCCCGATGGCTTCTTCCAGGGTCGTGGCGCGATTCGATAGAAGCAAGGGATGATTGCGTCGGGTGGATTTATAGCGTTTCAAGAGCTCATCGTGCGAGGCTTCCAGAATCAAGACCCTAAGGTCCAGATCCAAGCCGCTGAAGGCGTTGTAGGTGGTTTTGAAGTCCTTGAGGGACATCGAAATGGCCACGTTTTGGTAACGCGGATCAGAGCCTTCGATGATGAGTTGACGCAATGACGTCAAAAGATCGACGGGAAACTGGTCGATGCAGTGATACCCCATGTCTTCCAAGATGCCCATGGTGGTGGTTTTACCGGCACCTGACATACCGGTCAATAGAACAACGCGACGTTTCATAAGGGTTCCTCGCTCTATTATTCTACCACGCTCCCGGGTGGTCCACAATGTACACAGACTCAAAAGAAAAGCAGCACATCGTGCTGCTTAGTCGAGGGATTTGATGTAGTGGAAGGCACTCTGCGCCGCCACGGCTCCGTCATTGACGGCCGTGACCACTTGACGCAGGATCTTGGCGTTGACGTCGCCGGCCCCGTAGATGCCGGGTACGCGAGTCGCCATCTTATCGTCGACTTCGAGGTATCCGTTGGGGTCGCACACATCCAAGTGCGCCACTGAGCCGGTCGACGGGGTCGCCCCGATGTAGGGGAAGATCCCATCCACAGGAAGGACCTGTTCGTCACCCGTTTGAACGTGACGGAGTTTGATGCCGGTGACCTTGTCGGTACCCAGCACTTCAACTGGGACATGCAGTTTGATGACCTCGATCTTGGGGTTGGCCAAGGCATGGTCTTGGGCTTTTTTATCACCGCGGAAGACATCGCGTCGGATGACGATGGTGACTTTGCGGGCGAACTGGGTCAAGTAAACGGCTTCTTCGAGGGCGGAGTTACCGCCACCGATGACGACTACATCTTTGTCTTTGTAGAAGGCGCCGTCGCACACGGCACAGAAACTGACACCGCGGCCGGTCAAGCGTTCTTCATTGGGAATGCCCATCTTGTTTTCGATGGTGCCGGTGGCCAAGATGACGGCTTTGGCACTGAAACGGCGTCCGTCTTCGGCGACCACGATGCGTTCATTCCCTTCGACTTCGATCTTCACCACATTGAAGTAATCGCTGGGGACTTCGAGATCGTTGGTGTGATTGAACATCTTCAAGGCCAGATCGACCCCGGAGATGCGGGATTCCCCGGGCCAGTTGTCGATTTCATAGGTCTTCACCAGCTTACCGCCGGGAGCCGATCCTTCCACCAAGAGAATGTTGAGACCGGCGCGTTTGGCGTAGATGGCGGCGGTTAAACCAGCCGGTCCGGCGCCGATGATAATCAGGTCGTAGTGCGTGTCCATGAGATGGGTTGCTCCAGGAGTGGGGGTAGCTCACTCAGGTGGGTGATCACCGCATTGGGCTTGGTGGCCAATAAGGCGTCCTTGCGTTCTGGATGGGTGACGTAGGCCACGGAATACATGCCGGCTTTATCGGCGGCCACCATATCCGTGTCGGTATCCCCGACGTAAATCACATCGTCGTGGTAAGCGTTGAGCGCCTTACAGGCATTGAGTAAGCCTTCGGGATCAGGTTTGAATTTCTTGACTTCATCGTAACCGATGATGACGCTGAAGTAGGAGTCCAGCCCGGTCAACGACAGGCCGAGTTCAACCGCGTCTTTCTTCTTCGAGGAGACGATGCCTAAGGTGTAACCTTTGGCTTTGAGGTCTTCTAAGAGTTCTTTGGCTCCCGGCATGGCTTTGACGTACTTGGGGTGAAGTTCTTTGTTGAGGGTGCGGTAGGCCTCAAAGGCAGGTTGGACCTGATCCTCCGGCAACAGCTTCCCAAAGCTTTCCGTTAAGGTCGGACCTAAGAAACTGAGTTCCATCTCACGCGATACTTTTAGGTCGGGTTTGAATTGCTTGAGGACGGCTTTGAAGGTTTCGATGATGAGCTGTTCGGTATCCAAGAGGGTCCCATCGAGATCGAAGAGAATGATGGGTTTGACTTTCTTGCGCAGCTTATCGAAAACCCCAAAGAAGCCCAAGAGTCCGATCAGGATGAAGAAGATGGACACGACTTGGGCCGTACGGATGAAGGTTCCCCACACGTACAGGGAGTCGGTACGCAAGCCTTCGATGAAGAAGCGGGTAAACCCATACCACACGAGGTAACCGTAGAAGCGATCCCCGCGTTTGACCTTCATCACGTGATGGAGACCGTAGGTGATGGCGAAGAAACCAATGACGTTCAAGACGCTTTCATAGAGGAACGTGGGTTCACGGTAAGCCCCTTGAATAAACATCATGTCTTTGATGAAGCTGGGGAAGACGGTGTAATAGGCTTCGGTGACGGTACGGCCGAAGGCTTCCTGATTGAAGAAGTTGCCCCAGCGTCCGGCGGCTTGAGCCAAGAGGATGGCGGGTACGATCACATCAGCGGCACGCAGGAAGTTGATCTTCTTCTTGCGGGCATACCACCAGCCAAAGGCCGCTCCTAAGAAGAGTCCGCCCTGGATGGCCATCCCGCCTTGCCAGGTCATTAGGATGGAGATGGGGTTAGCTAAGTACTGTTCGGGGTAGTAGAACATCACGTACCACAGCCGGGCACCGACGATCCCAAAGAACAGGGTACCGAAAAAGAGGTCTTCGGTGTAGGACTTGGGATAGCCCATCTTGACGAAGTTCTTCTCGGCGATAAAGTAGGTGATAAAGGCGCCGGTCAGAATCATCACCGCATACATTTTGATTTCCAGGGTGCCGATTTGGACAAACGTGGAAACATCGGGGAAAAACGTCATGAGTTACTCCTTGTTTTGGTTCTTGATGAAGTCGTAAATGCGTTGTTCGAATTCTTTGGAACTGTTGATGCCTTTTTGTTTGAGGATCAAATTCGAGACGGCGGATTCGACGAGGACCGCGATATTGCGGCCTTCACGCACGGGGATGATCTGGCGGGGAATGTGGACACCCAGCACTTCGTAGGTCAGCTCTTCTTCGATGCCCAATCTTGCATACTCGGCGTCATTGTCCCACTTGTGCAGATCGATGACGAAGTCGATGTCGTAGCGATCCATCGTGGCGGCTGCGCCGAACATCTTGTTGACGTCGATGACACCGACACCGCGGATCTCCAGCATCCCCTGCAGAAGTTCCGGGGCTTTCCCGAAGATCTGGTTGTGGACCTTGTAGACATCCACACGGTCATCGGCGACTAAGACATGGCCTTTCTTGATGAGTTCAAGGGCGGTTTCGCTTTTCCCCATGCCGGATTCACCGGTAATGAGGATGCCTTT
>CAINEY010000042.1 GCA_903847945.1 uncultured bacterium | reverse complement strand
CTACCTCTTTTACCTCACGGCGGGAACCCACACCATCACCCTGATGGCCCAAGTGGAACCGATTGCCCAGGAACTCATCGTCATGCGGAATCTGATTGCCCACATCAATGCCTTTGCGCTCGATATCCGCAAGATCACCGGGCGCGATGTGGACCGTAACCGCACCTGGAAGTTGACCAATTTCTTGCCGGAAACCGAAACCAATCTCTTGGCTTACCAAGCCTTGATCCAAGACCTCATCGTCGATCTGTCGGCCTACGCGCCTAATGGAACGTCTTCAAGTGCCGTGTCATACTTGGTGAAAGCCCTCTTGAAGATCGAGAAGATGCTGGAGATCCCGGATGAATTACCCTTGTATCTGGATGATCTCTACAGTGCCACCGGATCCGTCACCGAAATGATCGGGAATACCTTAACCTCCATCTCTGACCAAGCTTTGACCTTGGATGGTTTTGCGTTCTACACCGAAAAACAACCCTTGGCGAAAGAAGCAGGATTCGTTGAATCCGTCAATTCTGCCGTGCTCAGTTTCATCAATTCCTTTACCTCCAAGAAGTACGTCACCAAGAAAGAACCGGGAGTCCTCAACGTTTGGGTCAACCGCTCGATCTTGTATGTCGATACGATGCAGAAACTGGTCGATCAGACCTTTACGCCGCAAACCGGCATCAAAGTCAAGATCTCGGTCATGCCGGATGCCAATAAACTGATCCTGGCCAATGCCACCAATCAAGCGCCTGATGTGGCCTTAGGTTTACCTTCGTACATGCCCTATGACTTCGCTGTGCGTGAAGCGGCTTACCGTTTGAGCGACTTCCCGGATTTTTGGGAAATCGCAGGCCGGATGCCCGCTGGGGCAATGGTGCCTTATGTACTCAATGAGAACGTGTATGCTTTGCCGGAAACGGTCGACTTCCACGCTCTGATCTACCGCAAAGACATTTTCGCATCATTGAATCTGACGGTGCCCGACACCTGGCAGGATGTTATCGATATCCTACCGGAACTGCAGCGTTATGGGATGAATTTCTATCACTTGACCTCCGGGGGCGTTGCTTTGAAATGGTTCTATCAGACTAGTCCGTTCATCTATCAGTTTGGGGGAAACCTCTACGATGAATCGGGCTATCGTTCCGCCATCGATTCACCGGAAGCCGTCGCCGGATTGAAGTTTATGACTGACCTCTTCTCCAAGTACGCCATTCCTGAACAAGTCGCCTCGTTCTATAACGGCTTCCGTTTCGGATCGTTGCCTGTCGGAATGGCCGATATCGGGGTTTACCTTCAAATCAAGAATGCAGCTTCGGAGTTAACCGGCTTGTGGGGCTTATCCCCGTATCCGGGCATTCCCGATGAAAACGGCGTGGTTCAGCGCTGGGACATCGTCAACGGAACCTCGGGACTCATCTTCAAGAGTACCGAATTCCCGGAAGAAAGCTGGGAGTTCATGAAGTGGTGGACCTCCACCCCGATCCAAACCCAGTTTGCGTATGACTTACAGTCGACCTACGGTCCTGAATATGTCTGGCTTTCCAGTAACCTCGAAGCCGTCAAGAACGCTCCGATCGAAGCGGCCGATAAGCAGGTCATCCTGAGTCAGCTCAAATGGATCAACGACGTGCCGCGTTTACCGGGCCAATACATGCTGGAACGCGGACTCTCCGACATCTGGAACTCCGTGGTGTTGGAAGGCACACCCATCCGCGTCGCGATCGATGAACAGAAGATCTCCATCGACCGTGAAATCAAACGCAAAATGATCGAATTCGGTTACCTCAACGCCGACGGCAGTATCGCGATTCCTTATGTGATCCGCGGCGTCGACTGGATCCAAGCACAAATCGATGCGGCGAAAGGAGGGCAATGAGATGAACGTCTTCAAAAAGATCCGGAAACGGCTCAATGAGAAGTCCGGAGAGAGTACGGTCAACGACTGGATAACGATCTTCTTCATGTTGTTGCCGTATGCTCTCATGTTCTCGCTGTTTGTGGCCATTCCGGTCGCTTTAGCCATCGGCTTGTCGCTGACTTACTTCAACACGATCCAAGTCCCGGAATTCAAAGGCTTCCTCAACTACATCATGCTGTTGACCCAAGACGAGGTCTTCTTGAAGTACGTCTTGCCCAATACCTTCCAGTATGCCCTCATCATTGGACCGGGCGGATACTTCCTGTCCTTCCTCTTGGCGTGGATGCTGGCGCAGATTACTCCGCGCATGCGCACGATTTTGGCTTTAGCGCTTTATACCCCGTCCATGGTCGGTGGGGTGTTCATCTCCGTTGTGTGGAGAACGCTGTTCTCCGGGGATGAGGCGGGCTACATCAATGCCTTGCTGATGCAGTGGAACTGGATCGAACGTCCGATCCAATTCCTGCAGTCGCCGCAGTACCTCATGAACATCATGATCGTGGTCGGCTTGTGGAGTGCTATGGGGATCGGGTTCTTGGCGATGTTGGCCGGGATCCTCAACACCAACGAAGAACTCTATGAAGCCGCCTACATCGACGGCATCAAAAACAAACTCCAGGAAGTCATCTACATCACCATTCCCTCGATGCGCTCTCAAATGCTCTTCGGGGCCGTCATGGCGATCGTGGGTGCCTTCAACAGCGGGTGGATCGGGGTAGCCCTTTCGGGCACTAACCCCACTCCTCAATACGCCGGACAACTCATCATTAACCACATCGAAGACTACGGCTTTATCCGCTATGAAATGGGTTATGCCGCAGCCGTCAGTGTGGCGCTGCTCTTAATCATCTGGGGCTTCTCGAAAGTGGCCTATCGCCTCTTCGGAGAAAGGGACTAACCATGGCATTCCAAGGAACCAAGATCAATCCCAAACGTTTCGACAAATCCCAGTTGAAGTTTTACCTCGTTTTAGTCCCGATGGCGCTCTTTATGGTGCTGCCGGTCGTGTACATCATCAACCAAGCTTTCAAACCCTTGGATGAACTGTTCATGTTCCCGCCGCGCTTCTTTGTTATCAAACCGACCTTCAAGAACTTTACCGACCTTTTGCGGACTTCCTCGACCACCGGGGTTCCCATGTCGCGTTACCTCTTCAACTCGATCGTGATCACCACGATCACTGTGTTCGCCAACATGCTGATCACGGCAGCCAGTGCGTATGTCCTTTCGAAGAAGAAGTTCAAACTGAAAGCCAAACTCTTCGCTCTCAATCAGATTGCGTTGATGTTTGTGCCGATCGCCGTAGCCATTCCGCGTTACCTCATCATCAAGAATGTGGGCTTGACCGACACCTTCTGGGTGCACATCATCCCGATGCTGGCGATGCCGGTCGGGCTCTTCTTGGTCAAGCAGTTCATGGATGATATCCCGGATGCGCTGATTGAAGCGGCCCGTTTGGATGGCGCCAACGACCTGCAGATCCTGTGGAAGATCGTCATACCGCTGATTCGACCGGCCTTGGCGACCGTCGCCATTCTGACCTTCCAAGCCGTGTGGAATGCGACGGAAAGCTCCAGTCTTTACGTCTCGGATGAGACCTTGAAGACCTTTGCCTTTTACCTTAATACTCTGACCACCACCAACAACACCATCGCCGGAGCGGGGATGGCGGCAGCGGCAGGGCTCATTATGTTCTTACCGAACCTGATTATCTTTATGGTGATGCAATCGAAGGTCATGAACACCATGACCCATTCGGGCATCAAGTAGGAGGCCACATGAAAAAAATACTGGTCCTACTGTTAACCCTCTCGTTATTGGCTGCCTCGAATCTGCGCATCAGCGCGTCTTCGGCGACCTCACCCACCCGCACCTTGGACAACAAGTTCAATTTGGTGTGGACCCAAGATGCCTATTTACCACAGCTGACCGTGACCGATCTGGGGTTGAAAAACCCGGCCGATGCAGCCATCGACAGCCGCGATCATCTGTATATCGCCGACCGTGAAAACAAACGCGTCGTCGAGTATGACACCACCACCAACACCGTCACCAACATCATCACGCATCCCGATCTTAAGACGCCGACGGGCATCTACCTGACCGAGACAAGCGTGTATGTGGCTGATACGAGTGCCGAAGCCGTCTTCCGCTTTGATTTAAGCGGAAACCTGATCGAAAAGATCGGGCGTCCGACCACGGCTTCCTTTGGGGATACCCCCTATAAACCGGCTAAAGTCGCCGTGGACAACCGCGGTAACCTCTACATCGTTTCTGAAGGGGTCTACAACGGGATCATTCAGCTCTCTTCAGCCGGTGAGTTCTTAGGTTACTTCTCTTCCAACAAAGTCTCCCTCAACTGGGTCCAGATGCTTCAGGATATGTTTTTCACTGAAGAACAGAAAGCCCTGTTGACCGGACGGGTGCCCACCACCTTCTCTAACGTCTTCCTGGATTCCGATGGGATTGTCTACTCCACCACCATGGGCCTAGAGTTCCATGGAGCCAAGAAACACAACACGGCGGGCCAAGACATGTGGGGCAGTCAGGGTTTGACCTGGGGTCCGGATGATCTGACCGATATTACCGTCGATAAAGACGGGATCGTGTATGCTTCCTCGAAGAGCGGAGTCATCGTCGTTTACACCAACGACGGCGTCTTTACCTTCTTCTTTGGCTCGTTCTACTCGGAATCGGATATTGCCGGGCTCTTTGCGAACCTGACCTCGATTGCGGTCGACTCCAAAGGGACCTTGTGGACCTTGGATGCGGAGAAGTCCTACATCCAGTCGTTCAAACCCACCGAATACGCGCAATCCATCTACGAAGCCACCCGCCTCTTCAATGACGGGCGATACGATGAAGCCACCGATATTTGGAGCAACGTCCTGCGTTTGAATCAGATGTCCGTCATGGCGCATAACGGCATCGGGATGAACTATCTCAACCAACAGAAGTACGATGAAGCCATGATCCACTTCGAACTCTCCGGTAATCGTCCGGCCTATTCGGATGCCTTCTGGGAAGTGCGCAATGCCTGGCTTCAGGGTAACCTCAGTGCCTTCTTGGGTGGAGGCGTACTGGTCTTAGGTGGTTGGAGCGCAACGCGCAAGCTGCGTAAGAAATCCAAACTCCTGGCGTCCTTGAAAGCGCAATGGAAGAAATTCCTGAGTCTGCGCTTGGTCAGCGACCTCTTGTTGTTCATCAGTGTCATGCGTCATCCCATCGACACCTTCTACGATGTCAAGGCGAAGAAGAAAGGCTCCTTGCTGAGTGCGACCTTGGTTTACTTGGCCTTCTTCGGGATCTTTATCTGGTACACCTTGGGCAAAGGCTTCATCTATCAATGGGTCTCCATTGAAGATGTCGATATGAATGCCTTAGTTATCGGGTTTTTCTCGCTGACGCTGCTCTTTGTGTTCTGTAATTACCTGGTCTCCTCGATCAACGATGGAGAAGGGGGATTGGCCGATCTCTACAAGATGATGGCCTATTCCTTCGGACCCATGATGATCGGCTATATTCTGATCATCGGTTTGTCGTACGTGCTCACCTTCAATGAATCCTTCTTCTTGGGGCTCATTGCCAATGTGTCGCTCTTATGGACCGGAATCAACCTCTTCCTGGGCATCCAGGAAATCCACAACTATGAAACCAAACACGCTGTGAAAAGCATGATCATGACCGTCTTGTTTATGTTGCTGATCGCGGTCATCCTGCTCATCGTCATTCTGATGACGGAACAGGTCTACATGTTCTTTGAAGCGTTGGTGAAGGAGGCCTGGCGCAATGTTACCCGCTAAACTGAAAGGGCTGTTGGCCGTCGGTGTCGTTGGGGCACTCACCGTACAAGCGGCCTTGGCCGTCTACATTCCGACGGCACATGATACGAAGCTGCCTCCGGAAACCATCACGTATCCCATCACTACTCCGACGGATACCACATTCCTGACCACGATTGGCGATTTGTCGTTCTACTTTAAGGATGAACGCGATGTCTTGACGGTGGTGGATAGCCGAAACGGCTATACCTGGAAGTCCGGATTGGATGTGGGCTTCAACAAGGACTTGGAAGATGCCTGTGATCTGGTGCCGGATGCGGAAAAAGTGAACTGCACCCCGCTGGAAGGTAAGCTCAACACCACGTATACCGGAATAGCCAACTCGCTGATGACCATTGAGTATTACGATGCCTCCAAATCCATCAAACGCCTTTCCAGTGCCGGTTACGAAGAAGTGACCAGCACCTTAGGCATGGTCAATAGCGATCCGAGCCATTACCGTTTGGAAGTCGATTTCGAAGAGATCGATCTTCAAATCAACGTTCACATCCACCTGGATGAACAGGGTTATACCCTCAGCATCCGTGACGATGAAATTACCGGAACCGGACAAGCCGTTTTGGCGGCCATCCAACTGAGCCCATTCTTAGGGGCCTCCGGTGGACAACAGCTGTTTTGGGATCCGGTTGAACGCGACTTTGAACGCCAAGTGGCCAAGCCCATGGTCGATGGCTATGTGTTGGTGCCGGACGGACCCGGAGCGCTCATCCGCTTTGTGGACCGTAATGTCGGCTTAACACCGTACGTCGGCAACGTCTACGGCAACGATCCGGCAGAGAATGCCTACTATTACTCCAACGATAACGCGTTCTTCCCTTTCAAAGACCCGCTGATGCCGCTGTACGGGATCGCCCACGGGAATCGTCAAGCCGCGTTTGTGGCCTTTGCGACCCAAGGGGCTCCGCACATGACCCTTCTGGTGTCTCCGGAAGAAGACATTACGTATTACACTTACGCTTATCCGCGCTTTGAATTCAACCAACTCTTCCACCAAGTCTACAATAAACGCGGGGACGGGTACTTCACCTTAATGGATGAGCGTCGTCATTTCGACATCGAAATGCGGTATGCCTTCCTGGCCAATGACGGGGACTACCCGGCCGATTATGTCGGCATGGCGAAGACTTACCGCGATTACCTCATTGAGAATGATAAACTTCAAGCCACGGCCAACGCCAGTGCCGATCACATCGGCATCCGTTTGGACTTCGTCATGGCCGACATCAAACAATCCATCTTGGGAACTGAAGATGTCGTGGTCTCTACGGCAGCCGGGGTCGGAAAGATCCTGGAAGAACTCAATGCCGCGGGGATCCATAACGTCAGCTCCGGTCTGTTGGGTTGGCAATCCGGCGGGATCACCTCCGGTCATCCGGGTGAAGTCAGTTGGTCCAACGCCATCGGATCCAAGAGTGCCTTTACGAAACTGATTACAGAAGCCAAGTCCTACGGCTACGATGTCTCCTTCAGCCAAGACTACGTGCGCATCCACCGCGATCAAGTCAATTTCGCGACCGGTGCGGCCCGTCACATCAACACCTGGTACATCGAAACCCGCCTGTGGGGCGAGTATCCGGTCAACCTCTTCGGCAGTGCCAAGCCGACCAAGAGTGCCGCTTGGATCAAGACTCAAACCACCGCCTTGGCGAAACTCGGCGTTCAATCGTTCACGATCGATGGGATCGGGGATACCCTGTCCAGCGACTACGATGAAGGCTTTACCTCAGTTGAAGAAACCATGGCCTTGTATGTGAAGACCCTGTCGGAATTGGATCCGGCCATTAAGGTCGCCGTCAATTCCCCGTTTGATTACCTCTGGGGCAACACCGACATCTTCCTGGATACTCCGGTCTATGCGACGCAGTTCCTCGTTGAAACCGATACGGTACCCTTCTTACAGCTCGTCCTGCAGGATTCGATGACGCTGTATGCGCCGTACTCCAACTTCTCGTTCTACACGCAGAAGGATGTCCTGCGCATGATCGACTACAACCTCTATCCCAGCTTTGCGCTCACTGAGAAGCCGGCGTACTTGTTGGCGCTGACTAACGCCAACCGCTTCTACTCCACGGAATACACCGAATACAAGACCCTCATCGATCGCATCTATAACGATGTGGATGATGTGCTGAGTCAGGTCATCGGGACCCGTTGGGTCGATCGTACCGTGCTGGATAACGGGATTATCTTAAACACCTACGACGACGGAACGCGCATTCTCATCAACTACACCGATGAAGCGATTACCGTTGAAGGAACACTCATCCGCGCTTTAAGCGCCGAAGTGCTGGGAGACTGATCATGGCCAAGAAACACGTCAAGCGTAAATCCGCCTTTAAAGAGATCAGTAACCGCAGCGGGTATAAATTCTTCTTACCGTGGTTGATCGGGTTCTTAGCCTTTACGGCTTTCCCGTTCATCTACACGATCTATTTGAGTTTTAATCAGGTCACCCTGACCGTCTTTGGCTGGCAAGCCACCTGGACCGGAATTGCCAACTATGTCACGGCGCTTTTGCGTAATCCCAATTACACCCCAGCCCTTATCCAGTTCATTCTGGCTGAGATCGTTTATGTCCCGGTCATTGTGACCGTGGCCTTGATTTTGGCCATTCTGATGAACGGGGACTTCAAGTTTAGAACCCTCTTCCGCATCATCTACTTCTTACCGGTCATCGTCATCTCCGGGACCGTCATGACGCAACTCATGGATTCCGGGAACGTGCAGATCGGGAATGTGCGACGGGTATTCATCTTCCAGATTCTCGAGTCCTATTCCCCGCAACTGGCGGATGTGATCCTCTTCCTCTTCAATAACTTCGCCATCGTCTTGTGGTTCTCGGGGATTCCCATTGTCCTCTTCCTCAACGGGCTCCAAAAGATCAACCCGCAACTGCATGAAGCGGCACAGATCGATGGAGCGACGGGATGGCAGATCCTGTGGAAGATCACCCTGCCCATCATCAAACCCATCATCCTGGTGGCCACGATCTTTACGATCGTCCAGCTGGGGATGTTTCCGATCAATCCCGTCTACGGGATGATCCAGACCGCCATCTTCGATACGGTGGGGGGTCTGGGGGTCGCTTCGGCCTATGCCTGGATCTATTCCTTGGCCGTGCTGGTGCTCTTGGGCTTTGCGTTCTTCGTCCTGAAGGATCGCTCCAAGGACTACACAGCCGTCGATATCAAACGCCTCCAGGAAGAAAACATCGAGAAGATGCGCAAACGCGTCCGACGCGATCAGCAGTTCAAAGCCTTCATGAGAAAGGTGGACTTCAAACGTGGAAAAAACTAAACGATGGGCGTCCCGCCTAAAACGGAACCTGTTGGGGTATAACCTCAGCGACGGGTGGCTGTATAAGATCGCCGTGTATGTCTTACTCATTGCGATTGCCTATGTCTTCCTCTATCCGCTGTTTCGGATGATTTCGATGACGTTCATGTCGACCATCGACATCATCAACCCCGAGATCGACTGGATCCCCATCAACCCCACCGGACTCAATCTGGTGGTGGCCTGGACCGTCTTGTCGATGCCGTGGACCTTACTCAACTCCATGTGGTATTCCGGTGTTTTAGCCTTAGCTCAGACGTTTATTTCGGCACTCACCGGCTATGCGTTTGCGCGCTATGAGTTCAAATTCAAGAATTTCTGGTTCATGATGGTGCTCTTGTCGTTTGTCATTCCCATTCCGGTCGTCTTGATTCCGCGTTGGATGATGTTCATCACCGCGCAAAACATCACCGGCTTCAAGCTCATCGGGACCATCTTCCCGCAGCTGATGTTGGCGATTGCCGGACAGGGGATCTACTCCGCCATCCTGATCCTCATCTTCTACAACTTCTTCAAGATGATTCCGATCGTGTTGGATGAAGCCGCCAAGATCGATGGGGCCTCCAACTGGCAAGTCTTCTACCACATCATCCTCAAGATGAGCTTACCGACGATTGTCACGGTCTTCCTGTTTGCGTTTGTGTGGAACTACAATGAAACCTACGTGACCGGAACCTTTGTCCGTACGGCCATGAAACTGATGCCGCTTCAATTGGGGCTCTTTGACTCCATCTTCGAACGCATGAGTGCGCCGATCCAAGGCGCACCAGGTGGACAATTCCGTTTGAATGAATCCTACAAGATGGCTGCTACCTTGATTACGATGGCGCCCATGATGATCATGTATCTGTTTGTACAGAAGCAGTTTGTTGAAGGCATTGAGAAAACCGGGATTACCGGCGAATAGAAGGAGAACACACAATGAGTCAAATCCGAGCCGTGAATCTGGGCGGCTGGCTGGTTCTCGAACGCTGGATGCGTGAGTCCCTCTTTGAGGGCGTCAACGGCTACGACGAGACCCAGTTTTGCCTGCAAGTCCCTGATAAAGCAGCCAAGCTGGAAGCCCACCGGTCAACCTTTATCACCGAAGAAGATTTTAAATGGATTGCCGATCACGGCTTGAACACGGTTCGTTTACCCTATCCGTATTGGGTCTTTGGAGACGTCGAGCCTTATGTGGGTTGCATCCTCTGGGTGGATCAAGCCATGGCGTGGGCCGAGAAGTATCACCTGCAGGTCCTCTTGGATCTGCATACGGCTCCGGGATGTCAAAACGGATTTGATAATGGAGGTCAACTTGGTGTTCTCACCTGGCACACGGATCCAAAGAACCTCGATCAAACGATTGAGGTCTTGGTGAAAGTGGCTCAGCGTTATAAGCACCACAAAGCCCTCTGGGGAATGCAGGTGCTCAATGAACCACATTGGACACTTCCGATTCCCTTCATGGAAGCTTTTTATGAACGGGCTTATAAAGCCTTACGTGACGTCCTATTACCATCAACGGAGATCGTCTTCCACGATGCCTTCCGCAACACGGCCTGGGAATCCTTTTTGACCGGGAAGTCGAATGTGATCTTGGACATGCATCTCTACCAAGCCTTCGATGACAAGTTTAAGAAGGCTTCGCTAGTTGATAACGTCGAGTATGCCTTACATCATTACGAGTTCATCCAGGAAGTTTCCAAGTACGTTCGTGTTATCGTGGGTGAGTGGTCCTTGGGCATTGATCCCAAAATGTTTAAACCCCTTGATGATTTCGGGAAGCATTTAGCCCATCGGGCTCTGGCGACCTCACAACTCTTAGCTTTTGAGAAAGCTTACGGATGGGTATTCTGGAATTATAAGATCGAAAGTTATCCCAGCGGATGGAACTTCAGGAGGTTAGTGGATGAAACGATTCTTCCCAACGATTATCGCTAGTGTTGTCCTGGCTTTAAGTTTATTTAGTTTAAGTGCGTGCACGAAGACGCCTGAAGAGAATCCCATCGATACATTGGAAGAACGCGTCGCGGCGATGACCCTGGATGAGAAGTTGGGTCAAATGATCCAAGCCGAACGCAATGCAGTTTCCTCAGCCACGGTCAATACGCTCAATTTGGGCTCGATTCTCAGTGGCGGGGGATCTCACCCCAGTCCCAATACGCCGCAAGGCTGGTTGACTATGACCACCGCCTTCCGTAATGCCTCACTTAACTCTTCTTCCGGTTTACCGGTTCTCTATGGCGTTGATGCGGTCCATGGGCACAATAACCTCTTAGGAGCCGTGCTCTTCCCCCACAACATCGCCTTAGGGGCAACCCGTGATGCTGACCTGGTGGAACGCATCGGGGCGGCCGTAGCGATCCAACTCAAAGCGACGGGAGTTCCCTGGAACTTCGCGCCGTGTGTCGCCGTCGTTCAAGACATTCGTTGGGGACGTTCCTATGAAAGTTTCGGGGAGAACCCGACCTTGGTTTCTGAACTCGGTGTGGCTTACACGCTGGGTCTTCAAGGTGAAGGCGTTCTGGCGACAGCTAAGCATTACTTAGCGGATGGCGGAACCGACTTCAACCTGGCCAACGGCTATCCCATCGACCAAGGTAATGTCTCTGTCGATGAAGCCACCATTCGATCCATTCACTTACCGCCCTACATCGCCTTGATCGATGAGGCGGATGTGCACAGTGTGATGGTCTCATTCAGTTCCATCAGTTCCAAGAAAATGCATGCCTCCAAGCTGTGGATCACCGATGTGTTGAAAGGTGAACTGGGATTTGAAGGATTAGTCGTTTCCGACTGGGAAGCGATTCATCAACTTCCGGGTTCCTTGATGTTTCAGGTCTCGGCAGCCGTAAATGCCGGGGTCGATCTCCTGATGGAACCTAATCAGTATGAGTCCGTTCTTAGTGCCTTAAAACAAGCTGTGGAAGCCAACACGATCAAGATGGAACGCATCGATGATGCGGTGTTGCGCATTCTTAAAGTCAAAGAATGGTTGGGCTTACTGGATGAACCGGAAACGGCTCCCTCCATCGATTTGGCCGCTGATCAGGCCTTAGCGCGTGAAGCCGTCGCCAAATCGCAAGTGCTGCTTAAAAACAACGGCGTGCTTCCCTTAGCGAAAAACGCCAAGATCCTTCTCGTGGGTCCCGGTATCGACAACATCGCTCTTCAAGCCGGAGGCTGGTCCTTCTCCTGGCAAGGCGAATCCACCAGCGATAACTTCCCCAATGGAACTTCGCTCTTAGACGCCTTTACGGCCGTTGCGGAAGCCAATAGCGGCAGTGTGACCACCGACAAGTCCAAGATCAGTCAAGTGGATGTGGTGGTCGTGGTGTTGGCTGAAAAGGCCTATGCGGAAGGCGTCGGGGATTCCCCGGATCTCTCCCTCACCGGCAAGATGGCCCATCCCGATAATGCTTCAGCCCTCAACATCGCCAAGCTTTCCAAGAAACCGGTGGTGACGCTTCTGCTCAGCGGACGACCGCTCATCGTCACGGAAGAGCTCTCCAACTGGGATGCCTTCGTGATGAGCTGGCAGTTTGGGACGGAAGCCGCAGGGGTTACAGATGTCCTTTACGGGGACGTGCCCTTTAGCGGTAAGTTGCCGGTCACTTGGCCCAAAACCAAGGACGCCAACCTGACGTCCTCGATGTTTACTAACCGAGATATCTCCCTCATCGAATTTGATTACGGGTTCGGATTAACCAACTAACAAAAAAACCGGAGAAATCCGGTTTTTATTTCTTTGAATCGAGAATGGCTTGAAGCTGATCGATGGCGTAGACACGGATGTAGTCGACCTGCATGGTTTGAGGCCAGCCGGTTTCGGCAACCCCGCGCGATCCGCCCCAATCCCCGCCAACCGCGGTGTTGAGGATCAGGTAGAAGTCTTGGTCGAAGGGCCATTGTTTGTAGATCGGGCAATTGAGGAAGAGTCCCGGATTGAATTTCCAGTAGTACTGGCCATCGATGGAGTAGCGGATCTGATCCGGAAGCCATTCGATCGTGTAGGTGTGGAACTCATCGGCCGCGTTTTGGATGACCGTATCGAAGCCTTGTTGGGTACCGTCCTTGTGGTTGTAGGAATCGGTGTGGACCGTACCGTAGACGCGATCGGGTTCATAACCGACGTACTCCATAATATCGATCTCGCCGGACTTCGGCCAGGTTCCATACGAGGAGTTCGCCGGCATCATCCAGATCGCTGCCCAAGTGCCTAAGAGTTCCGGCATCTTGGCGCGGACTTCGACTTTCCCGTAACGGAATTCGAAGCGATCGCGGGTGACCATGCGAGTAGAAGTGAAGTTGGAGCCTTTGTAGGCTTCCTTTTTAATGGTGATGGTCAATAATCCATCGCTGACACTGGCGTTCTCTCCGTGGGTGTAGTACTGCAGTTCATTGTTGCCCCAACCGGAATTACCTGTTTCATATTGCCAGTTGGACAGGTTGACGGTACTGCCGTCAAATTCTTCAGACCAGCGTAAACTGTACGTCAAGTCGTCGAGGTTGTAGGTGTATCCGTCGCCCTTGCAGTTGGAAGGGGTGGGATCGGGGTCGGGGTCTTCTTTGGTGCATGCCGTCAGGGTGGCAAGCAGGAGTCCGATGATGAGGACGGTTAACCTTGTTTTCATGACCAAATTATACACGAAATCGTTTTCAGGGGGAAGAATTTGGTAAACTATTAGCGAGAACAAAGGAGAACTGTATGCCGTTTCAACACGATTTCTTATGGGGTGGCGCCATTGCGGCGCATCAAGCGGAAGGGGCAGCGCTGGAAGCCGGAAAAGGGCTGTGCGTGGCGGATGTGATGAGTGCCGGAGCGCACGGGGTCAAACGTCAAATCACGGATGGGGTCTTGCCGGGGGTCTTATATCCGACACACACGGCAATCGATTTCTATCACCGGTACAAAGAAGACATTGCGCTGTTTGCGCAGATGGGATTTAAAGCATTTAGAACATCCATTGCATGGAGCCGCATCTATCCGACGGGGGAAGAAAGTGAACCCAATGAAGCGGGGTTAAAGTATTATGATGATCTTTTCGACACGCTGTTGGCGCATGGGATCCAACCGGTCATTACGTTGACCCACTTTGAGATGCCGTTTCATTTAGCCAAGACCTATGGCGGATTCCGCAGTCGTGTGTTGGTGGATCGTTTTGAGAAGTTCGCTAAAACGGTAATAGCGCGTTATCACACCAAAGTAAAATACTGGATGACCTTCAACGAAATCAACAATCAATCCAATTACTGGGAAGATCTCTTTACCTGGACCTGTTCGGGACTCACGTTCAAACCGGGAGAAGACCGCGAAGCCATCGTGCTTCAAGCGGTCCATCACGAACTCTTGGCGTCAGCCAAAGCCGTGAAGTTTGCGCATGATTTGGATCCGAGTTTGAAAATGGGTTGCATGTTGGCGATGGTGCCGGTGTATCCCTATTCCTGCAATCCGGACGATGTGCTCAAAGCGCAACAGGAAATGAACATGCGCTGGTATTACGGCGATGTGCATGCGCGTGGTGCCTATGGAGCCTATGCGAAAGGCTACTGGGCTTCCAAAGGCATTACAATTCATATGGAACCGGAAGACGAAGCCACTTTGAAGGCCGGAACCGTGGACTACATCGGATTCAGTTACTACATGTCCGGAGCGGTCAAGACACCGACCGAGAAGGATCCGCGTGAAGGCTGGCTCAAAAACGACTACATACAAGCCTCCGATTGGGGCTGGCAGATCGATCCCAAGGGCTTGCGGTATGTGCTCAATGCGTTAACCGAGCGTTACCAAAAACCGCTCTTCGTGGTGGAGAATGGTTTAGGGGCGGTGGATGTGATCGCTGACGACGGAAAGGTCCATGACGGGTATCGCATTGCCTATCTGCGTGACCACATCGTTCAAATGAAGAAAGCCGTGGAAGAAGACGGCGTCAACCTGATGGGGTATCTGCCCTGGGGTTGCATCGACATCGTCTCCTTTGGGACCGGTGAGATGAAGAAACGTTACGGGTTCATCTACGTCGATAAAGACAACGAAGGAAAAGGCACCCTGAATCGGATGCCGAAAGATTCCTTTGCCTGGTACACGAAGGTGATTGCTTCCAACGGTGAAGATCTCAAATGAGTCGACCGATCTGGCTGACCTTGGCAATGAGCCTGGATGGCTACATCGCCGATGCCCAGGATGGTTACGCGTGGATCACCGGTCAAGGCGATCCGCGTTTGGATACGGTCAAACGTTGGGACTTTGACGCGTTTACGGCGGCCTGTGATACGGTGATCTTGGGACGCCGGTGTTATACCTTGGGTCAGCATTTGCCCTTTAAAGGAAAACGTATCATCGTCGGAACACGCTCACCCTTTAATGATCCGTTGGTTGAAACCAGTACCGATGTGGTGGAAACCGTTAAAGCGTTACGAAATGAAGAAGGTCCAGCCGTTTTTGTGTTTGGGGGAGCCCAAATCGCCCAAGCCGTGTTGGCTGAGGGATGCCTCGATCGAATGGTCATCGGGATTGTCCCGGTGACACTGGGAAACGGGATCCGTTTATTTGAAGCCAGCTCGATGACTCAGTTATGGACCCTCCAGGATGTGATCATTGAAGATGGGATTGTGATTTTGGATTACGTGCGGAGGAAAGCATGAAAACAGTCAAACTTAAAAAAGGCGAAGGCCGAGTCTTAAGCGCTAAAGGCGCTTGGGTTTATGATAATGAGATCGCGGAAGCCGATCCCACGATTACCGATGGGGAGATCATTCGCATTGAAGCCCATAACGGCTTCTGTCTGGGTCAAGGCTTCTATAACTCTCACTCGAAGATCCGCATCCGATTGGTGAGCCGATCTGAAAACACCGTTATTGATGACGCCTTTTGGGTAAGTCAAGTTCAACGGGCGTATGCCTATCGGAAAGATATGGGAGACTTGGAAGCGGTTCGCCTGATCTTTGGGGAAGCTGATTTCTTACCTGGGGTGATTGTTGATAAGTTTCATGATTTGCTGGTGATCCAATGCTTGGCTTTAGGCATGGAATCGCAGAAATTATTGATCGTCAACACTTTAAAAACCTTACTTGAAGCGGATGGTTATCCCATTCGCGGGATCTATGAACGTTCGGATGCGAAAGTCCGAGTACAGGAAGGTCTTGAGAAAGTTAAGGGTTGGTTGAGTGAACCGACCTCACCCGTGACGGTGATCACCGAGAACGGGGTGAAGTTTGAAGTGGATGTGGAAAACGGTCAAAAGACCGGATTCTTTCTCGATCAGAAATCCAATCGCTTGGCGATTCATCAGCTCGTCAAGGGAAAACGTGTGTTGGATTGTTTTACGCACACTGGATCCTTCGGGCTCAATGCGGCGATTGCGGGAGCCAAAGAGGTGACCGCGGTCGATATGTCAGAAACGGCCGTTGCCTTAGCGAAACGCAACGTTCAACTCAACAACGTTGAAGATCGGATGAGTTTGGTGTGTGCGGATGTCTTTGAGTTTTTGCCCAATCAAGCTGCCTTAGGTCAAACCTATGATGTGGTTATTCTGGATCCGCCGGCCTTTGCGAAAGCCAAGGATGCGCTCAAGATGGCGTTACGCGGTTATCAGGAAATCAATGAAGCGGCCATCAAACTGATTACCGATGGCGGTTACCTGGTGACTGCGTCCTGTACGTCATACGTGACTCCGGAACTCTTTACGGCGGCCATCGAACGCGCTGCTCGTAATGCGCACCGTCGTTTGCGCCAAGTGGAAGTGCGTACGCAGCACTGGGATCATCCGATCTTGTGGGCCGATGAACGTCAACCTTACCTGAAATTCATGATTTTCCAGGTCGTGGATGAACGCTAAGCTCAATTACGCTATAATGAAGGTATCGAGGACCCTATGAACCTGAAATCCAAAGAACTACGCGCCGGAATCATCTACATCACGTTTGCGTTTTTCTTGGTGTGGGTGTTAATGAACCAAGCCGTGATCTTGGCGGGGTTGAAGCTGGTTTTGTCGATTCTAAGCCCGTTCATCTTGGGTTTAGCCATTGCGTTTGTCTTCAATGCGCCAATGAAGCACATCGAACGGTTTTTGTTTGTAAGGCCTGGGGTGATCATACAAGTCCCCAAAGTGCTCCATCGGACCATTGCTTATTTGATTACCTTGATCCTGATTACTGGAGTGGTCAGCGGGATCTTGTTTATGGTGATTCCGGATTTGACCAAAACCATTGTGGACTTTATCAATGCGGTGCCTCAAGCGGTCAACGACTTGGAAGCATGGGTCATGTCTCAAATCTCCTTGGATACGGAGTTGGGTCAATGGCTTGAGTCCATCAATTTCGATTTCGCCACCGTCAAAGCCAACATCATTACCTTCGCTCAGGACACCGTTCGTTCGTGGTTCAGTGCATCTTTCAATCTGGTGACCGGGGTGTTCAATACGTTCATCTCGCTGTTCCTGGCGTTTGTTTTCTCCATTTACGTTCTCGTTTCTAAAGAACGCCTGCAGAACCAGGCCGACTTGGTCGCCAAAGCCTACCTCAATCCCAAACAGCAAGCCGGTCTTTGGCGCGTGGCTCGTTTGGCGAATGACATCTTCTCATCCTTCGTCTTTGGACAGACCGTGGAAGCCCTCATCGTAGGCGTCCTCTTCTTTGTGGTGTTAAGTCTGTTGAAGTTCCCGTACGTGTTGCTGATCAGTACGATCATCGCCTTCTTCGCCTTGATTCCGGTTGTCGGGTCCATGATTGCCATGACCATCGGGATGATCTTAGTGGCTACAGTCGATCCGATCCAAGCCCTGTGGTTCTTCGTGGTTTACCAAGTCGTCCAACAACTCGAAGGCAACTTCATCTACCCGCATGTGGTGGGTAAAGGGGTGGGGTTACCAGCCATGTGGGTCCTCTTCGCGATCACCGTGGGTGGAAGTCTGTGGGGAGTCGTTGGGATCCTCTTATCGATTCCGACCTTGTCCTTGATGTATGTGCTTTTCAAAGAACATGTCAAAGAACGGGTGGCTCAGAGATCATAGCGTTTCGCTAACTCTGAAATTTCTATCAATAAGTAAAGCAGAATAATCCAGGGACTATGAATTCGAGCTTACATATCACTCGCTACTATGAGATTCGATATGTTATTAAAGTTGCTTAAATCCATGAGTTTAGATAAAAAACTCTTGAATTTGCTAGGGTGAATCATGTCAAAAAAGAGTAAAGAAATCCTCATGAAGTCTTTGATTTGCATAGGAATTGGTTCTATCGTTTTACTTGCATTTATATTCCCTATTTTGAGCGTTTTCCTAGGTGAAGTTGATGATTGGGGATTTGTCGCTTACCCAACAATGGCCATTTTCTTCGCTTCCGGCATCTTGTTTATCATCTTGTTGCCATATTATGGTAGCGCACTCGATCAGAAACCTGTTAAAGCCGAGACTTATGAATTAACTTATCCATCCAGTGAACCCATTCTTGTTCATCTTGAGAAGGCCATAAAGCGACAAGGCTATGAATTGTACTTGCCTAAGAACTCCATCGAAGGAATTAATGCTACTTTTTATTGCCGTCTCAGATATTGGACTCTTGTATGCATCTCAATCGTTGTGGTGGATGAACTATCAAAAGAAACTATTGTGGAGATCAACAAAAAGTACAAGCAATTGATTGATGAGATATATGGGTATAAAAAAAGTGATCGGGTTACGGCTCACATTTCATTGTTTCTGATCAACAAAGAAAATGCGATATCCCACAAGTTAGTCAACAGTAACATTGTCCAACATTACCAACGATTCTATCTTCCATCGTATATTCTGGACTCCTCTGGTGTATTCTATGTCGCACGTCAAAAAAGTGGTTTTGGGACGTCGAAGTATCGTCAACTACGATTGGAAATCAGAGAGATTATACAGCGAATCAAAAATTCAGGATCACTCTAGTTGGTTTGTTTTGGATTTGGTTGTTTATTCAATACAAACAAACCTTAGGATAATAAAAGCGTCAATGACGCTTTTTAGTCGCAAAGATCAGTGATGCGTTGAACCATCGCTTCGGGGATGGACATCCGGGCTTGCAGGTAAGTCAGTAGAGCTAAGGTAGCTTGGGGTAGTTTGTCCAAATCCACCAGGAAATCCTCCAACAGCGGCACAATCTCCGGGTGACGGAATTCGATGCGTCGATCCAAACTAAAGGGATCGACGCTTGTTGACAGGGGAACCGAAGGATCATCCAGGGTCGCTAAGATGCGATCGATGGCGTGAACTTGGATGAGCCGAGCTCCGGCAACCCGTTCGCCACGGCGATAGCGCATCATCCCCACCAACAGATTTGTTAACGCTTCATTGTAAGCGAAGTCCACGGATTGACGGGGATCGGGAAGAGGTTTATGAGGTTGATCGGGGAGGGTGATACCGTCCCGTTTGAAGCACCAACGGCCTGTTGTATAGGGAATGCGGGAAAGCATCGAAATGTCAAAGACCGCATATTCCGCATAGATCCCATCTTCCCATAGGGCTTTGTGGCCATCCACGGTGTTTCTGAACCGGTAAGCCAAAGGGGCGCAAGACGTGAGCCAGGTGTCTTCATTTAAGAAACGCTGGACCGTACCGTCCTTGACGATCACAAAGAAATCCAGGTCGGAATAAGCATCCATGCGGGATGTATCTGCGGCCGAGCCTAAAGCCAAGAGCCCTAAACAATCCGGATCCTGGCGTAAGACCTCGGTTAATCGTTCCAAACGGTTGAGTAATTGCGTGTTCATACCAAACCTCCGAGTTCATCATATCGGGCATTCGTGTGGTCGGCAAGCAAAGATTTGGTAGAATGAAACCAGTGATGGAGGAACTATGAAGAAATGGATAATCATAATGGTGTTGGCAGTCCTGAGCTTAAGTGCCTGTACGGGAGCTTCGGTGAAGAAAATCAGTGCGGCTGAAGCCAAGACGATGATGGAAGACCAAGATGTCATCATCGTGGATGTACGAACCTTGTCGGAATATCAGGAAGGGCACATTGAAGGCGCCTTGTTGATTCCCAATGAAAGCATCGGATCGGATCCGATTGCGATGTTGGATGATAAGGATGCTGTGATCCTAGTGTATTGCCGATCCGGCAACCGTTCCGCTCAAGCGGCTCTAAAGCTGATCAAACTGGGTTATAAGAATGTCTATGATTTCGGTGGGGTGATTGATTGGCCCTACGGACTCGTCAAGTAATGCGCGAAAGCGCATTTTGTTTGGTTGGGGACAAAACTTGAATTATAATGGGTGTATGGCCCGACAAGCACGCAACCAACAAACCGCGGATCTCTTATTACTGACGCAAAAAACGACAGCCGTGCTTTTTCGCGATGAATCCGATCGCCAGATCTTTTTAGCGCAAGTCAAAGCCGCTTCGGAACGGTTTGGGGTGCAGGTGGTGGCGCTGTGTTGTTCGCAGGCACAAGAGTATGCCCTCATCATCAAACGCCATGGACAGCCGCCTTCACGATTGATGCAGGCCATCAACATTCCCTATGCCCTCTACCGCAGCGAAGTGGGACGCTTGTTTGCCTCCCGCTACAAGAGCACTGAGATTGCCGATGATGCTCATTTGGCGGAAACGATCAAACGCTTATCGTCGGTATCCGGGAATGATCTTCAGTGTTGTTTGATGGAAACAGGGAAGCCAGCTTTGGATTGGATGAAACCGATCAACCGTCAACTCCTTTTCGATGTAAAGGCACCGTTGGTTCGTCCGGATGAATCCCAACATCAGGAACTCCTGCGGTCCTGGTTGAAGGAGAATGCCTGCGATGAAGCAACCCTTAAACGGGATAAAGCCAAACGCAATACGTGTATCCGTCGTTTGCGTCAAACCACGGCTTTGACTCTGCAGGATCTAGCCCTGATGTTTGACCTGACGGAATCGTCGTTATCGAAGATTCTTAAAAAAGAAGAGTAAAAGGCTTGTAATTCAAGTTCTGTCCCCATATAATCGAGACTGTAAGGAGGATCCCATGTCATTCAGTCTCGGTTTTTCATTTAAAAAAGAAGTAGCACTTGACGGGATCTTTGATTTCGTCAGTATCGGCGGAGGACCGGCAGGTTACAATGCCGGACTCTACGCCAAGCGCAAAGGTTTAAGAACCTTGGTGATCGCGCCGAAGAAGGGCGGACAACTCTTGAATACGTCCAGTGTCGATAACTACTTGGGCACGATCGAACTCAGCGGAGAAGCGCTCAGTGAACGGTTTCTGGAACACCTGGAACACACCGATGTCGAGGTGTTGGGCGATCTGCATGTCACCTCCATCACCAAGCATGACCTCTTCGAACTGACCCTTGAAGACGGACGGGTCATCAAAGCCCGGACGATCCTGTTGGCGATGGGATCCCATCCCCGCCAGTTGGGCGTCAAGGGCGAAGCAGAGTTCGCCAACGCCGGAGTGGCGTATTGCGCGATCTGTGATGCTCCGCTCTATAAAAACAAAAATGTGATTATCGCAGGTGGCGGCAACTCGGCCGTCGAAGCCGCCATCGATGTGGCTAAGATCGCCAAGCACGTCACCATCGTTCACCGCAGTACCTTCCGGGCCGATCAGATCCTCTTGGATAAGCTGAATCAAGCCACAAACGTGACGATTCACCTTCAGACCCAGATCCTGGAGATCCGCGGGGATGACCGGATGCGAAATGTGTTGGTGCTGGATAAAGCATTCAACTCCGAACGTTCGATCGAAGCCGACGGCTTGTTCATTGAGATCGGGAATCTGCCCAATTCGGATCTGGTCAAAGGCTTGGTTGAAACCAATGATCGCGGAGAAATCGTGGTCAACGGGAAACAAGCCACCAGCCTGGAAGGCGCCTTCGCTGCCGGGGATGTCACCGATGCCCCCTACAAACAAATCATCATTGCGGCCGCTCAAGGCGCCACGGCTGCCTTAGCCGCCAACGAATACCTCAATACCCATTAAAGGAGAAACAACCATGGAAAAAATGATTACCAAAGACATCGAAAAACAAGTCAAAGACCTCTTCAAAGGACTGGTCAACCCCGTCCGCATCGTCCTCTTCACCCAAGATCACGCGGTGTGCGAAACCTGTGAACCCACCGAACAGCTTTTAGGCGAAGTCGTGGAGCTCAGCGATAAGCTCTCAATGCAGATCAGTCCGCTCGACAGCGAGTTGGCGAAACAGTATGACGTCACCTTGGCTCCGGCCTTTGTTCTCTTGGATCACAACGGCGAATACCACCGCGTCAAGTTCAACGGCATTCCCGCCGGGCATGAGTTCACGTCCTTCCTGACTGCGCTGATGGAAATGAGCGGAGCCGTGGAAGACTTACCGGAAGCCTTACTGGACCGTTTGGCGAAGATCGACAAACCCGTCAACATCAAAGTCTTTGTGACCCTGATGTGTCCGCATTGCCCGGGAGCGGTTCAAAAGGCACACAAATTAGCCATGCTGAACAAGAACATTACCGGGGAAATGATTGAAGCCCAAACCTTCTATGAACTCTCCGAATCCTACCGTGTTTCCGGCGTACCCAAGATTGTCATCAACGAAACGCATGAACTGGTCGGTAACCAACCGATCGAACGATTCCTCGATCTGATCGAATCGATTTAACGAAAACCCGTGACCGGGTTTTCTTTTTTGTGTACACTGTAGACATGGAACGCGTTCACCTTACCGAATCGATTTATTTGTCCCGCATCATTCAAGGGACGATGGGTATTTCCTTGCATAACCGTACTCCCCAGGAAACACTGAGCTTTATGAAGGCGTGTGTGGAGTTAGGAGTCACCACGTTTGATACCGCTGAAATCTACGGCAACTACTCCACGGAAGAGGCCATTGGGGAAGCCCTTAAGTTAGATCCTTCCTTCCGGAGTCAGATCCAATTGGTCACCAAGACCGGCATCAATATGGCTTCCTCCGTACGTCCCTATGCCTTCTCGCACTACGATACCTCCAGAGAACGCATCGTGGCAGCGTGTCACGAGAGCCTGCGTAAACTAAACACGACTTATATCGATGTGTACCTGATTCATCGCGAAGATCCGCTCATTGATCATCAAGAAGTGGCCTGTACGTTGATTCAGCTCAAACAGGAAGGATTAATCAGAAGCTACGGCGTCTCCAACTTCGATCCCTTTAAGTTCGAAGCCCTCCATGAAGCGACCGGTTATCAATTGGTGACCAATCAGATCGAATGGAATCCTTTGGTGACGGAACACATCGACAACGGAAACTTTGATGTCCTTCAGAAACACGGGGTCAAACCGATGATTTGGTCTCCCTTGGCTCAAGGAAGACTGTTTGATTTAAAGGATAAAGAAACGGCTCCGGTGGCCAAGGTGCTCCATGAACTCGCTACGAAGTATGGGGTCGATCCGGAAGTGATTGCGTATGCATATCTCTTACGACATCCGGTTCATGCGATGCCCATCAGCGGCTCCACGAAGATCGAGCGATTAAAAAACGCCGTGAAGGCGTTGGAGATTAAGCTGGAGCGTGAAGACTGGTATCGCATCTATTTGGCCAGCGGCCAAAAGCATTTGCGTTAATTAAACGTCGAGTTTGAGATCGCCGTCTTTGATTTTGCCTTCTTTGCGTAAAACCGCATACAAAGCATAGCTCAGGATGGCTGGCAAGACGAAGTGCAGCACCGCAACCCCAATCAGGGTGTTGGTGGTGAAACCCATGTCATTGAAAGTCGTAATCGGACCAACGAGTCCACTGGTGCCCATACCGGCTCCGGCGGCCACGTTGGTCATTTTAAACACCATGGTCGATAGCGGACCCGTTATCACGGAAGCCACGGTCGGCGGCAAGAGGATCCACCAGTTCTTAACGATGTTGGGGATCTGAAGCATGCTGGTGCCTAATCCGACCGAGAAAAGTCCGGAGATTTTGTTGTCGCGATAACCGATGACCGCAAAACCGATCATTTGCGCGGCGCATCCCACGGTAGCCGCACCGGCTGCGATCCCGCTGAGGTTCAGCATGATCGCCAAAGCTGCCGATGAGATCGGGGCTGTCAGAACCAGTCCCATGACCACGGCGACAATGATGCCCATCAGGAAGGGTTGATAGGTGGTGGCCGTCATGATGATCTGGCCTAAGAAGGTCATCAGCTGCGCAATGAGCGGAGAAACGCTGAGGGCGATGATTGCCCCGGAGAGGATCGTAACCAGCGGCGTGACCAGGATGTCCAGTTTGGTCTCTTTGGAGACGGCTTTACCGAACTCTGCGGCAATGAGTGCCGCAATAAAGGCTCCGGCAGGTCCCCCTGAAGCAGCGCCCATCGATCCGGTGACGGCACTGGCGAACAGCACCAGTGGCGGAGCCTGCAAACGATGCGCAACGGCGACCCCAATGGCCGCCCCCATCATGGCCATGGCTGCCGTTCCAATCACCACGAGTTGGGTTGAAACGAAGTTCTCACCAAAGAGAACAATGGACTGTTGACCTAAAGTCTTGATGATGAGTCCGATGATCAGCGAGGAAAACAGACCCAAGGCCATTGCGCTCATCGCATCGATGAAATAGACTTGGGCAGAAATCACAATCTTCTTCCGTTTTAAGAAAGCGTTCATGGGGTACCTCTGTTCTGTCAATACTGTACACTATGTAAGGCTACTCTGCAACGCACAGAATCGTTTGAGTTGACAGGATTGCTTAACTGTATTACACTGGTAGTACAGTTAGGGCAAATTCACTCAACTTTGTGGGCGTGCTCACAAACCTGACTGACATCCCAGGAGGACATTACACTTGGATCCGATGTTGACTTTTGCGGGATTTGCATCCCTTGGCTTACTTTACTTTGCTCTCTATCGTTTTGTATTTTACCGCTACTTCAAATGGAAGATGATTCATTCGATTTGGATCCCGATGGCAGTAGCTATTTTTGGCATTTATGCTGTAATATCGACATTGCTGTTGGATGATCCGACAGCGTTTACCGACTTGGCTGCCATCTTGACCGGAATGTTCTTCTTCCCGCCAGTTATTCTGTTCTTCATTGCATACTTCATTGATCGTGCCATGCGCAAATCGCGCTAACGAAAGGAGTCTTATGGACCCGCTATTCCTTCAGCAAGTTGCGACATTAGCATCCTTCGGCTTAGCTTACTTCCTGTTCTACCGTTTCGTACTCAAACGCTTCAAACGCTTTGACAGGCTCTTCGCCATCGGGGTTCCATTGTTGGTGTTGGCGATTGGCGTTGGAATCGCCATTTGGGCCTATTTCACCCCCAACACGAAGAACTGGGAACTGCAGATGGCCATGGCCATCCTGATGATTGCCGGTTTACCGGTGTTGACTCATATTGTGGCATATGGTATTGATCGATTAATGGCACGGCCTAAATGAGGAGGACCTGTGGATTATTTACTGCTCTTGATGTTCGCCAGCGTTGGCGCCATCTACTATTTTCTGTATCGTTTCCTTTTTCATAAAGTCTTCAAATTGAAGATGATCCATTCGATCTGGCTGCCACTGGTACTTGAAGTTCTCCTGATCGGAAATGCGATTTGGGTAGCTGTAACGCCGTTGGCCCCTGGCTCCTGGTCCGATATTATCTCGGTGGTAATGCTTTTGTTCTATACCCCGCCCGTCATTGTCTTCTTTGTGTTGTACTTCATTTTCGCTAAACGCGATCAACAAAAGCTTAAAAATCCCGCTTAATGCGGGATTTTATTAAGATTCTGTTAAGAAACTACACGTTCCTTGACCCGGACAGAGCATTGTGATATGACGAGAACGGTGGGACAGGAAGGGGCATTTATGGACTCAGCATCCTTGACGTTGTTGGCGATCGCATCGACTGGAGCGATCTACTATGTCTTGTATCGCGTCGTGTTTCATCAAAAACTGAAATGGAAAATGATTCATTCGATTTGGTTACCAATCGCTGTAGCCCTCTTCGGGATCGTGATTACCGCGGGATTACTGATGCACCGGTCACTGGCGGATCGATGGCCGATCTGGCGGCTATTGTGACGCTGATGGTCTTTCTTTCTCCGGTTGTAATCTTCTTTGTACTCTATTTTGTTTTTCTTTTAGTGGATAAGCCAAAGCGATCTTAATAATCCTGTTTGATTCCAAACTGGATTTTTTATATACTGGTGGTGCACTGAGTACAGTGCTTAGAAAGCAGGATCCAATGACATTAAAAGATTTGTTGCCCGGTCAACGGGGTGTCATCGAAAGCCTGGGGAAACAGAGTACCCTGCGGAAACGCATCATCGATATGGGTCTGACCATCGGAACCGAGATCAAAGTGATCAAACGGGCACCCTTGGGCGATCCCATCGAGATCAAAGTCCGCGGCTATCAGTTGAGTCTACGCCAACACGAAGCGCATGAGATCCATGTGCAGGTGCTGAGTGATTAAGAAAACTATTGCCTTGGTGGGCAATCCCAACTGCGGGAAGTCCACCTTGTTTAATACGCTCACCGGTTCCAACCAATACGTGGGGAACTGGCCGGGCGTGACCGTCGAGAAAAAACTCGGTAAAATAAAACGCAGTGATCATGAATTGACCCTGGTGGACTTACCGGGGATTTACTCGTTATCGACCTCAACCTTGGAAGAAGTCATTACCCGGGAGTATGCCGAAAGTGGGGAAGTCGATCTCATCGTCAATGTGGTGGATGCGGCCAACTTGGAACGTAACTTGTTTTTAACCTTACAATTGATGGAAATCGGAAAACCGATGATTGTTGTTCTGAACATGATCGACGTACTTAAAGCGCGCGGGGATGTGTTGAATATTCAAAAACTGGCTCAACGTTTAGGCGTGGAAGTCGTGGAAGTGGTCGCCTCCAAAGCCGAAGGTATTGAAACCTTGGTGGAAACGATGGAAGCCGATCACCAACCCGCCAAGTTCATTGAGCTGTATTCCCCGAAAATCCTCAAACTCATCAAAACGATCCGGGAATCGCTGAAGATCAGCGTCAGTCCGAACCTGCACGCCATCCGCTTTATCGAAGAAGGCATGGTGGCAGCCTTGGATCACGGGAAAGATGCCGTGGATTTGTCGGCACTGAATCAAACCGTGGAAGAGGCTTTAAAAGACAATCCCTTGGATCGCGACATGATCATCTCGGATGAAAAGTACCGGTTCATTACCGAAGTCTCCCGTGACGTGCTGGTGCGCAACGCCAGCGACAAACCCACCTTAAGTGAACGCATCGATGCGATCTTAACGCATCGGGTGTTGGCTTTTCCGATCTTCTTACTGATCATGTGGGGCGTTTTTTCCTTAGCCTTTGGACCGATTGGAGCGTTTGCGAAGACCTATTTCGAAGCCTTCATCAGTTCAGTGATCGGGGTGATTGCCTCATTTTTGAGTGCCATCGGGGTTTCGGATTGGGTCTATGCCTTGGTGGTGGATGGGATTCTAGGCGGGGTTGGATCGGTCTTGGGCTTCTTACCGGAAATCACGATCCTCTTTATCGTTCTTTCGATTCTTGAAGATACCGGGTATATGGCCCGAGCGGCGTTCATCATGGACCGGATCTTACGTAAGTTTGGCTTATCCGGAAAATCATTTATTCCGATGATCATCGGCTTTGGATGCACGGTTCCGGCATTAATGGCGACCCGGACCTTGGAGAATGAACGCGATCGGCGCTTGACCATGATCATCGTACCGTTTATGTCGTGCAGTGCGCGCTTTCCCATCTATGCGGTGTTTGCGGCGGCGCTCTTCAAAGAACACCAAGCCGTGGCCGTGTATTCGATGTACCTGTTGGGGATTGCCGTGGCGATTCTCTCAGGGATCATTCTCAAACGTTACGTTACCAAAGGCATTACCAGTAATTTCATACTGGAGCTGCCGGAATACCATTGGCCGACCTTACGCAATCTGACATTGCATACGTGGGATAAGATCAAAGGCTTCATCATCAAGGCCGGAACGATTCTCGTCTTGGCGTCGATCGTCATCTACGTGATGAGCACCTATACCTTTGCGTTACAGCCTGCGGTGGATGCGGCGGATTCGATCATCGGATCGATCGGGACGTTTATCGCTCCTGTGTTTAGTCCCTTGGGCTTTGGGGATTGGCGCTCGTCGATTGCCTTGATCGTTGGGTTTGTGGCTAAAGAGGCTGTAGTATCGACCTTAGGTGTCTTGCATGGGGTCGGTAATGCCGCCAGTGCCGGCATCAGTGAACTCGCCGCGCCGATTCAAAACGCCTATACGCCCTTATCGGGATTGGCCTTTATGACCTTCAGCTTGTTGTATATGCCCTGCATTGCGGCCTTTGCGACGCTCAAACGGGAAATGAATTCGTGGAAGTGGACCCTGATTGCGATCGGGTATCAAACCGGGGTCGCTTATGTTGTGGCACTTGTGGTGTACCAGGTTGGTACCCATCTGGGGTTCTAAAATGAACATGGCGGATCTTAGTGTAATCTTGGCGGTTTTGGTCATTGTGGGATTAATTTGCTATAATCTGTTTATAAAGATGAAACAGAAATCATTACCTGCGTGTCCGGGATGTTCCCATCCGGTCAACGCGCAAGGGGATGCGGTGTCACTGAAGGAGGCCCTGAAGTCTCATCTGCGACGCTGATCTGTCGGGGGTTCACCTTGACCATTATCGGAATCAGTCTTGTCAGTATGATCAACTCAATGCTAAGCCTCTTGGTGTTGGGTTTTTTATTCGTCAATTACAGAGACCGCGTCACCGGAATCAATTATTGGATCTATAGCCTAATGTTATCCATTGCGGCGTTCATGGTTTCTGTGTTGCGTATTGTATTGCCCGAATCGCTAGCCATTCTTGTTTCCAATGCGTTGCATCTCTCATCCATCATTTTATTATCTGAAGGATTGGCTCGATACTTGTCAACGCGGTTCCGCTACCGCATCGACCTGGTCTTGATTGGATTAGCCATGAGCGGGTCGCTCTTTTACACATTGACTCAGCCCAGGCTTCAAGCTAGAACGATAATCCTTCATGGAGCTTTGATGTTGTTGGCATTAAGAATCTTGTTCAAGTTTCTAAAGACTTCAGTCAGCCGACAACACCGGGTATCATTGATTATGAGTTTGGCTTTGGTGTATTATGCGGCGGTAACGCTCTACAACCTGAGTGTTGCCATTTTTGCTCCGGTTCCTCAAGACTATTTGGTGGGGAATGTGTACACCATTATCGGTCATATAGCCCTGATTATGTTGACTGCACTGTTGACGTATGCGGAAGTGCTCTTGGTGAGTGATAAGCTGTTGCACAAAGTCATCGCTTCGGAACAGAAATTGAATCTGGTGTTTGACCATTCCCCAACGCCGTTAATCGTAACGAATTTTGGGGATGGAAGAATCTATAACGCCAATGCCAGTTTACTGAAAATGTTTGGGTACACCTTGGAGGAAGTGGTGGGTAAGACGACCATGGATCTGCACATGTGGGCGGATGCAAATCAACGTGAGACGCTCTTAAAAGAAATAGGGTTGAAACGACGGCTCGAAGATTTTGAAGCCGTATTGCGGACACGGGACGGATCGCAACGGATCTGCAGACTATCCGCCCTGGTGATCAAGCTTTCAGATGAGAAAGATCTGGAAGATTATCTGTTGGTGAATGTGACGGATGTGACACAGGAAGTCAACACCCGCGAAGATCTCAAACACCTCGCGACGCATGATCATTTAACGGGACTGGCCAATCGGATCCTGTTTTATGACCGTTTTGACAGCGATAAAGCCAGAGCCAATCGTCACCGGCACCAGTTGGCGGTCATTGCCTTGGATTTGAACCGACTTAAAACCATCAATGATACGTACGGGCATCCCGTAGGGGATATGGCGCTCGTGCACTTGGCGAATCAAATCTCGGGTGTGCTGCGCAAGAGTGATACATTTGCCCGTTTCGGGGGCGATGAGTTCTGTATCCTGTTGGATGAGATCGAATCGATCGACGATGTGAATCGGGTTGTGCAAAAGATCCTGGATCGCGTGTCAGAACCGCTGATCCACACTGAAACGCCGATTCCCATTTCCATCTCCATAGGAATTGCGATGTATCCTCAGGATGCGGAAACGGCCGATGAGCTCATTCAACGCGCGGACATGGCCTTGTATACCGTCAAACGTGAGCGTCAAAGCGCGTTTGCCTACTTCCGGAGACCGCAATGAACCTCAAGGATTTAGCCCGTCAGGCCAATTTAAAAGCCCTTTGGGTGCTGATTGCCCAAGGGGATGAAGCGTACTTTAAAAGTGCACCTAAGCCCACCGGAGCAAGCGTTGGTTCAGCCGTGAATTACGCTCAAACCACCAATCCCCAACAAACCCTGGAAGTGATCCGACCCAAAGGCAACACCGCGGTGTTACCGGTCATCGTGCACATTCATGGGGGAGGGTGGCTGTATGGCGATCGCAACAGTTATTACCGGTATTACGCCATGGAACTAGCCAAACGGGGCTTTGCGGTCCTCAACATCAACTACCGCTTAGCCTTTGATCATCCCTATCCGGCCTGCATTGAGGATGTGATGAGCGTATTGAAATGGGTCGAACACAACGCTCAGGAACAACATCTGGATCCCCAACGCGTGTTCTTGGTGGGGGATTCAGCCGGAGCCCATCTGAGTGCTTTGGCGGCCTTGATTCACACGTCAGAAGCCTTACAAAGGGTCTATGGGATGACTCCCGCGGCCGTTAAAATCCAAGCGTTGGGCTTAAGCTGTGGCGTCTACGATATGACGCGCATGGTCCATCAAAGCCATGACTTGCCGATGACCAAAGCGATGATGCAGACCCTCTTTAATCGCGGCGACTACACGAAACATCCCTTGTATGTCTATTCCAGTGTTTCGGCCAACTTACATGATAAGTTCCCTCCGGCTTATGTCCTGAGCACTAAGTCTGATATCCCCCTCATCAAGGAAACCTTAGCCTTCTTGGATGACTTGGACATGCATAAGCTGCCCTACAAGAAGCGCATCTTGCCCTTAAAAGCCAAGCGCTTCCACGTCTTCAACATCAAAATGATCTACCCGGAAAGCGTGGCGGTCATGGATGAGATGACGGACTGGTTTAAAACCTTCAACTAAAAAGCACGAATCGTGCTTTTTTAACGGATAAAGACGGTTAGCTTATCATGACTCCGGGATTCATCCACCTGATAATCCAGAACCTTTACGTGACGCATCCCCTCAACATCCGTGATTCCATGAAGGATGAGCTGATGCGCTAACGCTCCGCGGGCTTGTTTGGCGGGGGTACTGAGGATCACCAGCGTTTCACCCTGACGCTGCATGAACTCGACGTGATGAAGATTTAAGTGTTTTGGATCCAATAGGCTCGAGAACTCCTGGGAGCTCAAGTCCAGGATCAGCTCTTCCCGCTTCAGGGCTTTATGAATTAGGGGCTTCCAGTGGTTTCTCAGCGATAGATCGAGTTTCATCGTCAAGTCCAAACGGTAAGCCCAGATCGGAGTGAAGGGATGAATCAACCCATACAACGCGCTGAGGATGCGCACGTGCTTGTCGATGTAGGCGAGTTGGTTTTGGTCGTAGTCATCGGGAGTCAGTTGGTCATAGACGACGCCGGTGTAGAGCCAAAGCGCCGGCGTTCGTAGGCTTATTCGAGGGCCATACGCTTGAAATAGTTGATAAGTTTCCTGGGTAAGCTTTGGGCTCAACTTCATGGCTAAAGCGAGTTGTGAAGGATCCAGAGCCTTCAACTGCGTCATCACCTCACGGCTGAACGATTCATCCATGAGGACGCGTTTCGGCAGGTCGACAGCGATGGGGCGGGGGTGCTGGGATTTGGATGGCGCAAGCAGAATCTTCATGGGTTTATTGTAGCCTAAAGCACGTAAGTTTTTCTTGAAAAGTCGATAAGTGCGTGATAAACTAATAACGCACGCTGTGTGGACGCTTAGCTCAGTTGGGAGAGCACTTGCTTGACGTGCAGGGGGTCAGGGGTTCGAGTCCCTTAGCGT
>CAINEY010000041.1 GCA_903847945.1 uncultured bacterium | reverse complement strand
TAAATGGGACTGCACGATCTGGATTTCTTAAAAGTCAAAGTCGATCAACTCAAAGCCGACGGAGTTTACCGCGTCTTACCGATCGTGGAAAGCGCCAATGAACCGGAGATTGTCATCAACGGAAAGACCGTGTTGAACCTCGCTTCCAACAATTACCTGGGTTTCGCCAATCATCCGCGCTTAAAAGCCGCAGCGATTAAAGCCGTTGAACAGTACGGGATCGGGGCCGGAGCCGTGAAAACCATCAGCGGGAATCAGTCCCTGCATGATGAGTTGGAGAAGGCATTGGCTGTATTCAAACGCGAAGAAGCGGCCATTGTCTTTCAATCCGGATTCAACTGTAATGCCGGAGTCATCCAAGCGATCACCGATGTGGGCGATCTCATCCTGTCCGATGAACTCAATCATGCCTCCATCATCGATGGGGTCAAACTCTCCAAAGCCGATAAGGCTGTCTATAAACATTCCGACATGGCGGATTTGCGGCGTATCCTGACCGAAAAGCGATCATCCTACACCAATGTCCTGATCATCACCGACGGGGTTTTCTCGATGGACGGGGATCTGGCGAAACTGCCTGAGATCGCTGAGTTGGCTGAGGAATTTCAATGCTTGACCTATGTGGATGATGCGCACGGTTCCGGGGTCTTGGGAGAAAACGGACGCGGAACGGTGGATCATTTCCACCTGCACGGCCGCGTCGACTTTACGATTGGGACCCTCTCCAAAGCCTTAGGGGCCATGGGTGGGTATGTGGCCGGACGTCAGATCATGAAAGAATGGCTGAGTCATCGGGCTCGTCCCTTACTCTTCTCCACCAACTTGCCTCCGGCTGTGGTCGGAGCCCTCTTGGAAGCCCTCAAATTAATGAGCGAAAGCGATGAAGCCAACCGCAAACTCTGGGACAACGGAAACCACTTCAAAGCTCAAATGGCGAAAGCCGGCTTCGATATTGGACACAGTGAAACCCCCATCACCCCGGTGATGTTGGGGGATGAAGCCTTAACCGTGGCTTTCTCGAAAGCCCTTCTGGAGAAAGGCATCTTTGTCTCCCCGATTGTTTTCCCTACCGTCCCTAAGGGTAAAGCCCGTTTACGGGTCATGGTGAGCGCTGCCCATACGACTGCTCAGCTGGATCACGCGGTTGAGGTCTTCCGTGAGGTAGCCGCCCAGTTGCGGAAATAATCATGAAACTTTTGTACCGCTTACGCAGCTATCAATCGAAGATCCTGTGGATGGCCGTTATTCCGCTTTTAGTGATGTTCCTCTTCATCAATGGGATCTATTACTTTGCGATCGATGAGATTGCGATCCGTGAGAAGAAGCACGAGTTGAGTACGACCTTGAATGCCTATCACGATCGACTGGATGGGTATTTCGGCGAGATCGAACAGACGATGTTGTATCTGGCTCAAATCCCTGAACTGCGCCGTTTAGCGGAAGATCCCACGCAGGAAACCGAAGTCGAAGGCATCTTCAAACGATTCTTGGCTCAACACTCCGATCTTTCCGTTATTGCGTATGGGACGATCAACGGGGATTACTATTACGATGAGACCACCTCAAGTGTCCCGGAGGACTTTGATCCGCGCACCCGGCCATGGTTTCAGCTTGGGATCGGTCTAGAGCCGGGTCAAATCGGTTACACGGACATCTATCGTTACATCGGAACCGACACGTTTATTCTGTCCATCGACACTCCGGTCATCAATGAATCCGGAGAAGTGATGGGTGTCTTGGATATCGTGGTGGATCTCAGCCAATGGATCGAAGACTACAACGATTACGTCATCGGAACCAAAGGTTATACGTTTGTGACCAAGAACGACAAGTTCGTCATTCATCCCGAACTCGATCTGATCGATACGCCGATTCCGTGGAATGACGTCAAAGTCATCTCCTTGGCTCCGGTGGATACCACCTTATCGCTGAATGTGGATGGAGAACCGATGATTTTCGAATCACGGGTCTTGGATCGTTTGGGTGTGGTGCTTTGGGCGGTTGGATATGACCGCGAATTAATGAGAACCTTCAACGAAACCTTCCGGAACTCCTTGATTCTCTTGGGGATACTATTGGTT
>CAINEY010000040.1 GCA_903847945.1 uncultured bacterium | reverse complement strand
GGCATGGTTTTCCGTATGTTGTTTGATAAAGCCGTCTGGTGGATCCTTTTAAGTTTAGTGGCGCTACTGGCCAAGGAGAAGGATCATGCGTAAAGCACAACACCTTTTGCTCATCTTAGCCGGACTGCTGATCCTCGGTGCCACATGGATTCGTCTTTCATCGTCTTCAGCCATCGCAACGGCTTTTGTGGCTTACTCACCGATTCAACCCGGCGCAGCTCCGATGGCTGCCGATGTGTTGGCTTTACGGACGGAAATCGAGAAGATCGTGGAGGATGATGCTTCCGTTACGATCACTTTGGTGTCCATCAGTTTACACAGGATCGTGATGACCGTCGATGAAACAACGACTGTTCCTCAAGTGACACAAACCCTCCATCAAGCTATTAACGCAATGACTCAAACTCAGCGCCAACAGCTTCGCCTTCAGATTCAAGACCTGCAAACCCTGTTGGCGACTCATCGTCAAGCCGTTCTTCACCGTAAACTGGAGATCGATACTGAAGCCTGGTCAACGGACACCCTGTTGATGACCCTTCAACAACGCGTCACGCAAGTCGAGATCCAATTGGTGCTTTACCAACAAGAACTGGAGACCTTGGTTTCCGAGTATCACGTGACTCAGGTCATGATTACCCCTCAACTTGACATTGCCCCATGGCTCTTCGGATTGGGCATTGTGATTGGGGGATTGGCCTTCGTTTGGAGATCCAAACCTCATGCGTAATCCCTTGGTCTCCATTGTCATGCCGGTCTATAACCGATCGGGCTTGATCAACACCGCTCTCGAATCCATCCTCAACCAAACCTATCCGGATTGGGAACTTTGGATCGTGGATGACGGATCGACGGATGATACGGTTGACGCCATTCATCGCTTGACCTCAGATCCAAGGGCCCACGTGATATGCGCACCCCATACCGGTGTCGCGGGAGCCCGAAATACCGGGTTAGCCCATTGTACTGGAACCTACATTGCGTTCTTGGATTCCGATGATGCCTGGCCTGTGGATAAACTATCGACTCAAGTACACGTCATGACAACAACCAAGGCTTTGGTTTCCGTAGGGTACTTTATCGATCGAACGGATGAACAGGATCCTCACCCTCAGTTGCGCACGTGTCCACAAACCATCACGCTGAAGGGATTACTGATGGACAACTGCATTCTGTTTCAAACCCTGATGGCACATCAGTCGCTGAAGGAAGAACTCGTCTTTCCATCCGTCCGACATGAAGATTACGCCGTAGCGCTAAACCTCGTGATGAAAGGGATCCCAATCCAGGTTACTCCCCAAGTCTTAGCTTACCGACGACGTCATGCGGCATCGCTCACAGCCAATAAATGGCAATCCGCGAAGTGGCGATATCGCATTTATCGGGATGTCGTCAAGTTATCACCGTTCAAGGCTTCACTGTACCTGATCGCCTATGCGTGGGTTTCCTTGACCCGTCCGCGAGGTTCCTAATGAACATTCTTCATGTGTTGCATGGACTTCAGTTGGGTGGTGTGGCTGCCGTTGTGCGCAATCTTTCCTTGTGTCATGGTTCCGATCACAACCACATCGTTGCTTTGACGCAAGATACTTCCCCCCAAGCCCAATACCGTTTCCAAGCCCTCAGGGATGATCCATCCATCACCATCACGGTACTCAATAAACCCCGCGGAAGAGGCCGTCTTAAAACCATTCGAACGCTTCGCCAACTCATCACCTCGGATATCGATGTGATGATCGTTCATCACGAGCATTTGTTGCCCTTGGTGGTTCCGGCAGCTTTCGATAAACCCTGCCTCAAGATCCAGGTCATTCATAATGAAGTCCTTGACCTGGTCTTTTGGCATCGCCACACGGGCTCTCGTTTCTTCGATCATTATGTGTTTGTCTCCGAAACGTCACGTCAAAAGAACCTTCCTCGACTCAAACTTCCCGACTCAAAAACCTCCACCATTCGTAACGGAATACCGCTAGAGGAGTT